>JAZGDL010000001.1:0-4696 GCA_036477795.1 Phycisphaerae bacterium
GGACAATCAATAGCGCCTATAGGATTCGTTGACCGGACAAATGCCCGCGAAGAGCTCCGACAGAAAACGCTGTGGCTGGGTGGGGACGGACCCGTTGTACCTGGAATACCACGACCGCGAGTGGGGCGTGCCCCTGCGCGACGACGCCCAACTCTTCGAGATGATCATTCTGGAAGGCGCGCAGGCCGGGCTGAGCTGGATAACGGTGCTCAAGAAGCGGGAGAACTATCGCCGCGCCTTCGACCAATTCGATGCCAGTAAGATCGCCCGCTACGACGGGCGCAAGAAGCGGGCGCTGTTGAATGACGCGGGCATCATTCGCAATCGCCTGAAAATCGATGCCACCATCGGCAACGCCCGCGCCTTCCTCGACATCGTGAACGAGTTCGGCAGCTTCTCAGACTATCTGTGGGATTTCGTCGACGGGCGTCCCGTCGTCAACCGCTGGTGTAAGGTCTCCGAGGTCCCCGTATCCACGAAGAATTCCGATGCTCTCAGCAAGGCGTTGAAAAAGCGGGGCTTCAAATTCGTCGGCACTACCATCTGCTATTCGTTCATGCAGGCGGTCGGCATGGTCAACGATCATACCAGGGATTGCTTTCGGTACTCCCAGGTGTCCCGAACGCAGCGTTGAACCAGCCCGAATACTCCACCGGGCCGGCGCCGATATGTCAGCGGCACCTTTCTCGTTAAAACTGAACGTCCGTGATGGTACGATCGTGGCTTGACGTGGGGTAAAGTGGTCCCGTCGAGCCAGCACCCGGAGGGAATAGACGTTGGCTGAGGGGAGCTGAAGAGGTGTGTTCTTCGCTTGTCGCGCCGGTTATGCGAAAGCGGGTCCTTTCCCGGGCCATGGGGTTGGCCGGACTCCTTCTCGTCCCGGCGATCGCCAGCCTGAACCACCCCGGGCAAGACGCTTTAGCGGCAGAGCACGCACCTCCCGCCACTGATGAGGTGGCGGTCCGGGCGGGGTTGCTGACCGTGAAACTCCACGATGCGCCGATGGCCGATGTCCTCGTGGCCATCGGCGCGCAAGCGGGCTTCGAAGTGATCATCAGAGGCGATCTTGGCGATCCTGTGACGTGGTCGTTCTCGGACCTTCCCTTGGACAAAGGCATTCGGCGACTTCTCGACGACAGCTCCTTGATCATGATCTACGCCCCGTCCCAGGGCCACGCGGGGGTAAGGCCGTTGGTCAGGGTGATCGCCCTGGGTGCGAGTGGCGATGCTGCGGCTGGAACCTCCCCGGTTGCGCGGACGATGCCAACCAGAAAGACCGAGGTGTCGCAAGAGACTGCCGCCGTGAGCCTGAATGACGATCGCGAAGATCGCTTGCGTGCAGTGCAGCGGTTGGCAATTATACCGGATGAAACGGCCACCAAAGATTTGGCCTTGTTGCTCTCCCGAGACGAGGACCCACTGATTCGCCAGATCGCCGCCATCGCCCTGGGCAAAATTGGTGGCGCGGGCGCAGAGATTGCATTGACGGTGGCGTTGGAGGACGAGGACAGCTTGGTCCGGGGGCGTGCAATCCAGGCTCTAGCGAGGTGGGGGCCTGAGGCGGTTGGATCGCTTGTCAAGACACTCATGAAAGACCCGGCCCCCAGTGTCCGTCGGCAGGCGGCCTTGAGTCTGGGGCGGATGAGCGGCGAAGGGGCGCTGGACGCTTTACAGGCGGCCCAGGCGGACCCGGATTACGCGGTTCGGCAAGCGGTGGTCTTTGCCCTCATCCGGCTAAAAAATTATTGAGCGGCTTTCCCTCAGCATCCTTATAAGGTGCCATCCTTATAAGGTGCCGGGGCCGATATGTTTTCTACGGCACCTTTCTACGCCTTATCTATGTGGCTAATTTACAGATACAAAAAAATTTCTTATATTTTGTGGAGCGCCGAGTCGGAAGCTCAGCAGAGCCACTCCATGTCCCACCATCTAGCCCCTGAACAGATCCGGTCCTTCGAGGAGAACGGATTTCTCGCCATGGATGGCCTGCTGGTGGAAGCGGATCTCGCGCCCCTGGAGGAGGAATATGCGCGGCTCCTGGATCGAGTGGCTGCAGATCTATTTGCCGGGGGAATCATCTCCAGCGATTTCGAAGCATTGGCTTTTGGCGATCGCTTTGGCCGTATTCTTGGGGAATTCCCGGAACTGCATCGCTATTTCAATATCTCACTGCCCCTGATCAGTGGCGAGATCAATGAGGCGGAATTTGTCATGCATGACGGCCCGGCCGCATTCGCTTTGCTCAGGAACCCGAAACTGCTGGATGTGGCCGAGAGCTTGCTGGGCGGGGAACTGACGTCGAACCCGGTGCAGCAGGTGCGGATGAAGCCTCCGCTACGATGGATGGACCCGGAACGGGCTGAACATTCCAATGTAGGGGCCACGACCTGGCATCAGGATACGGTGGCCCTGACCCCGGATGCGGACGAGACGCAGATGCTGACCCTCTGGGTCGCCATGACCGAGGCGACCGTGGAGAACGGCTGTCTGATGTCGATTCCCGGCAGCCACAAGGGTGGCACGCTCCGGCATTGCCCTGGCAAGCTCATTGCCGCTGAGATGTACGTGCCCGATGTTCTCATCGGCGACCGTGAACCACAGCCTTTGCCGCTCGGGAAAGGTGGGGTGATTCTGTTCGACAAGAATAATATCCATTGCGCCTTGCCGAACCGCTCCAACGGCCTGCGCTGGAGCTTCGATCTGCGTTACAGCGTGTCCGGCAAGCCTACGGGACGACCCGCCTTCCCGAGCTTCGTCGCTCGCAGCCGCGCCAACCCCGAGAACGAATTGCGCGATCCGGTGGCCTGGAAGAAAAGCTGGGCAAAGGCCCGTGAAGCCATCCTGTCCGGTGCCTACAAGGGGCCGATTTTCGAACAGAAAAAATGGGAAGACGGATCGGATATGGCGATCTGTGCTTGATTGGAGAAATAATCTTGCGGTACCGATTATGAACATTACTGAAAGATGAACATCGGCTTTATCGGGTTAGGCAATGTGGGCGGCAAACTGGCGGGCAGTCTGATTCGCAACGGATATTCGCTCAGTGTGCGCGATCTTGATCGCAGCCAGGCCGACCCCTTGTTGCAGATGGGGGCGAGCTGGGGTGAGGGCGGTCGATCCATGGCGTTGGCATCGGATGTGATCATCACCTGTCTGCCCTCCCCGGCGGTATCCGCTCAGGTGATGGAGGCGCCGGATGGTGTGATCGAAGGCTTGTCGGAAGGAAAGATCTGGCTGGAGATGAGTTCCACGGACGCCGATGAAATTCGCCGCCTGGGCACCCTGGTGAAAAACAAAGGTGCCATACCCGTGGACTGCCCGGTGTCCGGTGGCTGTCATCGTGCGGCAACGGGCAATATCGCCATTTTCGCTGGTGGCGAACGTGCCGCATTCGAAAAGGTGTTTCCCTTGTTGGCCACCATCGGAGGGGACATCCTGCATACCGGCCCATTGGGAACCGCGTCCATCATGAAAGTGACGACCAACTACCTCGCCGGGGTACAGCTTATCGCAACCGGCGAAGCCTTCATGGTTGCGAAAAAAGCCGGAGTCGATCTGGGTGTCGCCTATGAAGCGATTCGAATTTCGTCGGGTAATTCCTTTGTTCATGAAACCGAAGGCCAGGTGATTCTCAATGGCAGCTACAACATCAATTTTACGATGGATCATGAAGTAAAGGATTTGACCTTGTTTGATGAATTGGGAAACAAGCACGATGTTCCCCTGGAACTGTCGCCGCTGTGTGTCGCCATCATGCGCGATGCGCTGAAACGTTATGGCTCCAGAGTATGGTCGTCGATGGTAGTCAAACGTCTGGAAGATGATTGCGGGGACGATCTTCGCGCCGAGGGCTTTCCCGAATACCTCACCGACACAGAGGATGAAGCCAAAGGTGCCGAAGTTCAGGTCAGAGGCAGAGTCAGCGGCGTGTGACGGGCAGAACGTGTAAGTTTTCCACGAAGCGATTCATCTGCGCGCCGCGAGCAATCCGAGTTCCGATCCAATACGCGGTCTAGGATTCCCGAACACGGGATACCGCTTTCGACCATCCCGCCACCAGGTGCTTGCGCTCGCTCGCGTTCATTGTCGGCTCGAAGCTGCGATCCCGACGCCAGTTGGCGGTGACATCGTCCAGTGACTCGAACACGCCCGCTTGGACGCCGGCGAGATAGGCGGCGCCCAACGCCGTGGTTTCTGTCACCACCGGCCGTTCCACCCGCAGGTCGACGATATCGGCGAGGAACTGCATCAGCCAGTCGTTGGCAACCATACCGCCGTCTACGCGCAGCGCGGTGAGATTCGTGGCGACGTCGTTGGCGACGGCCTGGAGCAGATCCCGGGTCTGGTAGCAAACCGACTCCACCGTGGCCCTGACGATCTCGGCCACGCCCGTGTCGCGGGTGATGCCGAACAGACCGCCCCGTGCGTGGGCGTCCCAGTAGGGCGCCCCGAGGCCGGTGAAGGCAGGTACCAGATACACACCGCGGTTGTCCGCAAGGCTGCTGGCCAGCGCCTCGGTCTCGGAAGCCGACTGGATGAGACCGAGGCCGTCCCGCAACCACTGCACGGCGGCGCCGGCGATAAAGATCGATCCTTCGATGGCGTAGGTCACCTTGCCGTTCAGCCGGTAACACACGGTGGTCAGCAGGCGATTACGGGAGCGCACTGCTTCATCGCCGGTATTGACCAGCACGAA
>JAZGDL010000010.1:0-12095 GCA_036477795.1 Phycisphaerae bacterium
ACCTTGCGCCACGAAAGCTTGGGGAAGGAGGATGATTGCCATGGTTGTATAGCATTCTGAAACCTTTCGCTGGAACCCTGCGGGTAACCAATCCCGCCCGGTAGAACTGGCCATCAGCCGGAAGCGAGTCTTGCGTGGTGTCCGGGCAACCGGCGCTGCGAAGCGTAGACAGCGAGTGCTGAGGCCGTGTGATTGAGCCCCGAAAGACACATTGCATGCGGGAGCCTTCGTCGTGGTTCGTACGGGGGCCGCGTCGGCGCGCCGAAATGGCCTGACGTGTCGGTCCCGCCGGGGTCGGAGAGCAGGGCATAGGCACAAGAGGGTTCCCCAGGAACGTGGGAGGCCGCGATCGTTTCCGCACGAGACCCCGGGGGTATGGGGCACCCGGGTGACCAATGTGTCCCGGTCCGCAGGCGTTTGTCGCTTGCCGCCTGCGGAAGCCAATCGCAAGCGTCCGGAGCGGTACCGCCAAGCGAAGGAAACGAAGCGCGGCGGGATGAACGGCAGGGAGTCGCAGCGTCTTGATAGTACCGTCGAAGCGGGGGAACGGGAATCCGCTCGGCCCCCGTGGAGGGAAGCGAGACGCCTGGTCATGGTCCCGTTGGAAGGAAACATCCCGGATGCACTGACGTCCTGGGTCGATGTCAACGTAACACCAACGGATAGCACTACGGATGCCCTTGAGCAGCGAATCCATGGCCAGAGGAACCGGATGCGTCAATCGCGCACGTCCGGATCTGCGGGAGCCCTGGGAGGGCAACCTCCCAGGGCCACCCAGCCGAACAACAGGGGGCAGTCACGTGTTTCTTGACAGGTCCATCGGAGTGGGGTAGGATGGAGGCATGCCTCGCGTAGCAAGAATCGTGCTTCCCGGTCGACCGCACCACGTCACCCAATGCGGCAACAATCGGCGGAACGTGTTCTTCGTGGACCAAGACCGGCACGTGTATCTGGACTTGCTGCAAGACCACTGCCGGCGTTACGCCGTGACCGTCCTGGGCTATTGCCTTATGAACAACCACATCCACATCATAGGGACCCCAACTCGCGAGAACTCGCTGGCCCAGGCCATCGGCCGCACCCAATTCCGCTACACGCAATACATCAATCGCAGGCGACGACGTAGCGGGCACTTGTGGCAGGACCGCTTCTTCTCCTGCGCACTGGACCAAGTCCACCTGTGGCGGGCGCTGTGCTATGTGGAGCGCAACCCGGTGCGGCAGAAGTTGGTGCGGGTGGCCTGGCGGCACCCGTGGTCGAGTGCGTCGGCGCATGTTTCCGGGACGGACCCCAGAGGGCTGCTGGACCTGTCCGGCTGGCTGAAAGCGTGGCGGCCCGACAGATGGAAGTCGACCCTGCGGCGGCGCGAGGACGAATCAGATTTGTCAGCGATTCGGCTCAGCACGCACCGCGGCCGTCCTCTGGCGACGGATGCGTTTCTGAGGAGGTTGGAGCGCCGCTTGGGCCGGCGTCTTCGCCCATTGCCCGTGGGCCGGCCCAGGAAGCCGAAGCCGACACTCAAGAAGGCGAAGAGAAAACCGAAGCTGAATTAAGAATAACTGACTGTCCCCTATTTTACCAACCCGGGGCAAGAGTCGCCCGTCCAGGACGCACCCCCGCCCGCGTCGGTGACAACGAAACAGGCGAAGATGTCGGCGAAAAACGTGATCTGCTGGTCCGGCACGGTGGGTGAATCGCCCTGCGTGTCGACTTCTATGCCAGGACTAGGACCGGTAAAGTTCGGAAATCCGGCGCCGGCGGTGTTCGAGAACTGCTTGAACAGGTCCAGGAAGAACGTCACTTCCCCGTCGCCGCTGGAGTCGCAATATGCCCAGGTTTGATCAGCCGCCGTCGCGGGGGTCGCCTCCTCTCCGGCGCAGTTGACGCACACCGCCGTCACCGTCGGTTTCGAGCCGGGCGCTACAGCCAGACCGGTCACATACAGGGCGTTAGCTCCATTGCTGGTCCATTGAGCCGGTGTCAGGAAGTCGGCACTAGCACAGTCCGCCACACCCCTGCCGATGTTGACCAAGACTTCGCCGTCACTGTAGTCCGTCCGGATCAACTCCACCCATTCGGTGGTGCTACCGCAGCCGATGCGAAAGGCCACCGGGTTGGTGCCGCTCAAATCCGGCGCGATCCGGATGTACCGGGACGCGATGTTGGCGGTTACCGTCGGTGGTAGGCACGGCTCGTCGCCGGGATCCTGGGTGGTGAAGCTCCATACGTCGCCCGCCGTGGTCCCGTTGCTGTTTAGCTCGTCGATTCGCCAGTAGTAGGTAGTGCTCTGCTGAAGTACGCCGGGGTCAAAGGACGTCTCCATCTGGTTTCCCTGAAACTGGCCGGCGCCCGGGCTGGGGTCGGTGCCCAGATAGACGTCGTGCGATCCGCTGAAAGCGCCAGGCGCCCAGGTGAGAATCTGGACGATTGGAATGCCCGAAGCCGTATCCGCCGGTAGGGGGCTGGTGGCTTGGCCCGGCGGGTTGTCGGAGGCCTCGATGGTGAAATCGAAATTGGAGATGTCGAAGAAAATGTTCCCAACGGCTTCGACCTTGACACGCGCCGTAGTGGTCGCGGTGTTCGGTACGCTCACCAATTCCGTCCCGTCGTTGGGCGTGTTGGATGCCAGCACCATGGAGAAGGTGTTGCCTCCGTCGTCGGAAAGCAGAATGTTCACCAGGCCGGCACTGACCGGAGCACCATCCGTCCCGGCTACGTTCCAGGACACCGTGCCTACGCCCGACCACACTTGCGAACCGGTGTTGGGTGCAGTGACCGTAAACGGCCCGGAATCGGCATCCACGGTCACGACCATGTCATCGAAATCCACACCGCCGCCGCCGGCGTGGTTGTCGCGGATGGTAACGCGGAAATCCATGGTACGGCTGGTGGTCGGCAGCCTTTCGCCCAGAGGCGTGGTATTGTTCAGCAGGTTCGAGAGGCGCGGAAACGTGCGCGAGGGACTCATGGTGGAGAGCCAGGAACGAAACAGAGGACTGGACCCGTTGTCCGGCGACGACAGGCTTTGAGGCGGCCCCAGATCCCGCTGTTCCCAGCCGTACGTAGTAGTGTCCCCGTCGGGGTCGCTCCCGTCGGCGGTCAGGACAAAGGGCGTGCTCCGCGGGATGGTGTAGTCGAGTCCGGCGTTGACGATGGGAGGAGCGTTCCCCGTCGAGACGCTGGACGCACAAGAGTCAGCAGAGCCGGTAACGAACAGCCGTATCCTCCGGAAGCTTTCCGAGTGGAAGTAGGGGTCGCTGTTGGGCTGCAGGTTGTCAGATCCGCAAATGCCGGCGTAGCCCTGGATGGTCGAGGCACTGCCCGTTTCGTAGGCAGCCTGGCTGATTCGATTCCCGCAACAGCAACTGCCGGTGGTACTGTTAAAGGTGTGCAGCCCGCCGAACTGGTGACCCATCTCGTGAGAGACGAAATCCACATAAAAAACGTCGCCGATCGGTGACGGCAATCCCGTAACGCCCTGTGCTTTGGCGTTGGAGCAAACCACACCCACCCCTGCAATCCCCCCGCCTCCGGTGCTGAAGACGTGTCCGATGTCGTAGTTGGCGCTGCCGATCACACTATTGAGGTTGGACTGGTTCTGGGACAGCATCGCGGATCCGTTGGAGTTGGTGTACGGATCGCTGGCGCTGTTGGTGTAAACAATCAGATCGTTGTTGCCGACGAGGATCAGACGCACCGCCACCTCGACCTCGTATATCCCCGTGACGCGATTGACGGCCGTGGTAATTGCGGCCATACCTGCGCTCACCGTTCCGCCATGGAACGAGGTGTATTCGCCGGTGGCGGCACAGGCCAGCCGATAGGTTCTCAGCGTTTCCCCGGAACTCAGGACGTCGGGGCCGGGGGCTTGGGCATGCTGCGGCCCGGGCACCATGGTGCAACGGAACGGTTCAGCCGCCGCTCTATAGTCGCGTTTGAAGTAGCTGGCGTAGTGCCGGATGTCGCCTTTGCTGAGAGGGTCAATGTACACCGCGCCGGAGGGTGAAAGGATTTGGGCATGAAAGCCGGCCGGCGTCCAATCGAAACGCACACTGGCGGCGGGGTCGTCAATGCCCTGTCCCAGATAAGTCTTGATTTGGGGGAACTTGGCAGCCAGCTCCGGCTCCATAACGGGCGACTCGACGAAACGGAATCGGGCAAAAGCGCCGTCGGGCATGGGCAAAGTGATCTGAGGCTGGATCTGCAAAGCATGGGCTGATAACTCAATCGGTGCTGCTCGAAGCGCGTTCTCCAGCGCGGCTTGTTCCAGGGCAACAGCGCGATACTTCCGCGGCCGAACCCAAGAGCCCTGTCCTGCACCGGTGGCGGCAGCCCTATCAACGGCCCGCCAGATGCCGTCCGCAGAGATGGTCGGCCGATCCGTTTCCGCCGTCCAACCGGTTGAAACAAACAAATGCATCGCCGCGGCGCATGCCAGCACCACTATTCTTGTCGACGGCAACGTCATGAGGTTTCGTGCTCCTTTCACAAGACCGGCATCGCCCTGACAGTATCTTCGCTACGCTACGGTCGGAAGGCAACCGCTCCAGCCCTGCACTTCTTTACCGCTCCCTTGCGGTCACCGTACGGATTGCCCGCTCCCTCACGGTCGCGGCTCGGATCGTTGGACCGCTCGCTTGCGGTCGCGGGTCGTATCCGTGGTGCAGGATTGCGCTCGCTCCACTAACATAGCGGAATCCACCTTCCAACGCAAAGCATACCTGCAAAACACCCGTGGGGCGTGCGAGCGGGCCGTAAACGAAGTATCTGATCGACCCGCCGGGTCGGTGATGATGGTGCCCGAAATGAGAATCTGCACCCGTTTCGTCCAACAATTGACTGGAAACACGCCCCAAAACCCCCGCGTGCAATGATCGAGCCTGGCACAGGTTGCCCCTATTCTGCTATCATGCGAACAAGCGAGCATTCGGAGGAGGGATTCGTTTTGCTACCCCGCATCGTTCGGACATGCCTTTGGGCTACTGTTGTCTTGTGTTTCGCCGTCGCCGCGCAGGGCATACCAGCACACTTTAAGGAGGATCCGTCTTCGGCTCCGCCCGGTCCGCTCGCCGGCGGCGGCCAGTTCGATGCCCTGGGAGTCAGCTTGCTGAGCAACCTGAGGCCGCGGGACCTCGACCCGCGCTCGTCCCAAGCCAACGACTGCTGGGGCTATGTGTCGCCTTCGGGCCGGGAATACGCCATCGTCGGCCTGGACAGTTCCACCGCCTTCGTCGAAATCACCGACCCCGCCGACCCCGACATCATCGCCGTAATCCCCGACAACCGTTCCATCTGGAGCGACATCAAGGTTTACCGGCACTGGGCATACAACGTGAACGAAAACGGCTCAGGCGGCGGCAACGGCATCCAGGTGCTCGACATGGGGGATATCGACAATGGCATTGTCACGCTTGTGCAGGAGCATCACGGCCAGGGAATCAGAACAGCCCATAACATCGTCGTCGACACGGACAGTGGGTTTCTGTACGCGGTGGGCGCCAACATTTTCAACGGCGGCCTGGTGGCCTATGACCTGTCGGACCCCGCGTCCCCCTCATTCGCCGGTGCATGGAACGGTCGCAATGTACACGACGCCCAGGTGGTCACCTTCAAGTCCGGACCGAATGAGGGGCGGCAGATCGCCTTCTGCTGTGTCGGTGGCTTTGGTTTTGAGATCGTCGACGTCACCGACAAGAGCAACATGACCAGCTTGGGACGGACCACCTATCCTGCCGTCGCATTCGCCCACCAGGGCTGGCTCAGCGAAGACCGACGCTACTTCTACATGGGTGATGAAGCCGACGAGGGCGCCTTCAATTTCGACACCCGCACGTTGGTTTTTGACGTGACCGACTTGAACAATCCCACGTTCGTCCGTTCCTTTAGCAGCGGACTGCCCTCGATCGATCACAACCTGTACGTAAGGGGCAATCTGATCTACGAGGCCAACTACACGACCGGCTTGCGCATCTTCGACGCCACGGACCCGCTGTTTCCGGTGCAGGTCGCTTACTTCGACACCTATCCGGAGAACAATGGACGGGGTTTCGCCGGGGCCTGGAGCAACTACCCGTTCTTCCCCAGCGGGGTGGTCATCGTCAGCGATGAGCAGCGTGGGCTATTCGTCTTGAGCGTCTGCTCCGTTGTGAACTGCAAGAATCCCCCGCTGGCGAAGCTCACCAACATAACCTTCGACGTTGACACTGGTTGCGGTGAGTTCCTCTGGACCTTGAACAACGTCAACGAGCCCTTCGGGCCTGAGATGGACACGTTCTACCTGGACGTCGAAGTCGGCGACGGCGCTCAGCGATGCGCCCTGATGACTCCTCCCCAAGGCTGGACGGTCGAATTATGCGCCGGCTATGACGCCGACGGCCACGCGTTGTACAGGTTCTCCGGCGGAACGCCCATCCTAATCGGTGCGAAGGTCATCGGCCGGTTGACCATCGACACCAACGGCAATCAGCCGCGGGCCAATCCGCAGACCGGCATTACCGTGCCCCCGCGATCGGTGGTGCTGCACACGGCACAAGGTCAGGACATCGCTGCATGCGACTTCAGCTTCGGCCCCACCGCCAATGGTGAGTGGAGTCCGCCGGTGACCGGGGCGGCATTCCTGCCCGTGCCGTCGATGGCGCTGTGGGCTAAGACATTGCTTGCCTTGGCGATTGCTACAGGGGGCGTCTATCTGGTGCGCCGGAATGCAACAATTGGGGATTGACGATTGTAGATTGACGATTGACGATTGCAAGTAAGGACCTCCTCTCGTCAATCGTCAATCGTCAATGCGTAGGGAGGGCGGTCATGGGCCGCCGGCGGCGCACGGGTAAGCTTCCTTCGAACATTCGACAGCCACACCTCCACCGGCGGCATCCGTGGGCGTCGGGGCTGGTCGTCCTTTTGATGGTGCTGGTATGGTTGGGGCGTTCCGGCCGGGTGCCGCTGGTGCAGCCGCCGGTCGCCAGTGATCTGCAGCGATATCACCAGCGGGTATTCACGGTTGTCAAGGTGGTGGACGGCGACACCATCGACGTCGACGTCCCGGACGGGCGCTACCGGCACACGCGGATCCGCCTATGGGGCGTGGACACGCCGGAAACCCACGGATTCGAATCCGTGGGCTTCGGCGGTGAAATGTATTGGGGCCCGGAGGCGTCGGAGTTTGCCCGCCGGAAGCTGTTGAACAACGACGTCCGGCTGGAGCTGGTCGAAGGCAAAACGCGCGACAAGTACAAGCGATTGCTTGGGTATGTCTACGTTGTGCCCTCCGGGGCCATGTTCAACGAGTCGCTGCTGCGCGGCGGGCACGCCTATGCGGACACGCGGTTCAGCCACCCGCGGCGCGAGCGGTTTCGTGCCCTGGAGATGGAGGCCCGGGCCGACGGTGTCGGGCTGTGGCACGGCGTCACCGTCCGGCAGATGCCTCGCTGGCGACAGAAGCTCGAACGTTAGTTGGTTAAGGGACTTTAACAAAACGGGGTGAAATCAGAGCCGCGACCGTAAGGGAGCGGTCGACGCCTGACAAGTTTCCCGCTTCCTGACGGGCGCGGCTCGGTTTTGTTCGAGTTCCTTAGTCACCGGCGAGGCGATCAGCCTGGTTTCCACTATCCGCCGAGCAGGCTGAGCACGTTCTGCTGCTGGGCGTTGGCGATCGCCAGAATACTGGTGCCGGCTTGGACCAGAATCTGGGCCCGGGTCAGTTCCGTCGTTTCCGCGGCGAAGTCGGTGTCTCGAATGACCGACTCGGACGCGGTCAGGTTCTCCACCAGGTTTTGCAACTGGTTGATGTTGGGCCTGAGCTTGTTCCTCTCGAAGGCCCCCAGACGCCCACGAAGGACCGACACCTGGGTGATGACCTCGTCGACGACGTCCGAGGCGCTGCTGAATTTTCCGGAGCGCAAGGCCTTGGCCCCGCCGCTCTGCAGTTCGGACAGGAACCCCACCAGCCGGTTGCCGAGCTTGTTGGCCAGCATGCTTTGAATGCCGATGGTCTCCTGCTGGTTTATGTTGACGCGCGGACCGAGCTGGTAAAGCGAACCGCCTCCGGTGATGGCGAATTCGCTGGTGCCGGTTCCGAACGACGTATCAAGAGTGATTTGGACGTCCAGCAGGAAGGACGTGAGTGAAAGCTTGAGTCCGTCGCCGACTGTAGCGGCGCCGTTGATGGTGGCCACCGCGTCCTGACCGATGACCCGGGCGCCCTGCGCGTCGATGTTGCTGCCGCTACGATCCTCCAACTGGAAGGGCCCGCTGTTGTCCAGCAGCGTGACGGTCACGAAGGCGTCGGACCCGTAGGTGTTGCTGTTAAAAATGACGCCGGACGCAGTCGTGGGATCCCCGGCGATGGTATAGGCGTTGGCCGATGCCACCACCCCGGTGGATTCGGAGATGGTGTTGACCTGCTGGACGATATCGTTGGTGGTGGTGGAGGCCGGGAAGGACAGCGTGATGATCCCGGCGGGGCCCTGCATGTCGATGGACACGGTCTGACTTCCGGTGGTGCTGGCGGGGAAGTGCAACTCGGCCTGTAGGGCGGATTGACTCACGTTGATGTTGACCGGGATAAAGCTACGGGTGCCGAAGTTCCCTTCCAAAATGCTGACGTTGGCCAGCGCAACGGTGTCAACGCCGCTGGTGAAGTATCCCAGACTGCCGTCCAGGAGCTTGCGGCCGGCGAAGGTGGCGGTGTTGGCGATGCGCGAGATGGAGTCGATGGCGGAATCGATCTGCAACTGGTTGGCATCGATTTCCTCGTCGGAAAAGGCGCCGGTGTTGGCGGCTTCCACGACTAGCGCCTGTATGTCGGTAAGCAGCGACGATATCTCGGTGATGGCGGCTTCGGTCGTGGAAATCACATTGATGGCCCGCTCGGAATTGTCCACCGCCTGCCGGACCGCGGATATCTCGGAACGCAGCCGCTCCGACACGATCAGTCCGGCGGGGTTGTCGGCGCCCCGGTTTATCCTTAGCCCGGTGGACAATCTCTGAAGCGAGACCGCCAGAGCGCGCTGATTCCGGCCCAACTGAAAGCCGGCACTTACCGCTGGTATGTTGGTATTGATGCGTCCCATGTGCAATCCTCCCTGATTGATCCCTCGGTGTGAGGGGGAACGAAAGTTTCTCGTGACCGACTGTTGCTTTCCATCATCCCGTTGTGGGACCGGCTTTCCGGCCGGTCAAATGACAGGCTGGAAAGCCTGTCCCACATGCGTGCCCTACGGTTTCTTGGGCGATTCGTTTTTCTTACCTTCCCGATGCTGTTCAGAAGTATTTTTTTCGGGCCGTTGAATGTCGTCCGGCTTCATACCCGCCGCGGCCACGTTCTCGCGCCGGATGGCGTCGTACACCTCCTTGCGGTGCACGGGCACGCTTATGGGCGCAGTGATGCCGATCCGAACCTTGTCTCCGCGTATGTCGACGATGGTGATTTCAACGTCATCGCCGATCATAATCGTCTCATCTTTTTGCCTGGATAACACCAACATCCTCGGCTCCTTCCTCGGCTTTAAGGTTCAAGGTCAAAGGTCAAATGTCGAAGGTCGAAGCTTAATGGTTCAAGGCCCGACTTTCAACCATCCACCTTGGACCTTGGACCTTCTTATACCCAAGGGCTAACCCGTGCGGCTTATCTCCTGACGCTCGGACAGCCGCATCAGCGGATGACGCGTGGAATACTTCTTGTCACTCAATACAAGTTGCCTAGCTTGACGCGTTTCCACGTTGACCACCAACGGGCCCTGCAAATTGCCCGTCAGCAGGTCATCAACCTTGTTTACGATGATGAACACCTGACCCTTGTCCGGTTCGGTCAGGCCGATGGGGGCCAGCTCCTCCAATTTGACCGGGGCCCGATAGTCGGGCAAGAACATCCGAGGGTCGCAGATGACAAAGGCCAAATCCTCCCGGTCCACCGCCTGCAACCAGTAAAAACCACTTTGTTCGCTGGTTTGGACCAGTGCATACTCGTGCGTATCGGGAAAGCCGAGGATGCCCCGTTCGAAGCTGATCAAGCGGGACTCGTCGACCTGCACCGGTCCAAAGCGCGACGTTTGAATGATCATCGCATAACTCCTAACAATACCTCACAGCCACTTCCAATTGGCCACACCCGACTCACCATCACGCATCCAACGATCACGCCAGAAAGTCGAGCAACGATAGATTCAAAAGCTGCGAACCGGACAACAGGTTCGCCTGCAAAGCGGTCTGGGCTTGTTGAAAGCGCGTCACCGCTTCGGTGTAATCCAGGTCCTCAATCTCCGAGAGAAACGTGCGCGTGGCCACCACCGCGTTTTCGGTCTGCTCCACGCGCGCCCGAAAACCTTGGGCACGGGCCCCGATCACGCCGTGCACCCGGGTGATCTCTTCACCAAACTCCACCAGACGCTCCGAGATCTCACCCAGGGCCCGCTCGTCGTCGGCCAGCAGAGCCCGCTCCAGCTCAATCAGAGCGGTGAAGACCCCGTCGGCCCGCACCGCTCCAACGTCGTCGCTCAACAGGTCGGAGTCAGGGTCCGCCACGGTCTTGAGCAAGCCCAGGTCGTCAACGGCGAAGGCGTCAATGTTGGCACGGTTCACGGACAATGTCCCCGTTCCGCCGGTTTCATCCTTGATGACGATGCCGTTGGCCGTTTCGCTCATGGCCGCGGTGACATTGATACCCGCGTCAGCCGCGGCTTGCGTGATCAGCGCGGCGACGTCGCCCACGGTCTCCGCCCCGTCGAGGTTCACCTCAAAGCTGGTGCCGGCTCGGGTGCTGATCAGCAGGTCGGACTTGCCTTCGAGGATTTCCACGCCGCGCCCGAAATTCAACGAACTCAGGGGCGTGGACGCGTTCATGGTGCGGATGCCCAACGCCTGGGCAGCGCTGCCGCCGTCGTCGCTTATGCTCATGTTCGCGCCGGAAACCTGGCTGACGATCTCGATGCCCGTTCCGGCCTGGTTCACCTTGGCGGTGACAAAGATGCCGGCGGCATTGATGCGATTGGTGATATCCTGGATGGTGACCGCGTCGGACAGATCAATCTCCACGGTCCGGTTGCCGTTGGTGATCTTGAATCCCGTTTCCAGGTCCAGGCCGCTTCCACCGTTCAGGCTGGCCAGCAGCGTGTTGGGGGTAACCCGCGGCCCAAGGTCGGGGGAACCCACGGATTGCAATCCATGGGCTTCGAGACCCAGATCGGAAGCGGTCCCGCCGGTGGCTGTGTCACGGATGGTCGCTGAACCCGATGCGATCATTAAGCCGTTGCCCTGGATGTCGACCGTGACGCTGATTCCCGCCGATTCCGCCCCGCCGTTGATCATGTCAATCACGTCACCGACGGTGTCGGCGGAGCTCAGGTCAATTTGCAGCGAGTTGCCGGGGGTATCTGAGATGACCACGGTGCCTTTGCGAATGCCCTGGCTGTTAGCGCCGGCCAGGTCGGTCAGCCTGGTGTCCGCCGTCAACGCGGGTCGAAGATCGGCGTCGGCTCCGACCGAGGTGGAAAGGGCGCCGAACACCACGTTGCCCGGCACGTTGGTCGGCTCCTGCTCGAATAGCCCCACCCGTGCCAGACGGTCTCCGGTGTCACCGAGATAAACCACTCCGCCGAGGGCCGACGCGAACGGTGCGGTCTGCGTCGCCCGGCCGGCGAAGATGAAGCTGCCGCGTAATTCACGATTGCCCACCACCATGAGCCGCTCGTGTATTGAAGCGATGACGGCGGCGTTGGCCCGGCGTTCACCGGAGTTGGTTTGAGCCCCGATGCTCTGACTTGCGATGGCTTCCGCCTGGTTGAGCAGACCGTTCACCTCGGTGAGGGCTTCGTCCGCGGTGCTCATCAGCAGATCCGCCTGGCGCAGGTTGGACAGGATCTGATCCTGGCGGCGGAGCGAATCATTCATCTTGAGTGATTGCGACGCCGCCACCGGGTCATCGCTGGGCGTGGTGAACCTCCTGCCGGTGGCCAGCCGGTTCTGCTGCGTAAAGATGTCCACCGTGTTGCGCCGCAACGTCTCCAGCATGGACATGGTGCGGAAGTTGTGGGAAACACGCGTTATGTTGATCGGTGATACGGACATTTTATCTTATCGCACCAATGCGATCAGCTCGG
>JAZGDL010000100.1:0-2382 GCA_036477795.1 Phycisphaerae bacterium
GAACGACGCCCAAGTTGACCGTACGTCGGATGGTCCTGGCGAACGATGGCACCTTGTTGCTGTCGATCACGCGTTCGCGGAAGATCTGATTAATGCCGTAGCCCGCGTTGACCCGAATGGCGAGGACGCCGTATTTGAAAGTTTCGGAACGGATTCATGGATTAGATATTTGGATGAGGAAAACGACAATTTGGTAATCTCCACTGATCTCTCGTTCTCGGTTCACCGCTTACCCACAGTAATGACGGCCTTGAAGACGATGGAGTCAAGGAAATCGCCGGAGCATAGCAAGCTGCACTACGATCCTTTACGGCCTGTACGACGACGATTAGACCTCGGTTAGAAATCTTTAGTCGCGCGAGTTTGGGGTTATCGACTATTCACCCCGACATCATATGATCCACGTCGTAACTGATCTTCTGCACGCACTCAGCAAGCGTTCCGGGTCGGACGCCCCCACCATAGGTGTCGCTGACGTGCCCGGTGCTCCAGCCACACAACGCAAACGTAACATCGCGAGTCGCGCCGACCTCCCTTAGCTGGTCCCTGAAGTTATGGCGGGTCGAGTGAAACGATGTTCTCGGCTCTCTCGCCCCCGCTTTCTCCATGAATCGGGAGAACCACTTTTGAGCTCGGTCGGCGCGGTAACCCCGCCGGTCCGGCTCAAGCTCGGGGAACAGGTACCACTCACCACGATCACGGACGCCGTCGGCGTACTTGATCAGGCCCATCTTAATCAGCATCGGGTGAACCGGAACGACCCTCGCTGCCGCTATGGTCTTGAGCCTACCATTCTGTTTTCCTCCATCGTTGTCCGGCCTCACCACGAAGCACCACACGTCGTCGCGACGCTCCACGTCGTCAACGCGTAAGCTACAGATTTCGTTCAGCCTCATGCCCGAGAACAGCCCTATCGGCAGCAACCAGAACCGCCATCGCCGTATGACATTGGGTCCGGGACGGGCGTACCCGTGCTCGTCGTCGACGCAACCCCGGTAGAGGGGGGCGCCGAACATCCGGCGTAGCTGGTCGGTCGAGAACGGCCGGCGGGCGTCGCGGGGATGGACCTCCGGCTCGTCCACACTGAGCTCTTCTGCCCGGTTCTTGTCGATGTACTCCTCGCGCACTGCCCACCGCATCAGCGCTGACAGCTTGTGCAGGTACGCGTTCGCGGTTCGGGGTGCCATGGCGGCGATGCCCTGCTCCTTGGCCATGGCGGCGACCTGACACAGCGGCGTCCCCGGCCACCTCTTGGTGGCGTTGGGGGGGAGCGCGGCCAGTACGTCCTGCACCGCGCGGCAGTTCTTCCGCTCGATGGACCTCACCAGCTTTTCCGCGCCCATGACCTCCTTGATGAGCCTAAACGTGAAGTTATAATCGAGCCGGGTCTTGGCAGTCACGCGGGCACGCGCCGGATCAGCGAGGTAGAGGTCGCAAAGCTCGCCCAAGGTGACGCCTTCGGGCTCGGGCTTCGGCGGTTCAGGCACCTGCGGTCCGACGCCATTGAATAAAGGGTCGTACTGAGCACTATAGTCGCTGCGCAATCGGGCCATGGTCCGGTGTGATTGTTCCAACATCGCTCGCCGGACGAATTCACACAGACGACGATAATCTTTCGAAGTGTCGTCGAGCGCGAGGTTGTTTTCGGCCATGATGCGTTTGGCCTCCTGCTGCGTACTAGCGACGGTGTTCGGATTATCGGGTTTCGACAATGTCGCCACGTCGATCCCGATCTCCTGCTCCGCATCGTCGATGTCGTCAGGGGGCAATTCGGAGTCCCCGACCCTTTCACTTTCCCAGAACCACCTCAGCACGGCGGCCTTGGCCTCGTGCGCATCAAGCCGGGTTGCGGGCTGCGACCGCAGCTTGCGCCTAGCTTCGGCGAACATCGCGTCCACCTCGGCTCTCGCAAGGGAGACGCGTTCACACGCCTGTCGGTAGTCGTGTGTGCGAAGTGACCGGATGATCTCGCGCTTGCCGATCACCGAGCGCAGGGTCTCGGGCACTGTGACACGCAAGTGCCACGTGTGGCGACGGCGTTGCAGTCCTGGTGGTTTTCGCATCGGTTCCATATCCCAAATTGTACCACGATTGGGTACCCTGAGGTTAATGAAACCCGCAGAATTCCTTGGTTTCCGCCGTTCTAAGGGCGGATGGTGGGCGCAGTAGGACTCGAACCTACGACCCGCTGATTAAGAGTCAGCTGGATAATTTATGGCGCACGGTAACCAGCCCTCCGCGATGTGCAAATAACGCTGGTTGCGGGCCCCTGAAACCAATCTCAAACGGCTTTTCTGAGCTCTATGTTGGTAGGTCCTTGAACAAATCCTGCCCCCGCAACCAACATTGCAATACCACGGCCTTCGTCGCCGAGATTGAGTA
>JAZGDL010000101.1:0-4797 GCA_036477795.1 Phycisphaerae bacterium
GCCAGACCCCCGACTTTGAAAACGCGCCGTTTCCCACCAAGCCGCTGGTCCCCTTCACCGGCGTGGTGCACGATCGCATGGCTATTGAGATTATGCGCGGCTGTCCGCAGCGCTGCCGGTTTTGTCACGCCGGCTACACCAAGCGACCGTTGCGCCTGCGATCAGTTGACAAGATCCTGGAGATAGCGGAGGAGATGTGGACGTCGACCGGCATGGAAGAGTTGGGCCTGCTGTCGCTTTCCACGGCGGACTACCCGGACCTTGCGGAGTTGGCCCGCAGGGTGAACGAACGATTCAACCCGCGGGGCGTGAACATATCGGTGCCCTCGCTGCGGGTGGACAAGATGCTCACGGATATCCCGGCGATGGTGAATCAGGTGCGCAAGAGCGGTCTGACCATTGCGGTGGAGGCCGCCCGGGACGACATGCGGGCTGCCATCCGCAAGAAGGTCACCGACGGGAGCTTGATGGACGGGGTGCGTGCCGCCTACCAGGCCGGTTGGAAGAGCGTGAAGCTTTATTTCATGGCCGGTTTTCCTGGTGAGCGCCAGGATGACATCGACGGCATTTTCGAGATAAGCCGGAGCGTCAGCGAACTGCGTCGCGAGGTGGCGGGCTCGCCGGCACAGGTGACCGCGTCGGTGGGCTGGCTGGTGCCCAAACCCTACACGCCGTTCCAGTGGATGGCCCAGCCCGAGCTCGAGTATTTCCACGAGGTGCGCCGCCGATTGCGGGCCACGGCCGGGCGAACTCGGTCGGCGGTGCGGATCAAAATGCACAATCCCGATCGATCGGAGCTGGAAGCCGTGTTTGCCCGTGGAGATCGGCGGTTGGCCGACGTCATCGAGGCCGCTTGGCGACTGGGGGCCAGATTCGACGGATGGGACGAGGTCTTCGCCCCACGGATCTGGCATCAGGCCTTCGCTGAGACCGGTGTGGACGTCGCTTTCTACGCCCACCGTGAACGCGCCGCCGACGAGGTCTTTCCCTGGTCCCATCTGCACGGCGGCCCGCCCGACGCGTACCTCCGCCGGCAATATGAAGAGGTGTTCCACGCTATCGGCAAGGCCGACTACATCCCCCTGCCGCTGCCGGCTGGCTGAGCTGTCGGGCGGGTCAATCGGCGGTAACGTTACTTCGGAGGGACGTCATCTGCTTTCAGTAAGCCCGGCGATGTGTTTGGGCCAACGTGAATTGCCTGCGAGAGCGTCTCCGCTGCTGGTAAACGGGGGAGGCATAGTCCGATAAGTTTGCACCGCTTGCGGAGGGCCCCGTGACAAAGTATCCCGTGGCTGCCCGGATTACCCATTTTCACAGATGTGCGAGATTCTTGTTTACTCATTAGCCTTTTGTCTATCCGATGACAAGCGTATTGTGTATATGTAGGGGTGTATGGGCGCATCTTTGACGCGCATTCGGAGACATCGGGATAGGACGTAGGATTCGGAAAGTGAGGGGTTGATGTCAGCCAGCGAGGACGCATTTTACAGCCTTAATGCTCCGACTTTGGAGGTTTGCGGCCTTACTGATGAGGTGGTCGCATCTTTCAGCTATGGTGCGAAGGTTCCGGGCAGCTATCACCAAGGTCCCGGTTTTCGCGAGATCGCGCCTTTGGCGCCGATCGCAAAGCAAGGGCCCATAGGTGAATCAGTCTGGCGTGACCTGCTCAGCAAATGGATCGAAGACTCCGTGACAGATCACGTGACTCGTGCTATCACCTCGGCCTATGGCCAAGAACAACAAGCCAAACGGTGACGCTAACGAGAATCGCGCGGTGACGTAGTCCGAAGCCAGCGCCCCCATTCCGCCGGGAATCAACGCCCCGACCATACTAACGCACGTTCTCACGGCTTTGCTCGGGTTCGCAGGTAGCTACGGGAGTCAGCAAAGATCTTGGTTCATCCGGCATTTCCGCCGGCGGCTATTCCTCGCAAATTCACCGATCAGGGGCTGTTTGCTCGAAGTTCTGACCGGCTTTAGCCGGTCCCTGTTTGCCACCGGCTTCAGCCGGTGGTGACGAGCGACAACCCCCCGCGGGAGCCGGCTTTAGCCGGGCTTCTGCATCGTCAGAGCACGAGATCGAGCCACATTCTGACAGGTGAATACCACAAGCCCGGCTAAAGCCGGCTGGGGCATAAGAAGTACGAGGAATCCGCCGACCACCAACTAAAGTTGGTGGCAAACGCCGGTCGGCTGAAGCCGACCCCCGATCGGCCATCCCATTTTTCCCGGATGAACCAAAAGCTAGATAAGAGTCCGCCGGTCGGAGAAGGTCCCCGGGTTGTGATTGCGGAAAGGGTTCGGGTTCGGTGGTTTCGGTAAGCCCGGGCGTTTGTTTGGGCCGATAAGTGTAGTTGAGCCGGCGTCGACCGGGCGGTATACTTGCGGACCGACGGCGCGATTCCTGTTACCAACTGAAGGTGCTGAGCATGCGAAAAGTACCGAACTGCTGTGCCGCCCTGACCGTGCTGTTGATGGTGGGCGGCTGCCACAGCGAATTATCCGACTCCATTTTCGGCACATCGTTATGGAATCCCTTCGATTTGAAACCGTTGTTCGCGGTCGATACCGATCCCATCCGCATCGGAGTGGCCACCGACGGCTGCTGCATGTGGGACGTTCGGGCATGGTGGGATTTGCGTGACCGGACGCCTTTCACCGAGCTACGCCGGGCGTTGGCCAGGCGTGCCGGACAACCCGTTCAGATCGAGCAACTCAAAGATTTCCAGCTTGCCGCACAACTTGAGTCGGGGCGGCTTGACTTCGCACTGCTCACCTACGACCAATACAAGCAAATCAAGGATCAAGCGGCCACCGTTGACGTTGTCGCCTACGCCGACGTCCCCGATAAGACGGGCCTGCTGGTGGCCTCCGCCGATTCAGACATTCGGTCAATCTCCGACGTGGCCGGCCACCGTTTCGCGTTCGGGCCCCGTGGGGACCCCATCCTCCACCACGGCGCCGCGGCTGCGCTGGAAGCGGCGGGCGTTACGCTTTCAGACATCACGCGTGAAATAGTACCGATCTACCAGCTTCAGTATCACATCAGCTCGTTCGAGGCGGCCAAAGAAGTCGTCTACGGGCTGACACCGGTGGGCGTCATCGCGAAATCCGATTACAAGCAGTACCCGGAGTCCGGAGGGCGTTTCTTCCCATTGAGCTTCAGCAGGGACCAGTTCCGTGTACTGGGCGAGACCAAGCCGGTTAACCTGGGACCGTTTGTGGCATCGGGCCGGACCGATCCGGAGCTTGTCGACCGCGTACGCACATTCCTTCTGGCGGCTGCTACCGATACGCCGCGAGTCACCGATTCGCTCGGCGTCGCGGCCTTCACCGGGACGACGTCCCGCAATCAATAGGTGATCCGCGTGCGGCAGCTCGCCCTCCGCAACCGCCCCAACACCGCCGCCGTGTGTCTCGCGTTTGCGTTTCTTGTGTCCGGCTGGCAACCGTGTCTTTCGCAGTCAACGCAAGTGGCGGATGATGAGGTCCTGTCGCTGGTCGAGCGTTTGGGCGACGGTTCGTTCAAGACGCGAGAGGAGGCCACCATTCGCCTTTTGGAGATCGGTCCCCCGGCAACTCGCGCCCTGAAACAAGCCGTCGCCGGCAATGACTACGAGATCGCCATCCGGGCCCGCGATCTTCTGGAAGTTTTTGAACACCTGCTCTTTTCCGGTGTCACCATCGAGCTTTCGGGATCCCGCACGGTGTTCGACTGGTCCGATTCCGTAGCCCTGACGGTGCGTCTTGAAAACACGGGCTCTCACGTCGCGCGGCTGCCGTTTGAATTGATCTTGCCGTCGGTGGACAAGCGGTCCGCCCGGTTACGGCAATTCACCTCGCTGCTGGACCTGTCGGAGTATCTTGTCGTCGAAGGCCCTGGGGGCCGAGCGGTGCGACTGTATGTGGATGATATCAATGAAGACCCGGCCCTGGTGGCCGCCGTCAACGATCGCGTCGAGCAACCGCCTGTCGACGAAATCCCTCCGGGTGAGACAGTGAGGTATCGCGTCGATGAGTTCAACCGCGGCTGGGCCCGCTACCGGCTGCTGGAGGCCGGCGACTATCAGCTTCAGGTTGTCTACCAACCGCAATGGGATGATGACGAGCTAGTGCGGTCGGGCGTCGGCCGGGTGGCCAGCAACCGCTTGAAGTTGGCCGTCGGCAAGCCCGCACCGCTATGCGTCCGCCGGGCTGTGGCACCCGCCAACCTGAAACTGTCACGACAAGGTGATGCCATGGTGGCTGCCCTCACCAACCAGCTTGACCTGCCGGTATGGGTCAACCTGAATCTCACCGTCGAGCGCGGTGCACCGTTTGCACGAACTCGCTGGTTTGTGGACTGCGGCGAGCAGCGCCACATGCTGCGGGCAAGCCGATTGCTCCATCATCCACGCGAACCGTTCTCACGCGATCGGATCATCCAGGTGATGCCCGGCGATACTATTGAACTGGCCCGACTGTCTTATGAAACATTGGCCGACGAAGCTCGCGGGTGCCAGGTCACCTTCACCTACAGCAACATCACCAACATCACATGGCAGCGTGCCAATTCGCCGGGACCCGCGGCAGGTGTAAAGGCGGGCAAGGGGCGGGAGGAGCCGCTGCCTTACCGCATGCTGGTCGCCACCCTGACCAGCGACGGTCGGCAGGTGCAGACGTCCGAGTAGCTAAGCCGAAGTTCCGCGGCGTGGCGAGCCCGTTTAGGTTGAAATCGGGGCGGTGAGGGCTGAAAACGGGGCCTTGTGAGGGAGTGCGGGAGGTAAAACGTAGCCATGTATTTTTCATATAAATGTT
>JAZGDL010000102.1:0-3397 GCA_036477795.1 Phycisphaerae bacterium
CCTAGGGGCTGGCTCGGGTCTGGGATGATGGAAACCTGGAACTCGCTGGAATATTTCGCCGATGAGGGTATCGAGTACGTCTGTGACTGGAACAACGATGACCAGCCTTATCTGATGGACGTCGGCGGGCGGCGCATGGTGGCGCTGCCCTATTCGGTGGAGATCAATGACCTGCCCGCGATGTTCCGTCAGAACCGCAGCACTGAGGAATTCGAGGCGAGGGTGCGTCGCCAATTCGACACGCTCTACCAGGAGGGGGCAGAGTCGGGACGGGTTATGGCGATCGCAGTTCACCCCTACGTCACCGGATTTCCGCACCGCATCTGGGTGCTGGAATCGGTGCTGGACTATATCCGCAAACATGATGGCGTCTGGTTCGCAACCGCGGAAGAAATCGTAGACCACTATCTGAAATCAGGCGCAACGTTCTGAACCGTGGAAGGCTGACAATCGTGTTCAGCGAAGCAAGCTCACCATATTTCCGCGACCTGGTTCCAAATAACGCAGTCCTTGAACGTGTCTCGCACGGGCATATCTTCACCGAAGGGCCCGTGTGGAATGCCAGGGAAGGTGTGCTCTACTTCGTTGACATCCTTGGCGACACAATCTGGAAGTGGACACCTGGAGTCGGCGAGAGCGTGTTCCTCCGACCTTCAGGGAAAGCCAATGGCATGACATACGATCGTGCCGGGAGATTGGTCGTCGCAGGTTGGAGCAGCAGGAACGTATGGCGGATGGAACACGATGGTGTGATCATGCCGCTCGCGCTGGAGTATGGAGGCCAGAAACTCAACACCCCAAACGACCTTGTGGTCAAGTCGGACGGAAGTATTTACTTCACCGATGCCACAGGTGGGCTGTCGATTGTCGGGATGGAGGTGGACGACATCCAGCAATACCGAGAGTCGGCCGCGGTCTTCAAGCTCGTGCCGGGCACAGGCGAACTGACACTGTTGACGACGGAGATCCCCGGCTGCAACGGGCTCGCCTTCTCGCCGGACGAATCGATCCTGTACGTGAACGACACGGGTGGCCGGTACATCCAAGCCTACGACGTCAAGACCGATGACACGCTAACCAACAGCCGCCGGTTCTGCGACGTTAGGGGTGATCAACCAGGCAATCCGGACGGTATGAAAGTGGACGTGAGCGGAAATGTCTACTGCACGGGTCCGGGCGGTATGCATGTGTTCGATCCCACCGGCGTTTTCCTGGGCCGCATCCTAGTACCGGAGCCTTGTTCGAATATGGCGTGGGGTGATGCGGACTGGAAGACGCTCTACATCACCGCGCGCAGCTCTGTCTTCCGTATACGATTGAGCACCGCAGGGATCGCAGTGTAAAGCAAGGGGCAGGAATATGACCTGGGTCTTTGAGCAGATCGGGAACGGCTTCAGCGAAGTGCTGGACGGGCCGGTATGGGATGGTGGAGGGCTGTTGTTCTGCAAAGTAATCACAGGAGAGGTGCTGCGCTGGGACGAAAAGACCGGGGATATCAGCACAGTCCGCCGTTTCACGGTACGGACTACCGGGCTCGCCTTTGGCCCGGACGGAGAGCTTTACGCCGCCCAGAGCGGTGCGAGACGGATCGCTTGGTACAAAAAGGATGGCTCTGCCCAAGCACTGACAGCGCTGCTGAACGGCGCGCGCCACAATCATCCGCACCACCTCGCCGTGGACAGACGAAGGCGGATCTGGTTTTCGGACCCCTACAGTAAGCTCAGGACGCGCGGGCCCCAGATGTTCCCATTGCTCGAACACCGTTCAGTGCTAAGACTCGACTACGAAAGCCCGCCGCGCGAATGGGTGCTGAGGCGCATGACGTTTGACACGAAAGAGCCACGGGGTGTTGCGCTATCGCCGGACGAGACAACGCTCTATGTCGCCGAAAGCGCCTCGGAGCGCGATGGCAAGCGAGAGGTGCGCGCCTATCCGATCTTGGAGAGTGGGCTTGGCCCCCCAAGGGTACTACACACCTTCGGCGCCGACCACCGCGGAGCACACCGGGGCGCCGCGGGTATATGCGTCGACAGCGAAGGCAACGTGGTTGTAGCCGCTGGCTCAAGGGACAATGGTCCTGGGCCATTAATCTACGTGTTCGCTGCGTCGGGCCGTGTCCTCGAGAGCCACACCGTCCCCGCCGACCGGCCGACGGCCTGCGCATTCGGGGGCGAGGACTTAGCCACGCTTTTCGTTACGACTGAGGACGGGTACCTGTTTCAGGTACTGAACACAGGCCGAGTGGGGACCTCCACCCGTTAGCTAAACATATCGACCGGGCGCAGGCGGAAGTTCCTCCGGATCCCAAGGAGAAAGAAATGCCCCGAATGACTGGATCGGAGTACCTAGCCGAAGTTATCAAGCGACAGGGGGCCACCCACGTCTTCTTCATGCCAACCATCATCCTGGACACAATGGCTGCGCTGGAGGATACGAACATTCGCCGGGTTGTTACCCACGGTGAGAAATCCGCCGCGTACATGGCCGACGGCTATGCCAGAGCCTCTCGCACCGCTGCGTTCTGCGCGGCCCAGAACGTGGGTGCGGCGAACCTCGCTGCCGGACTTCGAGACGCGTATATGGCCCATTCGCCGGTCGTCGCCATAACGGGCGGCGCAAACCCACCAGCCCGGTACCGGTACATGTACCAGGACGTCGAAGACTTCGGCATGTTCGACCACGTGACCAAAGCCAACTTTGTAATCGACGATGTGAACCGTCTTGCTGATACGGTGGCCCACGCCCTCAAGTTTTCCGTCACCGGAGCACCTGGCCCCGTCCACCTGCGGATGCAGGGGAGTCACGCCCAGGTCCTCGAGAAGGAAGCTGACTTCGAACTGCCGGAGCACGGCTTTCCCTACCGGTTCCCTTACTTCAGACCGGGCGCGGACGCCGCGACAATTAAGCGGGCGGTAGCCGTGCTCACACGGGCCAGGAGGCCTGCGATTGTGGCTGGGGGAGGTGTCGTCGCGTCCGACGCGGCGGGGGAAGTCGTGGCGCTAGCGGAGCACCTGGGCATCCCAGTGGCCACCTCACTCCATGGCAAAGGAATCATTGTGGAGAATCACCCGTTGTCGGTGGGCGTTGTCGGCACGTACTCCAGACACAGTGCGAACAAGGTCATCGCTGAGGCCGACCTCGTCTTCTTCATCGGCAGCCAAGCGGGGAGCCAGGTAACCAACAACTGGAAGATTCCTCGGCCGGGCACAACAGTCATGCACATTGACATCGACCCCACCCATCTCGGACGCAATTACCCGTCCGGGGTCGAGATCCTGGGTGACGTGAAGGTCACGACCGCGCAGTTGCTGACGGAGATCGGCAGCCAGCCTCGGTCGTGGGACGAGACTTGGATCGGCCGGGTCCAAAAGCTGGTGGGCGAGTGGCGCGAGGCGGC
>JAZGDL010000103.1:0-2963 GCA_036477795.1 Phycisphaerae bacterium
GCATACGCGCAATTAATGCTCGGGCCGCCGGGCTTTTCAGATCGGCGATGGGATAGCGCTCCAGATCGACGTACTCGGCGATGGGGTCATCCAGGAAGGTCGCGGTCCGCGAGGTGGTCATCTATCGAAGTTCCCATGATCGTTTGCAGGCAACGATTCCAACGGTCGCATTGCATGCCTCATACCAATATGAACCAACATTACCCAGTCAAAAACCGATTGTGAACGTAACTAAGCCATATGGTCTCCCGGGTTGCGAGAATGATGCGGGACCGATGATTAACGTCTGCCTATGAGGATGGACGACATCCTCACAATGCAATGTCCGGATTTGGCTACCAGCGGAAGTTCCAACCAGCGCGGGAGAGCGTCCGCTTTCAGGCGATGAGCGGACATTCCGGGTGTTGATGTCCGCTATGCGACACAAAGCAGACCAAATTCGGGACCATCACTGATTACCGCTCCTGACCCAAAGCGGTCATCGCGACCTACCGTACCAGTGTGGGCTTGGGTTGGTCCAGCGTCCTCCATGGTGCTACTGTCGCGGCCAACCGGGGGAGCTTGTCTGAGGAATCCCGGCTAAACAACGGGAGAGTAAGAAATGAGTGAAAACAGTCGCGATTTGGTCGTCATGATTTCCCATGGAATTGACCATGAGCTTTCCTCGGTTGGATTCACCATCGCCAACGGGGGGATCACGGCAGGCCTTAAGGTGTCTCTATTTCTGACTAGCTCGGGTGTTGACCTGGTGCGCAAGGGGGCCGCCGACGCGACCCAGGTGCACCCGCTCGATCCATTGGCCGATTTGATAAAGGATTTCCTGGCCCGGGGCGGCACGCTCTGGGCTTGCACCCCTTGCGTCAAGGCGCGGGGCTACGACGAGGACGATCTCATCGAGGGCACCGTGGTCACGGGCGCGGCGCCGATGCATTCACTCATCAAAGATGGCGCCGGTACGCTGACCTTCTGAGATCGAATTTCCGCACGTTCCGTCGCACCCTCACCAACTTAGAGTCCGTCCCAGAATGAATTGAATGCTGTCGGACGGCTGCGGAGGTGATGCGATCCCAATGACGGTGAAAATTGGGTACTGTCGGAGTCGATTTGACGGTTATCTCGGAAATATCGGATAAGGAGGGGGGATTGATTATGAGCATTGTTGAATCATCGGACGGCAACAGCGAGTTCGTCGATTTCTGGAACGAAATCCTGGTTCCCAAGTTCATTAAGTACAAGCATATCCTGGTCGACGGATTGGCCCATCACAGCGAGGCGATTCTGCCGTCTCTCAAGATCGAGGAAGGCGACAGCGTTCTCGATGTCGGCTGCGGATTCGGCGACACCGCCATCAAGTTTGCGCAGCGGGTCGGGCCTGCGGGCCGGGTGGTCGGCATCGATTGCTGCGAGGCCTTCATGGACTACGGCCGCAAGGGCGCGGCGGACGCGGGCCTGGAAAACCTCACCTTCGTCAATGGCGACGCCCTGACCTTCCGCTTCCAGCCGGACTATGATTTCGTGTTTTCCCGGTTCGGCACCATGTTCTTCTCCAACCCCGTGGCGGGTTTGAGAAACATGCGGACCGCCTTAAAGCCCGGCGGCATCATGACCCATATCGTCTGGCGCGCGCCCGCCGACAACCCCTGGCTCAGCATGGCCAAGGACGTGGTGCTGCGATTCCTGCCGCCGCCGGGCGAGGACGCCCAGACCTGCGGGCCGGGACCCTTCTCCATGGCGAACCAGGACATGGTCACGAAGATGATGGAGGTCGCCGGCTACGAGAACATCGAGTTCAAGCGCGTCGACGCGCCGGTGCTGGTCGGCAGGACCGTCGAGGACGCGGTCAATTTCCAACTCGCCCTCGGACCGGCGGGGGAAGTATACCGCGAGGCGGGCGCCGAGGCCGAGGCCAAACACAAGGACATCGAGGCCGCCCTGGCCGAAGCAATCAACGCCCAAAAGAGCGACGCTGACGGCATCATCATGGAGTCGTCGTCCTGGGTCATCTCGGCGACCAATCCGGGCTAGGGGCGCATCGAGCCTTCCCGGCGCCGAGCGTACTGTTTCGCGGCGACCCGCGAAAGCGCCACGAAACGCATTTGGTTTGACGCTTCTATCGAGTCAGTGGCGTTCTGCTTATAGCCCGATTGCCGAGATTTGGAGCGAGATCAGCCGCCCAAGGCGGCCTTTGTCACGAGACTTCGAGACGGCCAGCTGCCCGACCGCCCCGCTCGTCAGCTACCAAATCAACCGACAACTCTCTGGGTGGAACCTCCCTTCACTGGTGATCCGCGCCTTCGGGGCGCACCGTCCGCTGATGGCTACCAGCGGAAGTTCCAACCACCGTGGGAAAGCGTCCGCTTTCAGGCGATGAGCGGACATTCCGGGTGTTGATGTCCGCTGTACGGCACAAAGCAGACCAATTTCGGGACCATCACTGACTACCGCTCCTGACCCAAAGCCGACATCTCGTAAGGTGGTATCCCTCTCAGTTTGTGGTGCCAAACGGACCTCATTTCCGACGGCGCAAACTTAACACTCGACCTGGGCCTGGTTGCGGAGTGCGGCTCGTCAGCCAGGGGCACTACGTCACGTTGCAGATGGCCGAGGTTGCCGTGCCTCGGCACCTGTTTCGGGAAATCCTGCGGCGGATCGATGAATTGCGACGACCGCCCCCAGTACCAGCCTGAAGGAAGGTGTGGCACCGATCTTCACCAGTTTTTCCCGCAGTGTCGTCAACGACCAATGCTCCACTTCTTTCGGCAAGGCCAGCGTGCGCATGAAGTTGGCCAGATTGTAGGCCAGGGCATGTAGCTGGAGCCGGACGGCGTTGTCGCGGAACTTGCGGCACGACAGCCGGGTCCATTTGATCGCGTTCTTGCCTTCCTTGGATGTATGGCTCCGCTTTGCCCCGCTGATTGTAGAACCATGTCACCCGCTCGGCCGGTCGCGACAGGTTGGTGACG
>JAZGDL010000104.1:0-3224 GCA_036477795.1 Phycisphaerae bacterium
CACAGCGCCGGGCAAGGCCACTTACGAAAGAGGACTTGTTCTCCGCATTGGGCGCGATGGGAGACTCATTGAAGGACGGCCGCGACAAGGCGCTCCTTCTGATCGGGTTCGCGGGCGGGTTTCGACGTTCGGAACTCGTTGCAATTAATTGCACAGACATTGAGCCCGTGCGGCAGGGGGTCGTCATCCACGTCCGCCGTTCAAAGACCGACCAGGAGGGCGTGGGGCGGAAAATCGGTATCCCCCATGGGCGGACCCGCTGGTGCCCCGTTATGGCGCTGAACGATTGGCTAGAGCGTGCGGGGATAGAGGTCGGCCCCGTTTTCCGCCCCGTGGACCGGCACGGCAACTTGCATGACGGACGGCTCTCCGGGGAAGCGGTATCGCTTGTTATCAAAGAGCGTGTCGCAGCCGTTGGCCTGGAACCGAACGAATTCTCCGGTCACAGCCTGCGTGCGGGCCTGGCTACGTCTGCGGCGGCGGCGGGGGTCTCGTCCTGGAAGATCAGGCAGCAGACCGGCCATGCGTCCGACGCCATGCTGGCGCGATACATCCGCGATGACGAGATGTTCGTCGATAACGCGGTGGGGGCACTGCTTTGATCTGCATTCTCGGGTCCGCCAGTTATGCGCTGCCCAAGCCAGGGCGCGCCTTGAGCCCAATAGACAGTGGATTGCGACCTGCCGCGGCGGTTTAGGGCAGGATGTCACCACTGAAAATTCGGCAGCAGAGAGGACATGTGACTGATGCAATGTTAACCTCGCAGCGGCTGATGCGCCTGGTCAATGGAAGGACCCGCCCAAAGACCGTGACAGAGTTGCCAAGCGTATGACCCCCGCCCAGATCGCCGAGGCGCAACGTCTCGCCCGCGAGTGGATGGCGGCGTTCGAGAAACGGAAGAAAAAGTAACGGCGGCTAGTCGATTTCGACCCGCAAAAAAAATTTGGGAAGACAAGCGCAAACATGACCATGGCCGGTTCAGATTTTATCGGGGCCGGCCGGTCATTATGATTTCGACGCTGACAATACGGGGAAGCAAACAGACCGGTGCCAACAGTAGGGGAGAAGATCGGATTGCCTTTTCAAGATTACATAAAGGCTCAACGGAAAAACCTGGAGTCAGCGCTAAAGTTCGAACTTTTCGGCGCCACCTGTCCCCTAATGGACAAACTCTACGAGGTTTCGATCGCATCGGTGCCAAAAGACAAGTCACCTGTCTTCGGGCAGTTTCTATTGATATGCCATAAATCGTTTTTGGCAGCGGCTACGTTAATCGGTCAGGCGCAGCCCGACGATGCCGCGCCAATAACGCGCAGGGCGATAGAAGTGGTCCGGCTAGCGGCGGCCATGAAAGCCGACCCCGCCGTCGCAGAAGAATGGGTGGCTTACGATAAACGGATGGAACGGTGGCAGGCCCGGGATGAAGGTGAGACACCCAAATCCCTCCATATCCCCATACCGGCTGAACATCCGCTGGTGAAACAGCTCATGGATACCTGGGGCATCATCTCCGATGCCGATGTCCATTTTACACCAGAATACTTGCACTCGCTGCGGTGGGAAAAGCGGGATGACAAGATGTTTTTACAGTATTTCAGCGGAGAGCAACGCACAATCGAGACCGCCATTATCCAGCTTCTCGGGGCGCATATGATGATGCTTCGAGTTTTGGATGATTGTCTGGAGCGCTCATTCAGTCGCAGCGAGGCATGGCGGAGTATCCACGATCAGCTTTACGCCAGAGCAAAACCCTGGGCTGATAAACTGGAACGGACCGCAGTTTTTGAGCAGACAGAGCTGGAACCGTAATACCCTCATATCGAGCGGTTTAGGTTTGGTGCCCCTGATCACGCAAACGTGGTCAGGCAACCGGCTCTAACGAGGCCCACTTCTCCGTAGATCATATTGACGTTGCCCACTGAGATGCGCTGGCCTTCGCACACGGTCGGCGTGTCCGGGGGTACCCGTCGCAGCCAACTAGCCGGTACTGGCATGCGCTCAATCCGGGAACCATCTAGTGGTGAGATGAGGTCGACCTCTATAGTCACCGGGCCCTCGGCCAGCCGTGTATAGTGCTGCTCGTCTACCAGGGCGTCGACATAGGGGCGCGACCAGTCAATGAGACCGGCCTGCCCCAGAGCCCGCTGTGCCGCCTCTTGACCATAGGTCTCCTGCCAGTGTAGCGGCCACCGGCCCCCCAACTTCTCAGAGACGTGCCGCAAGTGATCTGGGTGGGTCGCGCGCTCCACGAGCTCCCGACAGTCATCAGGCGCAACAATGGCATCGCGGTTACGCACCCACTCCAGGGTTTGCTGAACTGACAGCAAGGCACGGTAGACCCACGGCCATCCTTGGCCGGTCGAACCTCGCGGCCGTCCGTCAGCGTCCAGGAACCTGCTGAGTTCGCCCGGCTCAATTAGCAGACACCTCGGCGCTTCGAAACCCGCAGGTCTCCTCCGCTCGTGTCGGTGCAGCCGGCCCAGCCGCTGGATGAGCACGTCTGCCGGACAGGCGTCCGTAACCAGGAAATCCGCGTCGATGTCCAGCGACTGTTCGCAGGTCTGGGTCGCGACGACGACACGCCCGCCGCGTGCGCCCTCCTTGCCGATGGCTGCGATCACACGCGTATCCAGAATACGGCGGTCGTGATCGGCCCACCGGCTGTGGTGAAGCATGACTGGGACGTCGGCCTGATCGAAGAGCTGATAGTCCTCTATGGCGTCGGCTACCGTTGACCTGATCCACAGCACGGCGCTGCCGGCTTGGACGGCTTCCAAAACGCGCTGAGAGCACTCCTGGTGACCGAGGATTTCCGTGGCCGTGTGCCTTCGCACCGAAGCCTCCACAGCCTCTACAGAGGCTCCTGCGGCGGCCGCCGGATACGGCACGGCCGATGCCTCCTCAATGGGTCGCGGCGCCCGGCCCAGAAGTCGGGCCCGCATGGCCTCGCCCAGGGTCGCCGACAGCAGCAGGACGTACCCCCCGAGGCTCACGTGGCGATCGACCAGTGATGCGATGATCTCGGTCATGTAGGGGTCGCTGGCGTGCGCCTCATCGATAATCAGTAGAGAGCGCATCAAGAACGCGGCGCGCATCCAGGCATGCCTCACCCGCAGGTGCGATAGCATCGCTTGGTCAATGGTTCCGACAGCGATGGGGGCAGCCATGACCCGTTTGGGCGAACCGATGGCCCAGGAATGGCTGGGCTCGTGAAGCTCACGCTC
>JAZGDL010000105.1:0-23372 GCA_036477795.1 Phycisphaerae bacterium
TCGCACCAGCCGGACGCCGCCTAAAGTGCCACGCCCCCCAAGCCCCAGGGTGCGTGACAGAAACGGCGGTTGGGGTCGCAGGCTGAAGGCCTGCTCGGAAGTAGCCGGTGGCAAGCGTAGCGCCGCCACCGGATGACGCCGCCACCAAGCTCCCCGACCCTGAAAGGGTCGTCTATCTCTCTGGGGCGTGTGCGATGTGGCGCTTCTGCGACCCCTTCAGGGTCGAATGGAACGGGTGTTGGGGTTACCGTGGGCGGCGTCCCGCAACTGCGGGACTTGCCCACGGCTACTGTCGGTCAGCCTTTCAGGCTGCATCAGGGTACGGCGCTGAAGCCGCCGAAACTGTCACGCACCCCAAGCCCCATGCCCGCGTTCCGAGATGTTGACTTTATCGGATGCACCGTTACAATTGAAGTTTCGTAGCTGTTGTTACTTGGACGCGTAATCCGATCTGAGTCTGCCTTTGGGAGGGTGCTACCATGAAAAGAAGTGTTAGCTGCGTACTGGTGCTGGGTGTTTTGTGCATGCCGGTTTTTGGCCAGACGCCAACGGTGTTCCTGGAAGCCCAAGCCGGGGCGACCGTGGACCTGACCAACCCGCTGAACCCGTCGGTGCTTGCCGGGAACCAGATCGTCGTCGAAGTCCTGTTAGACGGAACAGCGGTGACCGTGCCGCAGGTCGCCGCCATCGATATAGAGTTAAGGATCAACGATACCGGTGCGCCCAACCCCGGAACGTTGGAATGCGCGGATTTCATTGTCGACACCGCCCGTGCGGATCTGGCTGTCGAAAGCTGCAGCTTGTGCGCGGCAACCTGCGGTCCCCCACCACCCATAGCCGCCGGTGTGCTGGATGTCGTGTCACCCTGGCAGGACGTCAACTTCGTTGCGTACATCGCCACGATAACGCTTGATGCGTCCGTCGGCGCAGACGGGGACTGGGTGCTCGGTTACGGTACGGACCAGGCCAACGTCCTCGTCGCAAGCACAACCAACATCATTATCGACATCGTCAACAACCCTGGCAGCTTTCAAACCCTGACGATCACCGTGCGTCCGCTCATCGGGGCGTGCTGTCTCAGACCGGTCCCGGCCTGCCAGGACGGAGTGACCCTGGATGAATGCGAGAACACGCTCGGCGGCGAGTTCCAGGGCGATCTCACCACCTGCCCGCCTAACCCGGCCGACCTGTGCAAGTGCACCGTTGACCCGGATTGCGACGACGGACTGATCTGTAACGGCCAGGAGTTTTGTTTATTAGGTACTTGTCTGTCCGGCCAGGACGCGACCGCAGGGACTCCTTGCGGCGACCCGACGGACACCGAGTGCAACCCGGCGGACACCTGCAACGGCAGCGGCGTGTGCCTGGATAACATACAACCCAACGGCACGCCGTGCGACGATGGTGTTCTCTGCACCGTAGGTGAAACGTGCCTGGCCGCGGTGTGTCAGGGCGGTGGCACCAACGATTGCGACGACGGCCTGCCATGCACGACGGACAGTTGCAATCTCGTGTTGGATGTGTGCGACAATGACCTGAACGTCGGTTTCTGCCTGATTGACAATGTGTGCCATTCCAACGGCGATCCCAACCCGGCCAACGAATGCGAGCTGTGTAATACGCTGGTATCGACCGTGAGCTGGTCTCCGGCGACCGATGGTCTGGCCTGCACCGACGACGGCAACGACTGCACCGACGACGTCTGTGCGGCCGGCGCCTGCACGCACCCCAATTTGCCCGGTGGAACTCCCTGTGACGATGGATTAGTGTGCACCGGTACGGGCCAGCCGGGCGTGGGGATCGATACCTGCGATGGTGCGGGCAACTGCTCGGGGGCGCTGGACCTCGGCACATTCGTCTGCCGTCCGGATGCCGGCGAATGTGACGTCGAGGACACGTGCGACGGTGTCTCGCCGACTTGTCCGCCGGACGCGTTTGAGCCGGAGACTACGCCCTGCGGCGACCCCGACGCCACCGATTGCAACGCCCCGGACACTTGCGACACGTCTGGAAGCTGCATCGACCGCGTCAAACCCGGCGTCTTCGTCTGCAGGCCAAGTGTCGCCGAGTGTGACGCCGAGGACACGTGCGACGGTGTCTCGGCCATTTGTCCGGCGGACGATCCTGAACCGGAATTCACGGCCTGCGGTGACCCCAGCGACACGGAATGCACCGACCCCGACACCTGCGACGATGCCGGCGTCTGCCAGCCCAGGCACGCCGCGCAATTCACGGGCTGCGGCGACCCCAGCGACACGGACTGCACCGATCCCGACACCTGCGACGGTGCCGGCGCCTGCCAGCCCAGACACGCCGCGAAACTCACGGCCTGCGGTGACCCCAGCGACACGGTATGCACCGATCCCGACACCTGCGACGTTACCGGGGTCTGCCGGCCCAGGCACGCCGCGGAACTCACGGCCTGCGGTGACCCCAACGACACGGAATGCACCGATCCCGACACCTGCGATGATGCCGGCGCCTGCCAGCCCAGGCACGCCGCGGAATTCACGCCCTGCGGAGACCCCGACTCCACGGACTGCAACGCCGCGGACAGTTGCGACGCGTCTGGAAGCTGTATCGACCGCTTCAAACCCGGCGGCTTCGTCTGCCGTCCGGATGCCGGCGACTGTGACGTCGAGGAAACGTGCGGCGGTCTCTCGGCGATTTGTCCGCCGCAGGCCTTTGAGCCGGACGGTACCGCATGTACCGATGAGGGGAATGACTGCACCAACGATATCTGTGCAGCCGGTCAGTGTACACACCCGAACCTGCCTGACGACACCGCATGTGCCGATGAGGGGAATGACTGCACCAACGATATCTGTGCAGCCGGTCAGTGTACGCACCCGAACCTGCCCGACGACACCGCTTGCAACGACGCCCAGGCCTGCACGGTGAATGACAAGTGCGTCAGTGGTACGTGCGTGGGCGCGCAGTTGCCGGCGCCGGTCGTTGAGGGCGGCATCTCTTCGCGTTTCATCCGCGTACGACTGAATGGGCTCCCGGAGGCGCCGGTGGCCCTGCACGTCACCAATCTTTGCTCAGGTGTCGACGGATGGGTGCAGCTTGAGGATTCCGCAGTGGACGACGGCCCCAACGGCACCATCAGTGTGGCTGTCGCAACGGCGGGCAACGTTTGCACTGACGCGGACTTCTTTACGCCGTCTCAATGGAGCGGCGACATGACGGTGTACATCAAGGGCACAACGATCACCCCTGAGGCCCAGTACACCGTCGTGGTGGTGTGCGATGATTGTCAAAGTCCTTTCGTCTCGGAGCCGGCCGGCACGGTGAATTGCACGTGGCACTACTCGGATACCAGCGGCGACGGACAGGTTACGTTCTTCGCCGACTTGTTCAAGATGTTCCAGAACACCGAGGCCCAAGGGTTCCCGTTTTATCTGGGCCCGGACCCGGGTTATGAGGTGGACACCCAGGGGCAAAACCCCAATGTCCCGGACGGGCAAGTCACGTTTTTTGCGGACATATTCTCGGCTTTCCAGGCTACCCAAGCGGCAGTCAGCGAAGACTGGAATGGTCCGATCTGCCCGCAGAGTTGTCCGTAGCTGCGGGGCCAAGCCGCGCCCGGGGACGCCACTTGGCGTGGCTGGTGCGACATCATGACCATGGTTCAAGGCATCGAGGCTTCAAGGCATCGAGATCTTTCGGGGCCCATCGTTTCCTGGAACTTATGGGTAAGGCCCAGACCGGCAGGCAAGTGAGCCGCTGGCACCCCCGCGCGGCACAACACGGTCCACGGCTCGTCGCGGCCGTGCTACATGCGCATCTTGAAGACATCCTCCCGAAGCGCGAGCGGCGGCTGGAGAATCTCGCTCAGTATGATGGCTGAGCGTAACGCGGCTCTATCCAGCCGCTCCGGCAGCAAGCGCTCCCTGGATGCCGGGGCGGCGGCACGCTGCTTCTCAGCCTGGGCTGACTCGCGCATGAGACGCTCCATGGCGGAAAGGCGCTGCTCACGGACTTCCGGCCTGGCCGGCCTGGCTTGCTCGAGAGAGGGATGCACCGCGCCCCGTCTTCGAACCGGGCGTTTGGGCATGGTAGGGCGGCTGAGGATGGGAGCCGCAGGTCTGGCGGTGGGCGAAGATTCGGGGAGTGTCCCGGCCGAGGCCGCCCTCGGCGGCGCGGGCGCCTTTTTGACCGGTCTCGCCGGTCGGACACGCCCCGCAGGCGTGGGAATGATAACAACCTCGTCAAGCGTCGGGCGCTTCAATGGCTTGCGAGGTTGCGACTTGGGCTGCAACACCTCGTCTTGCACGTCTCTGTCGTGCCCGAACCTCTTTCGGATCCAGTCGCCAAGCGACTTCAGTCCCGGAAGTACCAGGAACACCAGGAGGTATAAGAGGTTTCCCCATCCGCCGCCGTCATCTTGAGCTACTATGTTAATCATCTGTCGTATTGAGCACTGTAGGGTCCGCTGTGCGGACCACGTAGTCGTCCACCAATCTCGCGTTCGTGGTCCGCATGGCGGACCCTACGCGTTATATTCACCACCGGCGCTTCCCTCAGGATTCACTGCCGTCCGGCTTTTGGGTCTCGTCACCACGGCCGATGGACTCCCGCATGTTGGTGTCGGCGACGATGTTCTTCATGCGGTAGTAGTCCAGGACGCCCAGGTTTCCCTGCCGGAACGCGTCGGCCATGGCCAGAGGCACCTGGGCTTCGGCCTCCACCACCTTGGCGCGATTCTCTTCCACCAGGGCGCTCATCTCCGCCTCGCGGGCCCGGGCCATGGCCGCACGCTTCTCCGCCTCCGCCTGAAACCGCCTCTTATCCGCATCCGCTTGCTCAGCCTGAAGCCTGGCACCCACGTTGGCGGCATCGGCTACACCGGCTACGCTCACGTCGGCAATGTCCACCGAAAGAATCTCAAACGCGGTGCCCGCGTCGAGACCGGAGCCGAGCGCCTTTTTTGATATGTGCTCGGGATTCTCCAGCACGTCCGCATAGGTCTCGGCCGATCCGATGGCGCTGACGATGGCCTGGCCCACGCGGGCCACCACCGTCTCCTCCGTGGCACCGCCGATGAGCTGCCGCAGGTTGGTCCGCACCGTCACCCGACCTTTGACCAGGAGCCGAATTCCATCCTTGGCCACTGCGTCGAGCTTGTCGCCGCCTGTGCCGGCCTGCCCGGGCCCGGGAGTGGGGCAGTCGATCACCTTGGGATTCACCGAGGTGTTCACCGCGTCCAGAATGTCGCGCCCGGCCAGGTCGATGGCGCAGGCTTTGCGCCAGTCCAACTCGATGTTGGCCCGGTTGGTGCGTATCATCGCACCGCACACCGCCGGCACCCGGCCGCCGGCCAGATAGTGACTCTCCAGATCGCTGGTGCTAATGTCGTGTATGCCCGCCTTGACCAGTTGGATCTTGCAGTGCACCAGGGTGGGCAGGTGTACCTTGCGCAATTTCATCCCGATCAAATCGCCAATACTCACGTCCGCGCGGCTAAAGTAGGCCTGCAACCACAGTCCGAAGAACTGCAGGACAAAAAGAAAGATCACCAACAAAACAAGACCGGCGATGATGCCCAACACCCAAGTGAGGGAAACGCCTAAGAGATGCGTACTGACCTGCATGGATTCAATCCTTCCTGGTCGCCTTCCGAACTGAATGAACTCTCTATGTAGCTGTTTACGTTGTCTTCTCTGGTGTTGTCGAGGGGCCGTCGATGGCGGCGACTTCCAGGTTCCGGCCTCGCACACCCACCGCTCGAACCTTCACATCGGCTTCGACCATGCCGCTTTCGGAGATACATTCTAATCGCTGACGCCCGAATTCGCACGTGCCCACCGGCCGCAGCGGCGACAGCGTCCTGCCCACCTGCCCGATCAGCGGTTGCAGCTCTTCAGGGCCGGTCCCGAAATCCTTTTTGGTATACACCGGGTTGGGCGGCGCGATCAGCCGCCCGATTCTGGTGTTAGGCCACATTCTCACCGCAACCACCGCCAGAGTCGGGATCACCACCAACGACGCCAGGACGGCCAATCCCCCCACAGCATCACCGTAGATGCTGAAGGTCTTGACGATGGCACCGATCAAGACGCCCAGCCCCACTACGGTCAATACGCCGTGCGAGGGGATGAAGATTTCGGCGATCAGAACCAGCATCGCCAGAGCGTACAGCATTAGCAGAAACGCCGGGTCGTTCATGAAAACCTGCCCAACTCAGTGTATCGAGTCAAAACGCCGGCGTCACGCGTTCTGAATCGGGCGGACCACAATTCGATTCCCGTGCCGCTCGACCACTTCCACCCGCACGTCGGCGCCCACCATGTCCCCTTCGCTGACCACGTCGACCAGGGTGGCGCCGAACCGCGCTTTGCCCGCCGGATGCAACCCGCCGACCACCACGCCGATATCACCCACCCGGGCCAGACCGTCGTAGTAGTCGTCCACCACCACGTCAGCCGGCATTGGATTCTCAGGAACGATGGAACGTAGGTAGGGTAGTTGCGGCAGATACCGGCTCAGCAACACCGCGCCCACGATGGACAGCCCCATAGCCGCCCCCAGCGTCTGAATGCCGGACTTGAGCCCGTCCAGACTCGGTTGAAGCTGCGGCCAGTACAGCGGCCACTCGTTGGGATCCTCCGGCATAAAGGTGAACAACAGACCGACAATCATCAGCAAGATGCCGCTGATCCCGGCGATACCGAACCCAGGGATCACGAAGACCTCCACCCCGATGAGCACGAAGCCCAGGACCACGAACAGGATCTCCCACACGTTGGCCAGGCCCGTGAGATACGGCGCGCCCAGAAAAACGCCCAATGCGATCACCGCCACCAGACCGGGCACCCCCACCCCGGGCGTGTTGAACTCCACATAGACCCCCAACAGCACGATCACCATCAAGAAACCGCGGACCGGCATGGAGGTCAGCCAACGTGTGAAGATCTCCGACCAGGTGAACTCGATGCGTTCGATGGGGCCCACCAGATCGTACCGTTCTTGCAGATCGGTTTCGCCCGTGACAATGCCTTTGGAAAAGCCGAAGGCCTGGGCCCGGCTTTGCGACAGGGTCAACAGCTCCGTGGTCGGCACCACCGGCTGCTCCAGTTTGACGGGCGCATCGGTCACCGCATCGGTGTAGGACTCCACCAGCTTCCACTGCGCTTTCGCGGAGCCCAGCGACGGCACCTCCACGCCGAATACCGTAGTCGTTTTCTTACCTGAATCGACCAGCTCTTTTTTCTTGTCGGCGTCCACGAATCGCCGCTCGCCGGTCTCGAGGTTCTCAATCCAGTAGACTTCACGCTCCTTGCGCACCATCGATTCGGACAGTAACACGTCATATCCGTTACGCCTGGCCGAATCGCGGAACTCCTCCAGCACGGGGCTTTCCGCTTTGGCCCGCAACTGCTCCGGAACCTCTTGAGGACCCATGGGGCCGCCGAGGATGACGCCGCAATCACCCAGCGTCGACGCCCGGGCCATCACGATCTCGTCGCAGGCCACCGCGATCATCGAGCCCGCGGAGTAGGCGTCCTTGTTGATCCAGGCCACTTTCTTCATGCCTTCAAGGTTCTTGATGTACTTGCAGATGTCCAAGGCGCTGGTGACATAGCCGCCGGGCGTGTCGATCTCAAAGATGACCACGTCGGCCCCCTTTTCGACGGCCATCTCCACCCGCCGTTTGATGCTCTCGGTGGTGACGTCGGAAATCTCGTTGGAAATGGGAATGATCACGCCGATTCGCCCGCTGCCGGCATCCGGTTGCTCATCCGGCTGAGCGGCGACAGAGCCCGGCGATGGTGCAGACCCGATCAGAAGCCCGCAGCATACCAGCAGTGCTGAAACATGCATGAATCGGCTCCGCTTCGTCGTTTGGATCATAGTGAAGAACTGTTCCCGAATCACAGCATAACGCCCCATGTCTTGATCGTCTCCTGAAATCGGCACGGTTCATTTCATTTTAGGAAACTACCCGGCCGCGGGCAACAACAACCCCCGCCATGGACCACTTGTCGAAACATGTCCGGCTTGAGGAAATATGTATGTCCCTGTCCAGGCGGCGTCCCGGCAGCGGTCAAACACCCTGCTGGTGCGAGAATCCTCTCTCGCACCCATCCGTCAACGCAACCGACGGGATTCCACGGTCAAAAGACGCGCTTCGAATCAATCAAGACGCATATCGGCCCGTCGTTGCTGCTGCGGACGTCCATCATCGCCCCAAACCGCCCGCGTTGTACCTCAAGACCGTAGTCGGCCAGCAAGGAGCAGACCTGCAGGTACAAAGGTTTTGCCGCTTCCGGGCCGGCGGCGTTGTCAAACGACGGGCGCCGACCGCGTCGCACGTCCCCGGCGGTGGTGAACGCGCTGACCACCAACACCGCGCCGCCGGCGTCGGTTACGTCTCGGTTCATCGGCTTGGCTGAGTCGGGGAAGATACGCAAATAACGGATCTTTTCCGCAATGTACCGGGCGGCGTCCTGCGAATCGTCCTGTTCCACCCCCAGGTAGACCAGCAACCCGCGACCGATGGCCCCGGCCACCTGCCCTTCCACCACCACCGAGGCTTCCTGCACACGTTGAACCACCGCCCGCATCTCTCAGGCCCTCGCCGTCGGCGCCGCCTCTTTGGTCTCGTAGTACTGGACCAGATTCCTGGCGTGGGAAGCCAGCAACTGCCGCAATGCCTCCGGCTCGTTCACCACTGCCTGATCGCCGTATCCCAACACCCACCAGGAAATCTCCTCAAGCCCATCAACGTCGACCTCAAAGATCAGCGTCCCGTTCGAGCGCCGCCGGGTCCGCTGGGTGCGGTGCCAGGCCACCTCTTCCACGTTGCCCGCCACCTTGCTGCTGAACTGTATCTCGACGTGATGGGCCTGGTCCCCCCGAATCATGTGCCAGGCGTTCCCGTAGTACTCCTCCAGGCTGAAGTCCCGCGCCGGCTTGAAGCGGGCCTCGAGAACCTCCAGATCGGTCACCCGCTCCAGTTTGAAGGTCCTCACCTGGCGATGCTTCTCCGAATGGCCGATCACGTACCACCCGCGCGAGCGAAAGGTCACGCAATAAGGGCGAAGCACCGTGGCGATCTCCGCCTTCTCGTAATAGGAATCATACATGATCCGGATTTTGCGCCGGGCCCCAATGGCCTCCTCGATGTGGAGCAGGATATCCGTCACCGCATCGACATCCGACACGCGCAATTCACCCACCTGGACACCGGCCAGCAGGCTGCTGCAGTGATCGCGGATGTCCGCCGGCAATGCCGACTCGATCTTCAAACCCGCGGAAACCGCCAACCCCACGAAGGGCACCACCCGCTGGTCCATGAGTTTGCGGGTTACCAGCATCAATGCCAGGGCCTCTTCCACCGACAACATCAACGGACGCAGAAAGTGGGACTTATCGATGCGGTAGCTCTCAGTATCGGCATCATGGGTGCAGTGGATTCCCGCTCCCCGCAGCACCTCCATGTCGCGAAAGATCGTGCGCCGGCTGACGCTCATCTCGTCAGCCAGATCCTGCACCGAGCACCGGCGACCGGCCTGTAGAATCTGCACCATGCGAATCAATCTGTGCGCCCTGGTCAGTTTCATGCCATCATCCCCTCCAGCCGGCCAACCCACCGGCAACCGGTTACCTCCGCACGATGGTCCCGGAGCGATAGCGGCTTGGCCCGAACCGCCACAAAGGCCAGCAGCGAAAACACCGCCAGCAGCGCCAAAACACCAAAGCTGGCCCGACCCGAGGCCCGCCGACTCCACAACAACACCAACAGCAACAACAAGTAACCCGCCATACCGGCGGCTACCCGACCCACCGAATCATCGAACACACCCACCGACCGGAACCGCGGCCAGAATGCCATCACCGATCCATTCACCAGCGCCACACATGCCACAAAAAAGCCGAATCCGGGACTGTACGCCGACAGTCGCCCGCCCGCCGTCCAGGCCTTCCCGTGGTCGAGCTGCTGCAGCCAGATGCGCCCAAGCCATACCCACAACCACGTCATCACCGCGAAGGCTATCAGTAAGGAGTTGAACACCAGCGGAAACCGCTCCGATGCTGCCTCCGGCTCGGTGGGAAGAAACAGAAGCGACCAGGCCCCCACCCCCAGGGTCAGCAGCCCCATTGCAGCGTCCGCGAAATTGGCGCTCCATCTCTCGCCAAAGAGCCGGAACATGGCTGTGCCCGAGCATACCGCGCACACTGTGATAATCGCGCAGCGCGCCCGGCCCGACAGCGAACCGGACATCGGCCACGACGCCAGCTCATAGGAGATCAACAATATCAGCAGAAGACCTACCGCGCCGGCCGTTTTGCGAAACGCCGGCCACTCCGCGAAACTCTCCAGCAATCCGTCGGGATGCTCGCGCACCGCCCGCCAACGCGCCGCCCGCGCCAACGCGGACCGTAGACCCACAAACGCGCAAAGCACCACCGACAGTCCCACCAGCAGCGTCAGGGACGCTCCGGTACGCTGCCACGTCGCGTCGTCGAGCTTGCGAAAAAACGGAAGCGACAACCCAAACCATGCTGACGCCAGCAAGAACAGCGCGAACAACGCCGCCACCAGACGGCGATCACCGCGCGACCACAATGCCAACAAACAGGCTGCGATCAACAGGGCGATCACCAACAACCCGTCGACGCGCAGCACCGTCTCTGCGCTCAGACGTTCCAGCCCACCCGCCATAACCTCCTGGGCAGCCCGGATGCCATATGACAGCAGATGCAGCGACACGACCAACGATGCGACGATTCCCGCCGTCAGGGCAGACACATCGCAAACCGACAGCAAACATTCCCGGCGCCCCGGGCCCATCTCCTCGGGGTTGGCGCGGATATTAGCACCCCGCGATCCGCAGAGCAGCCCACCAAGCGTCCATAACAGCGCCCCGCCCGCCGCAGCGTACGTCATCCACGTCAGCGGCGCGACCCGCCCACCCCACAACCGCCCGGCCAGCGCAACCATGGCCGCGTTGGTCATCGCCCCCAGCACCACCCACACCCATGCCTGCGAAATCGCTGACTTCGGCAAGTTCTTCTCCTATCACCTCGCCGCATTGCAATCTCGTGTTATCTCGTTTTCTTGACAAGCATTTTAGGCTGCCGGCCGTGAAACGTCGATCTCGGGTAGTCCAAGAGCGGTTGTCATCACATGGTGACTGATGGACCGCAAGGTTCCGCGGAACGGGAAGCGATCGAAACCCGCCAATACGCCTGTGATGCGGCCGCGAGGATGCTCTAAGGGACTCTAACAGAACCGAGCCGCGCCCGTCAGGAAGCGGGTGCTGGTGCGAGAATCCTTTCTCGCACCCATATGTGGGACCGAGAAGGGATTCTAATAAGGGTCTCGCGTGACCTTGCGCTGCGCGTCTGGAAGCCCCCTCCCTGACGGCTCGCTGTTACCCACATCTTCCGGGTCACTGCAGTCAGGCAGAACTCTGTCCCGGAGGGACATTTGAAAATAGCCCAGCGATTTATCGCTGGGAAAGCAGCGTTCTCTCAGGGCGTTAGTCCCGTAGGGACGACTGAACGCCGGTGTGGGATCTCAGCCGTCCCTACGGGACTGCGTCGTCCTACGGCTACCCTATCCCAGCGATGAATCGCTGGGCTATTCTCAGTAGCCCCTCCGGGGCATTCTCCCGGAAATGTGGGTAACAGCAAGCCCTGACGGTCGGGGCTCGGATAAAGGCGAGGTTGGCGTAGGATTGTAGTACGCGGTCCAAGTGCTCTGCGGTGAACTGTCCGCGCTAGCAGACGCTACCTGGCGGGGACGTTCTCCGCGTGGCGAGGAGCGGGCGACAGGCGCGCCACGGATTTTTCCAGAGCCCCAAGCACATCGTCATCGTGATGCGCGGATAGCTCTTTCCGCAGCGCTTTGACGGCTTCCGCCGGGCCCAGGCCGCTGCCCAGCGTGTTGTCCTCGGTCAAGGCGTCGTAGGCCCGGACCGCACGGATGATCTTGGCACCGAGGGGAATGTCGTGGGGGGCCACCCCGTCCTCGTCCGTGAGGCAGTCGTGCACGGCATCGTCCTGATTCACCAGCAACGGCACGGCTCCGCTGAGAATCGGTTCGAGCGAATGGACCAACTCTCGGCCGTGGAAGGTATGCTCGCCGCCCTGGTTGGCCCCGGCTTCGAGTGTGCCTACGGCGCGGTTGATCAGCTTGGTGGTGATCTCCACGCTACCGATATCGTACAGCAAGGCACCGACGCGAATATCGTCTGTCAGTTTTTGGGACAGTCGCATTTTCTCGGCCACCGCCTGGCACAACTCCGCCACGCGGATGGAACGGGCTTTGGCCCGAGGATTGGCGCTTTGCAGGTATCGGGCCAACACTTCCACGACACCTACGTAGGCGGTGTGCAGTTCGACAATTTTGGCGGCGCGTTCGTCGCAGAGCGTGCCCACCAGCAGGGCGGTCAGCCCCAGAACGGCAGCCCACACGGTGATGGCCAGGCCCACGATGATCGGTGAGGAATAGGTGGCAAAGCCCGTCGAAGTGGTGGTCAGCACAATGGTGACGGAAATGGCCGAGAAAAGGGCCAGAAGACCGGATGTGGTCCGGCCGAGAAAGTAGCCGCTCAGAACGACCGGTAAGAAGAAGAGGTAAAGGATGACCATCTTGTGTTCTTCCATCTCGATGAGCAGCGACGTCATCGCCAGCACGATCAGGAGGAGAATCACCTCGAATACTCGACGGTTGGTTTTCTTTGCGGCAGCCATGGCCTGGTTCCTTAGCAGATTGACAGCAGTTCCTGGTAATCCGTCTCGACGTCGCTTCCCCGGGCCGCCCCGGTCTCCGATGCCTCATCGTCGTGGCCGTAACGTTGGGCGACGTCTCGAAACTGATCAGCCAACTTCAGCCATACCTCGATGAGGTCGGGATCAAACTGCTTGCCGGCCTCCTCACGAATAATCTCAACGCACTTGGAGTGCGGGATGGATGATTTGTAAACCCGACGCGATGAGAGGGCGTCGTAGACATCGGCGATCGACACGATGCGTGCCGACAGCGGAATGTCTTCTCCAGCAAGCCCCAGCGGGTATCCACTGCCGTCCCAACGCTCATGGTGGGCGATTGCGATCTCGCGGGCCATCTGCAGGAAGTTGGACTGTCCCAGCCGCATCTCAATCTCTTTCAGGCATTGGGCACCGATGGTGGTGTGGCGCTGCATCTGCTTGCGTTGGTCATCGGTCAACCGGCCGGGCTTGAGCAGAATGCTGTCCACGATCCCGACCTTGCCGATGTCGTGAAGTGCCGAACTGATTCCGATCAATCTGACGAATGTCGGTGTCATGGTGCCGGCGTATTTCGGGCGAGACCGGAGGGCGGAGGCCAGCATCGAGGAGTAGACCGATATCCGTTCCAGGTGATCGCCGGTCTCCGGGTCACGCGAATCGGCAAGCTTGGCCAACCCGAAGATGACCGCGTCCCGGGTCCGCACCAGGGTTTGAATGTGTTGCAGCGCCTTTGCTTCCGTTTCGGAGAGTTGACGGTCCACGCCATCGTAGAACCGCGACGTAATCATGTAGACGCAGATTCCCAGAAGTGCGCAGATCCAGACCAGCGCCATTATTCCGGCCAGCGGCACGGCCTGCTCGGTAGCGGCGATCCCCTCGCTAATGGATTCCGTGGATCGGGGCACAACCAGGTACCCGCCGTGCCGCGCGACCGGAAAAGCGATGGCGATGTAATCGCCTTGCGGTGTCGTCATCCTACCCGCGACTCCATGGATCAGCCGGTTTGAGACTCCCGGCACCGCCTTCCATTCAATCGCCTGACCGGAATTCACCGCCGGAGCAGACTTGGGAAGTGATGGCCTGCGCTGGGCGACCACCCGCCAATTGGAGTCCACTAGAACCGCGTCTTGTTCTGTTTCGAATTGAGTTGCCCCCAGCAACTCCTGCACCCGATCGAGGGAGTGATCCTTCAAGTCCGGCGCGGTGCTATCCCGGCCCAGCATCTCAACCGCCAGCAGGTCGCCGGCACCTGCCAACGCTTCCCACGCATCCTGCTCCGCCGCGTGATAAACCGATGATAGAACGTATCGATTCTGCATCCACAGCCCCACCGCAACGCAGCAAATCTGGGCTGCGATAAGAAGACTGATATGTTTCGCACGTACACTCATTGGATGAACGATACTGCCGGCCGGTCGGGTGGCTCGCCTAGGCAACTACATCGGTTGTCGCGAGGGTGGGCTTGGGGGGCGGAGCACTTAATTCCGATTATCGCTACCTGGTGGTCCGTAACAGTTCTATTCACGGGTTGACGCGGGCAGTGACTTTGTCGTTTGGCAGACCCCGGAACCACAACCTCCGCTCCCTCATGCCATGCTCCATCCCATAATTCGAGCGTTGACGCCCCACTTGAAACGCCCCCGGGGACGGTAAACACGTACCGACTCATCGAGTCGCGGACGCATGGCGGGTGGGCTGCCGTAGATGCGGGAGGATGACACGGTCGACCAGGGCGGCGGTGAGGCGCCCGGCCCCATCGTAGTGCAGGTGGGCAAATTCAGCAAAGTCGGCGGGGGTGAACTCCAAACCCAAGTCGTCGAGGGTGACGAAGGCGGCGCCTCCGGCGTCGGCCAGTTCGTGCATCTTGCTGAGAAAACTCCGCTGCGAATCCGGAGGCAGGTGCTTGGTGAAAATATCGGGATGGGGCAGTTCGAAGAAAACCAGTTTGGTGCCGGCCTCTCTGCCGCGGCGCATCATGGCCTCCATGTGTTCGACTCGTTGTGGCTCTATTCGATACTGTCTGTCCTCAAGCACAAAACGGTCCACAAACTGCCGGATCTTGTCTTCGGAAAACGGCCGTGAAGACAGACGCCGCGTGCGCCAGCGATGCCAACGAGTGATCTCACCGCGAACGGGACAGGGCCCCGCGCCCTGACGGAAGAGGTTTGTGAGCACATGGGCGGGGTCATTGAGCATGGTGACGGTGTCGAGGCGGGTGGTGAACCAGGTGCTGGCCTTCCGACGGTACTTGAGTGTCCTGTAGTATCGCCCGATTTCGTTGCGGATTACGATGGGCAACAGATCGCCGACGTGATCGACGTCTTGACGATATTCACTCCACCAGTCGCCCAGGTCCCACAGTAGCGCTATTCGTTCCTGATAGGCGAATTTACCCTGCAACTGCCGTGGGGCGACACCATATAAGATCATTCTGGGCGTTCCCTTCTTCAGGGCGTACTTGACAATGGCGTCGCACTCGTCTGCCCGGGCACCGCCGCACGAATAGTTTGCGACGGTGACAGTGGTGTGCAGCTCCTGCTCACAGCGGCTTCGGACTTGGGGAGCGACAATGGCCTCCCGCGTCCTGCTTGAGCCGATAAAGGCAACGTCGGCGGGGCCCAAGGCGTCAATGTAGCCGGCGATGGCGTGGTACTCCGCCTCGCCCAGGGCGTAGGGGATGACCGACGTCGGCGCGGCGTGTCGGAACACCATCTCGACGGACCCGACCAGCAGAACCGCCAGGGCGAATGCCCAGGGAAAACCACCAGGCAGGCCCGAATCGTCAAAACTGGAAGTACATGAAGCTGTCACTGCCATAACTACCAAACATGATGAAACCGAGAAAGAGTGAGGCGTAGGCGACCGCCCTCACTGGTAACGAGAGACGGAACACAAACGTCAGATCGCGCGTCTTCCATTGGAGCAACTGCACGCCGAACAGGGCCAGCATACAGGCAGCTAAAATGGCTATCTCCCTGGCGTTGACCACTCTGAACCATATGGTCACATCGGTGGCCAGTGCCCAGAGCATGTTCATGGCCTGGGTAAGCGTATCAGCGCGGAAGATAGGCCAGCCCAGGCAGACCAGGTGGAAGCAAATCAGAACGCGTGTCCAATGCCATGCCGCCGCCAGGAAGGCGCTGCTGGGGCGGATGTGACGCTCCAGCCAGGGGCGCAATGCCCGATGTGCGCATAGCAGTACGCCGTGATAAGCTCCAAAGCACACATAGGTCCATGCCGCACCGTGCCACAGGCCACATAAGGTCATGGTGAGCATGAGGTTGATGTAGGTTCGGCGTTCTCCCTTTCGACTACCGCCCAGTGGAATATACAGATAGTCGCGCAGCCAGGTGCTCAGACTGATATGCCATCGTCGCCAGAAGTCGCTGGGGTTAGTGGCCAGGTAGGGTAGGTTGAAGTTGAGCATCAGATCGAATCCCATGCAGCGGGCTGCCCCGCGGGCGATGTCGGTGTAGCCGGAGAAGTCGCAATAGGCTTGGATGGCGAAGGCATAGATGCCCATAAGAACCTCGAGACCCGAGGGGTCCGCGGCGCCGAAGACCATGTTGACGAGCGGTGCGACCTGGTCCGCGATGACGACTTTCTTGAACATTCCCCAACCCATCAGATAGAAGCCGCTGTAGAGCATTTTCCAGGTGATGGTGCGTGGGGTGCGTACCTGCGGCAGAAGCTGTGAAGCGCGTTCGATCGGGCCTGCCACCAGTTGCGGGAAGAAGGCCACGAAGACCGCTAAGTTCAGGAGATTCCGCTCGGTGGTGATTTTCCCCCGGTACAGATCGATGGTGTAGCTCAGGGTCTGAAAGGTGTAGAAGCTGATCCCCACCGGCAGGATGAGCCGTAACGTTCTGAGGTGCACCGGGAGGCCGATGGCGGCGGACAGGTCCGCGGCGGAGGTGACGAAGAAGTCATAGTACTTAAAAAACCCCAGGATACCCAGGTTGCAGATGATGCTGGTCAGCAGGATGGCACGCCGGCGCCAGGTTTGGATCGGCGGGCGCTCGGGATCGGCCTGCCGCACGTCAAAGCACAGGCCGCAAAGGTAGTCGACTACGGTCGAAATGATGATCAGGGCCAGGAAGCGGTAGTCCCAGCAGCCGTAAAAGTAATAGCTGGCCACCAGTAGCAACGCGTTGCGGGCCCGGACGCGGCTGCGAAGCATGACCACCATGGGGAAAACGATGGCGTAGAACAACGCGAAGTGCAGGGTATTGAAGTTCATCGCGACAGAGACGCGCAGCTACCGGGGATCGTTGTTCGACGCCGGGTTCCGGGGCCCGGTATCGGCGAAGCCTCAACCCATTATCGGCCCGTCGCAAGTTGGTCTTGATGAGCGCGTCACCCAACGAGCCCGTGCCGCCGTGGGGGCGCATGGATCTCCTGTAGCGCCGCCCCTTGTGGGTGGCGCCTGTGGGTGGCGCCGTCTGGTCAGTGCACTGCCCACGAGGGGCGGCGCTACGGAACTCGCTTATATAGGATGAGACTGCTCCACCGCAGGCTGGACACGTACGGGATTTCGCGCCGGCAACAAATGAAAGGAGCGAGATGGGAATCTCGCTCCAGCGGTGCAGCGATCGTTTGTCTGCTGGTGCGAGAATCCTTTCTCGCACCCGACATTTCCGGTGGACTTCACCTAGGCGATGGTAATCGAGCGGTCGAGGTACACGTCCTGAATGATGTTGAGAAGCTTGACGCCTTCGGCCATCGGACGTTGGAAGGCCTTTCGGCCGGAAATAAGCCCCATGCCGCCGGCGCGTTTGTTGATGACGGCGGTGCGGACGGCGTCGGCGAAATCGTTCTTGCCCGATGCCCCGCCGGAGTTGATCAGGCCGATCCTGCCCATGTAGCAGCCCACCACCTGGTAGCGGGTCAGCTCGATGGGATGATCGGGAGCCAGCTTCTCGTCGACCAGCTTGTGGGTCTTGCCGAAGTTGATGGCGGTGAACCCGCCGGTGTTCTCCGGCTGCTTCTGCTTGATGATGTCGGCTTGGATGGTGACGCCCAGGTGGTTGGCCTGGCTGGTCAAGTCCGCGGCAACGTGGTAATCGGTGCCGTCCTTCTTGAAGGCGTCGTTGCGCAGGTAGCACCATAGAATGCAAACCATCCCCAGTTCGTGCGCCATGGCGAAGGCCTCGGCGATTTCCTGAATCTGGCGGTTTGATTCGGCGGAGCCGAAGTAGATGGTGGCCCCCACTGCCGCCGCCCCCATGTCAGCCGCCTGCTCGACGTGGCCGAACAGAATCTGGTCATACTTGTTGGGATAGGTGAGCAGTTCGTTGTGATTGATCTTCACGATGAAGGGGATCTTGTGGGCGTACTTGCGGGCCACCGCGCCGAGCACCCCGAAGGTGGAAGCCACCGCGTTGCACCCGCCCTCGACGGCCAGCTTCACGATGTTGTCGGGGTCGAAGTAGATGGGGTTGGGGGCAAAAGACGCGCCGGCGGTATGCTCGATGCCCTGATCCACCGGCAGGATGGAGACATACCCGGTTCCGCCCAGGCGGCCGTGCTGCAGGATGGCCTGCATATTGCGCAGCACCGGCGTGGGCCGATCCATGTCCGCCATGGTGCGGTCCACGAAATCGGCTCCAGGCAGGTGAAGAAGATCCTGGCTGATGCCGCGACACCTGTAGCTGAGCAACTCGGCCGCTTCGGCGCCGAGCAAATCCTTAATTCCGCTCATCTTGATTCATCCTCTTGATATGCCCACGACGCAACCTTCCGGCGCCACTGCACCCCACGATATAGCAGTAGAATATACGGTTTATCGGCAGGGTCAACTCCGAACTTCAACGAGCCCTGCGGAGGCCCCGGTGCTCCGCCAAAGCTCGATTGCACGCCCGCGGATTCGAATCCGTGGGTTTTGCAGTGACTTCGGCGTTCGGCAGGCGCGGCAAAGATTGACGAGTCAGATGCCTGATCCGAGCCCCAAGCGCCAGCGCGGAGTGATCTTGTGCACCCGTCATGGCACCGTCGCAGGCGTTCTGTTGCCACACGGGCGGGAGTCGGGTAGTTTGTGCCCAAGTGTTGTGCGGTCACCCCACGACGGACCCGCCGTGCGACAGTCAGCCCCCCTACGGGCGCGAGGAGATCAAGACATGACCGATGAGCAAGCGGGCCTCGAAGACGAGCAGACGGCCGTCGACGACGCCGACCAGGCATCCGAAGAGCCGGATGAAGCCGCCAAGCTGAAAGAGGCCATCGAGGTCAGCACCGAAGACGTCGGCACGTTGCGCAAAAAGCTCACCATCACCATCCCGCGTGACGCGATTGACGAGCGGCTCGACGAACAATACTCGGAACTCAAGCGCGACTCGATCGTGCCGGGATTTCGCAAAGGCCACGCGCCGCTCAAGTTGATCCAGAAGCGTTTCGGCCACGACGTCGGTGACCAGCTCATTTCGAAACTGGTCAGCGCCGGCTACCTGGCTGCCATCGAGAAGGCCGAGCTCAAGCCCATCGGCGATCCGCTCATCTGGGCCCGCGGCAAGGATCAGGATGAAGGTGAAAAGCTGGTCAGCATTGAGAAGGCCCTCGAGGTCATGGAGCTGCCCGACGAGGAATCGTTGACCTTTGCCTGCGAAATCGAGCTGCGGCCGGAATTCGAATTCCCCGAGCTCGAAGGCATCAAAGTTGACAAACCGAAAGTCGAGATTACTGACGAGGACGTCGACGCTGAGATCAAGCGCTATCAGTCAATGCGAGGCCAATACGTTCCACTCACCGGCGGCACTATTGAGGAGGACGATTTGATCATCGCCGACATGACCATGAGAGTCGACGGCAAGGTGGTCAAGGAAGAGAAGAACGCCTCCTTTGCCGCCCGCGGGCAGGTGATTGAAGGCGTAGTGATCGAGAACCTGGGCGACGCCCTGATCGGAACATCCTCCGGCGACACCGTCACCGCCGAGGCCGACGTCGGCGACGACCACGAGAATCTAGACTACCGTGGCAAGAAGGCCGCGTTTGAGATCGCCATCAAGGACGTCAAGCGTCTGGAAGTCCCCGCTCTCGACCAGCAGTTTATCGAAGTGCTCGGTTTCGACAGTAAGGAAGAGTTGCGGTCGCACCTCCGCTATACGTTGGAATCGTATCTGAGCACCGTCGTCCAGCGCGGGATGCGCGGCCAGATCGGAAAGTACCTGCTCGAAAACTGTGAGATGGAATTGCCCACCGGCCTGTCGCAGAGACAGACCGAACGGGTTGTCGCCCGGCGCAAGGTGGAGCTCTGGCAAAGGGGCGTTCCCGACCAGGAGGTCGAGAAGCACATGGACGAGCTGCGCTCCAAGGCCGGCGAGGACACCGTCAAGGAGCTCAAATTATTCTTCATCATGGAGAAGGTCGCCGAGCAGATGGAGATCGAGGTCCTCGACGAGGAACTCAACGGTGCCATCGCCGGCATAGCAGCACGACAGGGCAAACGATTCGACCGGGTACGCGACGAATTGTCCAAGGGCGAGGGCTTGATGGCCTTGTACCTGCAACTGCGCGATGACAAGATCCTCGACGCCCTCCTGCAAAAGGCCGTTATCACCGAAATCGAAGGTCCGAAAAAGAAAACCGCCAAGAAAGCCAAAAAGACCGAGAAGACCACGAAGTCGACCGTCAAGAAGTCTACCGGGACCAAGAAGGCCGGGCGGGCAACGGAGAAGAAGGCGCAAGGTTAGACAGCCGATGTTACGGGTGCCAGTGATGGCAAGGAATGAAGAATAGCGAATAGCGAATGGCGAAAAGGCGGGAACCGTAACCTCAGAGTAATAGAGAGTTTATGTGAACAAATGCCGCGTTAGCTGGAGAAGGGTGAAGGGTATAGTCGCTTCCATTCGGCATTCACTATTCGCTATTCTTCATTCTGCCGCGGTGAAGGGGCGTCGGCCTTAACAAACGCACGGGGCGAGGCTACGGCCCGCAATGTGCCGCCGCCCTTTAGGGGAACATCCCATGGAACGGTTTTCTCACCCCATGTACTCGACGAATCAACAATACGCCGGCATCGCCCGCACCCGGGAGATGACCATCGACCAGTTGCTGCTGGAGAATCGGATCATCTTCTTGGGCGAGCCCATCGTGCCGGTCGTCGCTAAAAAGGTGATCCAGGAGCTGCTCTATCTCCAGTCCACCAAACGTGACGAGGAGGTCAGCCTGTACGTCAACTCACCCGGCGGATACGTGGATCAGACCCTGGCGGTCTACGACACCATTCAGTCCATGGGATGTCCTATCGCCACCTACTGCATAGGCCTGGCGGCCAGCGGGGGCGCCATCCTGCTGATGGCCGGCACCAAGGGACGCCGGTTCATCCTTCCCAACGCCAAGGTGATGCTGCACCAGCCTTCAGGCGGGGTCGGCGGGCAAGCGGAGGACATCCGCATTCAGGCCGAGGAAATCCTCAAGGACAAACGACGCTTGAACGAGATTATCGCCCACCACACCGGTCGCGACGTCGAAACCATCAGAGAAGAGATTGAGCGCGATCGTTTTCTCAACGCCGAAGAAGCCGTCGAGTACGGAATCGTGGACGAGGTTCTTTCGCCCGAGAAACCCAAGAGCGGCGATAAGAAGAATAAGAATAATAAGAATAAGAAATAGCAGAACGAATCGCTCGGACCGGGCGGGTCTTGGAGAAGAACAGGAACATGTCGACGCGCTTTCAAAACATCCCGTTCGTGGTCGAGACCACCGGCCGCGGTGAAAGAGCCTATGATATTTACTCGCGTCTGCTCAAGGATCGCATCGTGTTCCTGGGCGGCTCCGTCGGCGACGAAACCGCCAACGTGGTCATCGCCCAACTGCTGTTCCTTTCCAACGAGGATCCCGAGGCGGACATCGCCTTGTACATCAACTCACCGGGCGGTTCGGTCTCCGCCGGCCTGGCCGTCTACGACACCATGCAATTCGTCCGCTGCGACGTAGCCACCTACTGCGTGGGAATGGCCGCCAGCATGGCTGCCATTCTTCTATGCGGCGGAACCAAAGGAAAACGATTCGTACTGCCCAACTCCCGGGCCCTGCTACATCAACCGCTGATGGGCGGCGGGATCGAGGGAGCAGCCTCCGACCTGGAGATCGAGGCGGAAGAGATCCTGCGGTTGCGGGCCCGGCTGTACGAAATCATCAGTTCACGAACCGGCCGAGATCTAGCGGACGTCGAAAAGGACTGCGATCGTAACAAGTGGCTGGACGCTGCCGAGGTCGTCGAATACGGGTTGGCAGACACCATCATGGAGCGGGCTCCCGAGTCGAAGAGCACGTGAGTGTCCTCGACGAAACCCCTATCATCCGACAGTACGAGATGCACTTGGGGAACTTGATCCTACAACAACTCGAGAAACTGCTCGACCGTCAGCCCGCCTTGTCGAATAAGTGCCCTTAGCGTGCCGCGCGGCACATCGCCGTGCGCGGGGATTACGAGGATCGCAGGCCAATCGTCGCGCGCCATAGCAATATGGCTACCCTTCCCTCGCCCCGGAACCCTCTGAAATCCGGCGCGTTCAAAAGCGCGGATGGCATCTCGGACGGACACACTAGGGAGTCGCTGGGTCACGTGGTCCGTGCCTCAGGTTCGCGCTTCCGTGCCTGCGACCGTCTCCATCTCTCATCCGCCCGCTCTAGCAACTCCACAAACGGGGTGATATCGAATTCGTTCGGCCCGTTACCTCCGTCGGCGTTTTTGTGATTTGTGATTTCCAGTAGCCCGAGTTCGCGTAACTCGTAGGCCCATCGGCGTAACGTATCCGTGCGCACACCGAGCCCCGAGGCGATGTCTTGCCAATGTGCGCGAATTGGCTCCTCCCCAAACTTGCGGCAGGCCAGCGCGATGATGAGCATAAGGTGGCGAGGCTGGACGTCTGTCCCGACGCGATTGTCATAGCGACCCAGGTACGCAAAAGTCTTCGGGAGCTTGAGGAACCGTTGTTGTTCAAGGAATCCCCAAACAACGGTGCTTTTCTTAGATCGCATTTTTGCTTGTTTCATTGTTGCGGTATAGTAATGCACTTTTGATACGTATCAAGAGGTGCCCGAAAATAGACAGACCCCAGTTGAGCTTAGTACCCCGGAAAGACGGCTACGGGCGGCTCAAACTACGCAGATTTCAGCACTTAACGTGTCTTCGGGGACTTCCCTGCCGAGTTCGCCGGCCGCTGCCACCCACGCCTCGATGGCTTGACGAGCGTCGCGCAAAGCCGCCTTCTTCGTCGCTCCGTGGGCAACGCAGCCGGGCAGACTGGGCACCTCGCACACCCAGCCGCCGTCCTCAACATCAGGATAGATCAAGACTTGTCGCATTGCTCTCTAGTTTATCGTGGTTCGCGATCCCTTTCCACAGCTTTGTCCAAACTTCCGCTGGCGTGGGAGGATGAACGGCGCGGGGCACCCGCCAACCCAATTGTTGACGATTCCACTCACCTTTGGGAGTTTTTGGGGGTGTTTTCCAGATAATTCACATCGGTTTCCATACACTTTAGCTTGAAATCACGCGCTGATTCTGCGAACCTTGTAAATGGAATGGCTCCCACGGCGTCCGATCGACTACTGACGGATCTGAACGCCCTGCTCGAGGTCTCTCGCGAGCTCGGCGCGACCACTGAGCTTCTGCCATTATTGCAGAAGATCGAGCGTGCCGTGCT
>JAZGDL010000106.1:0-2506 GCA_036477795.1 Phycisphaerae bacterium
CCCCGGACTACATTCACCGCCAGATCAATGGCTACCCCCATGTCCCGCCCCCGAAGACCAAGTCGCAAGAAGATCTCCCGGCCGACGATGCCAAGGCGACCCCCGACGACGCACCCCCCTCGGGCGGTCAGCCATAGCCCACACACCGCCTTCCTCCTAATTTCTAATGCCTTCTTCTCACCCCTCAATGCCTTGATGCCTTCTTCCTGATGCCTCGATGCCTTCTGCTTCACGGACACGGGCCCCAGTTGGCGAGGAGGGCGAGGAGGTCGGATACGCCGACGGAGCCGTTGCCGTCGAAGTCGGCGGGGCAGTCTTTGCACGGCCCCCAACTTGCCAGCAGCGAGAGGAGATCGGGTACGCCGACAGCACCATCACCGTCGAGGTCGGCTGGGCACCCACAATTATCTCCGGCGGGAATCAACTTCGCTACATTCTCCGCGTTGATTCCTCCGTTGCCGCCGACCTGCAAGATGAACCCGCCGACGAATAGGCTGGCACCGTCGCCATCATCATAGATGGCTGATGTGCGAACCCAATCGTCCTGAACACCACCTCCCAGTTCGGACCACGACGCTCCGTTCCAACTGGCGAGTCTGTCAGCGTCAGATCCACCCGCCGTATCGAATAGACCTCCAACAACGAGTTGTGGCCCAGCTCCCGTACCGTCATCCCAGGTCTGCATCGTGTACACATGTGGCGTGGATCCGGGAAACTCGATTCCCTCACCGAGGGCCGACCACTCGTGCCCCTTCCACTTTGCGATGCTATGCAGACCGGTAACAGAGAATGATCCTCCAACGATCAGCACCGGACCGCCACCATCGTCATGAACCAACAAAGACGTGACGCCCCTTGGAGGCGTGCCCCAACCAGCGCAGCATGGGAGCGGCGACCATTCGGTCCCGTTCCAGCGCGCGATGTTGACCGCTGAGTCTCCGCCCGCGGAATCGAACTGGCCGCCGACGTAGAGCTCCTGGCCACGCCCCTGGCCGTCGTCAAACACGGCCATCACTTGTACATGGGGGAAAAACGTATTGGCATCAACACCCGACCCGAGTGCCGACCATGAAGCGCCGTCCCAACATGCGATATTCGACATCGGAACGCCTCCCACCGTCGTGAACTGGCCGCCGACATAGAGCTTATCACCGGTTCCATCGTTGAACACTGCCAAGGACTCAACGCCGCAACACCCGCCGATCCCCGTACCCAGTGCACTCCAATTCTCACCGTCCCAGCGCGCAATCCGATTCACCGACGCTCCGCCCGCGGTGGTGAAGGTCCCTCCTGCATAAAGAGCATTGCCGGAACCATCATCGAAGACAGCCAATGCGTCCACGGTGAATAATGACGGCGGCCCGCCGAGCTCGATCGGAAGCCTCGACCATGACTTCCCATCCCACTTCGCAAGCCGATTCGCGGGCACACCGCTAATCGTTGAGAACAAACCACCAACGTAGAGCGCAGGGCCGCTGCCATCATCGAAGACGGCCATGGACTCGACGAAGTGATTCGTGTTGCCGTATGTGATATCCAAATCCCACTCGGGGTCACACTGGGCTTGCACACGAGTAGCAACAATTAGTGCCGCGGCGATAAAGAGTCTGTTGTTTGACATGCACGCCTCCCATCTTTTGCCACTATGCCGACATTTCCCATTTGACCTTCGCCCGGCTCCATCGCCGAGCTTTCCGAGCACGAGTGTAACCCTTCCCCCCCGGAAACCCAAGTTCCAGTCGCTTGCTTCTGACCGGAATCGACGGTGACGGGGCAAGTCCTGCCCCAAGACGGCGGCCTGGAGATCCTGTCGCGCCGCTTGGGCAGAGGTGTGCCCAGCTTGACAGCGAGGCCCGTTCGCCGGGACGCGGCGGCTCGCTGCTGACGCCTCGATGCGTTGACGCGAAGTGCCCTTACGCGCCGATGGCGAGGCGTTGGGCGAGGATCGTGGGGAGGCCGGCCTTTTCAGTGGCGAGTTGCGCGGCGACGATGTCGTAGTCCTCACGATGCACGGTGAACGTGCCGTGCGCGAGATCAAGAACGGCAAAACTCGCCCGGGGGTCGGCATCGCGCGGTTGACCGACTGACCCCGGATTGCAGATATAGCGCCGCTGCGGATCGAGCGGGATGGACACGCCGTCGCGTGGCATGTACGCCACCACCTCACGCGAGGTGAGCGGGCCGCCTCCGTTCGCTGCCGGCGCCTCGAAGACCATGGGCACGTGGGTGTGTCCGATGAGGCAGATCGGCCGATCTACGCCGACGAACGCGAGGGCGGCGATCCGGGCGTCGTAAATGTAGTCGGTGGGGCCGGGAACGGGGCTGTCATGCACACACATCACCGACTCGTGCGGATAGTCGATCGCCTTGAGACGGCACAGCGCATCCATATGAAGCGGCCCGAGTACGCGACGAGTCCAGATCACGGCTTGGCGGGCCGCACCGTTGAACTCGAGCTCACGCTTGGGGTTGATGACGGCGTCGTCGTGATTGCCGCGCACCGTCA
>JAZGDL010000107.1:0-53370 GCA_036477795.1 Phycisphaerae bacterium
ACGGTCCCGTCCTCTTTGGTTTGACCGTCGATGGTGAAGCAATAGGGCGTGCCGGCTTCGTCCATGCGGGCGTAACGCTTGCCGATGGACTGCTTGGCGTCGTACTGGCACGGATAGAGTTTCTTGATCTCGCGGTAGATCGGCTCAGCCAGCTCCGGCATCCCATCCTTAGCCACCAGCGGGAACACCGCCGCCTTGATGGGAGCCAGCCGCCGATGAAAGCGCATGAACTCGGGGCTGGCCCGGTTCTGGTCCACCGTGTAAGCCTCGGTGATAAACGCCAGCACGCTGCGGTCCACGCCGCCGGAGGGCTCGATCACGTACGGCACGTAGCGCTCCTTCCGCTCCGCGTCGAAGTAGGACAGGTCCTTGCCGCTCTTGTCCATGTGGGCTTTGAGGTCGAAGTCGGTCCGGTTAGCCACCCCCTCCAGCTCGCTGATCCCGAACGGGAAATCGTACTCGATGTCGGCGCAGCCCTTGGCGTAGTGGGCCAGCTCGTCAGGCTCGTGCTCGCGCAGCCGCAGCTTCTCGCTCCCCAGGCCCAGCTTCACGTACCACTGGTACCGCAGATCGCGCCAATACTCGTACCACGCATCCGCTTCGGACTGATGGCAGAAGAATTCGATCTCATATTGCTCGAACTCCCGCGAGCGAAAGGTGTAGTTCCGCGGGTTGATCTCGTTGCGAAAGCTCTTCCCAATCTGAGCGATCCCCAATGGCAGCTTCACCCGGGTGGAATCCATCACATTCTTGAAATTGGCAAAAATCCCCTGCGCTGTCTCGGGGCGGAGGTATACCTTATTGGAGTCATCCTTGACCGCCCCGGCATACGACTCGAACATGAGATTGAATTGGCGCACTTCTGTGAGCCGACCAAAGCACTCGGGGCAAGGACGTGGAGAAACCTCTTCTGGTGCAAGAGTTCCATTGGTTACGGATTGAATCACACCTTCGTAATAAGTGCCGTTCCTGGACTTCCCCTCAAAGAGACCCCGGTTTTTGTACGTTGCCGTACGGCCAATGGCGAATGACTTAAGCTCCCGAAGTCCAGTCGATTTGGCTGAGCGTTGAATCAGTTCCTGTAAGCCTTCCAAGGCTTGAGTTACATCGTCAAACACGCCAGATGTGATCCATCCTGGACCCTCTTCGGCCTTCTTGTCCGTAATATTAAAGCCAAATGATACAAGCTCACCTTCCAAGCATCTGTCGTAATCGGAGAATACACCTGGGGGATACACCTGGACCGACCACAGTTGATCTGCGCGAAATCGCTTTTTGCATTCTGTGCAATCCACCATCGGATCGCTGAACCCGCCGACGTGGCCCGACGCTTCCCAGACCTTGGGGTGCATGATGATGGAGCAGTCCACGCCGACCATCTGATACTCGACGCCGTTGGGGCCGGGCGGCGGATTGCGCACCATGTCGTTCCACCAGGCCTCCTTGACGTTGCGCTTCAGCTCAGTGCCCAGCGGGCCATAGTCCCAGAATCCGCCGATCCCGCCGTAGATCTCGCTCGACTGGAAGATGAAGCCCCGCCGCTTGCAAAGGGCAACGATCTTCTCCATGTCCACCTTGGTCGTAGCCATTCAAGCCGCTCCGTCGTGATGATTGACGATTGACGATTGACGATTGGGGATTATCGTCAAGCCGCAATCGTCAATCGTCAATCCCCAAACCGCAACACGCCGGTACAAACGACACAATCGAGTTTTTCCCCAGGGCCTGATAACACTGTCCACCAACATCGCCAAAAGGCCCTGCGCACCCGCATACCCTGCCGCCTCCTCCCCAGCCGCCGCTCCGGCCCGGACTTTGCCATCAAGTCCATTGCCGGGAGGCAGAGGCTCCTGCCGAGCCGCCCGCAGGAGGGGAAAGAAGCCATGTGGCGCTACCGCCTGTACTCATTCTTGCGAAGGAAGCTCAAGATCGCCTTCTTCACGTTTATGTGCTACGCGGCGCTCTGCTGAGCGGCTGCCGCGCCTCCGCCAAGCCTGCCCTTCCACCGGCCCGCCAACATGAATCACCTCAGTTTCTGCGCCCAGATGCCGAAGTTGGACAAGGGTTGACGAGCCGTTTGGTCTACCCTATACGTTGTCCGTAATCCCGAGCGCATGTTCGGGATGTGCTTAGCGCGCGGAGATGCATTGCAGTGTCACACGGCCAAGATCTGTAGCGCCGCCCCTTGTGGGCGGCGCATCGAGCGACCGGCGCCACCCACGAGGGGTGGCGCTACAGTAGTCACGGAGAACAGTTCAATGAACTTCAGATGGTTGATGATTGTCTCGCTTCTCGCGGCGGCCCCTCTCGGGTGCATGCGGCCCCCACCTTCGGATGAGGCTGAACTCCTCCCGGACACGGACAACGACGGCTTCTTCGAACCTGAGCTCCCCGATGACATTATCTCCGCCTCCGACAAGGACATCCGCATCGAACTGATCAATAACATAGCCGAGGAGGATCTCACCGCACTTATTGGAAACGATATCCTGGCCCTGGCAGCCGGGTTTCTCACTATCGAGGTGGAATTCGACATAACCCTGTCCTACGAAAGTGGCGACGAGAATCCAGCCCCCGTGAGAAGAGAACTCGGCAGGTTTACCATCTCGCTACAGTTCCCCTGTCCCGACTCCATAACCGTCACTGCTTCTGTGCAAGCTATAGCTCCATTTGGTTTGGGGACCGTTCTCGACGAAGCGCTTCCGTCGTTCGTCCTGACCCGTTCCGACGATGGCGGACCAACCTCGTACGTTTGTGGGCAGTTGGTCAGCTTTGTTTCCAGCACCGACGAAGGTACCGGCGAGCCCACCGCCGATTTCACAATCGAGGACTTCATCGCTCCATAACCGAACGGCTGACGGGCTGACGCCGGCAGTGCCTTTGTCGTTTGGCAGACGCCCCTAACGCGGATTATTCACCGCGGAGCACGCAGAGCCCGCAGAGACGGAATAGATGGGAAGTCCGGGGAGTCAGCGCGGAATCCCAGCGCGGCCGAAACAAATCCTGGCGCGCCGGGATCGGAATGATACAAGCGAGACTTTGGCCGTAACTTCTTACCATGTAATGCTCTGCCCTCTCTGCGGTATGAATGATTCGGGCTAGCGCTTGGCCGCGCTCGAGCTTGTCTCGATCAAACCGCGCAGCCTCTTGAGGTTCACGCGGTCGAGATCGGTTCCTCGACCGTCCGTGCCCTTGGGTGTCTCCAGGATCTTGGGCACCGCGGTGAAGCGGGCGTCGTTGACCAGCCGCCGGAATCCCGCCCTGCCGATCTTGCCCTTGCCGATATGGTCATGCCGATCCACTCGGCTCGCGCATGGGCGCCTTGAGTCATTGAGGTGGAAACATTTGATGCGGTGCAGGCCGACGTGCCCGGCGAACTCATCGATCAATTGCTCATAGCCCGCCGGCCGGCCAATGTCGTATCCGGCGGCGAACACGTGACAGGTGTCCACGCAGACGCCGAGGCGCTGCGGCTCTCGCACCATCTCAATGATTCGCCCCAGGTGTTCGACCTGGTGCCCGATTGAGCTGCCTTGGCCGGCGGTTGTTTCCAGCAGGATTTGGGTGACGTCGGTGTCCACGCGCCGGTGGACATCGTTCAGTGAAACAGCAATTCGTTTGATGCCCCTGTCCACCCCGTCCCCCATGTGCGCCCCGGGGTGCAAAACAAGGTAGGGCACGCCCAGCCGGGCGCAGCGCCTCACCTCGTCTACCAGAGCGCCGATGCTGCGTTTTCGCAGTGCCGCTTGAGGGGAGGCCAGGTTGAGCAGATAGCCGGCGTGGGCCACCACCGGCTGCAAACCGGTCTGTTCAGTCGCTTTACGGTAGGCCTCAACCGCCTCATCGGTCAGCGGCCCGGCGGACCACTGACGCTGATTTTTGACGAATATCTGCAGGCAGTCGCAGCCCACCCGTGCACCGGCATAAAACGCGTTTTCGATCCCGCCGGCGATGGACATGTGGGCACCGAAGGGCTGGAGCACCGTGCCGGGCGGATTCGCGAGCGAGTGTTGCACTAAGTCGGACGACACGGTATTGATAGTGTCGCTTGCAAGGTCGTTTCCTGCAAGCCCGCGTTGGGTATGGTTGGGGACGAAGGAGTCCAAGGTTCTGGTATAACCAGCATGTCAGGAGTGCATAAGTATGACAAAGAACGCTTCTCTGCAGATCGACGGCAAGACTTATGACCTTCCGATAATCGAGGGCTCGGAGGGTGAGCGGGCCATCGACGTTCGCACGCTTCGTGCCCAGACCGGCTTCATCACTCTGGACTACGGATTCGCCAACACCGGCGCCTGCCGCAGCGAGATCACCTTTCTGAACGGCGAGCAGGGAATCCTGCACCACCGCGGCTACTCCATCGAGGAGCTGGCCGAGCACTCAACTTTTCTAGAGGTCGCCTATCTGCTGATTTACGGTGAGCTGCCCACCGCAGACCAATACGAAGAATTCGTCGTCGGCGTCACGCGGCACACGCTTATTCACGAGAACCTGCGGCTTTTCTTCCAGGGCTTTCCGCTCAAGGCCCACCCCATGGCCATTCTCTCGAGCATGCTGTGCAGCCTCTCGGTGTTTTATCAGGACCAGTACAACGCCATAGATCCGGAGCAATCCGACATCACCATACGGCGGTTGCTGGCCAAGATTCCCACGATCGCCGCGTTCGCCTACAAGAAATCAATCGGCCAACCCTTTGTCTATCCCGACAACTCCCTGGGCTACGCCGCCAATCTCCTGCACATGCTTTTCGCCGTACCGGCTGAGCCTTACAAGGTCGACCCCGAGCAGGCGGAGGCCCTTAATCTGTTGCTCATTCTCCACGCCGATCATGAGCAGAACTGTTCCACGTCGACAGCCCGGTTGGTGGGCAGCAGCATGGCCAACCTTTACGCCGCGGTGTCGGCGGCCTGTTGCGCGCTGTGGGGCCCTTTGCACGGCGGCGCCAACCAGGCCGTTCTCGATATGCTGGAACGCATCGTCGCAGACGGCGGCAATACCAAGAAGTACATCGAGATGGCCAAGACCAAGGATTCCGGTTTTCGACTGATGGGCTTCGGGCACCGCGTGTACAAGAACTTTGATCCGCGGGCCAAGATCATCAAGAAAACCTGCGACCGCGTTATCGAAAAGCTCGGCGTCAGCGACCCGCTTCTGGATGCTGCCCGGGAGTTGGAGGCGGCGGCCCTCAGCGATGAGTATTTCATCGAACGAAAACTGTACCCCAACGTCGATTTCTACAGCGGCATTCTGTACCGTGCCTTGGGCATCCCCACGGAAATGTTCACCGTCATGTTCGCCATCGGTCGTCTCCCCGGATGGATCGCCCAGTGGCGGGAAATGATCAACGATCCGGACACTCGCATCGGCCGACCGCGCCAGATCTATACCGGATCAACGGCCCGACCCTACGTGCCAATAGAAAACCGCTAGCGCCGATCATTCACGGCGGAGCACGTAGAGCCCGCAAAGACGCAATAGATGGGAAGTCCGGGGACTCAGCGCGGAATCCCGGCGAGGCCGAAACAAACACACTGTCGGAATGAGACGAGCAAGACTTCGACCGTAACTTCTTACCATATAATGCTCTGCGATCTCTGCGGTATGAATAATCCGGGCTAGACAACCACGAACCACACCCACCTGGACTGGGCGATCCGGAAACGGATGACGGTCCCAAAACACTCCATCCTTCCGCTCCCTTCGGGCTCGGAGCCTGGTTCAGGCTCCCGCCTTGGTGGCCTTCACCCTTCAGGGTGGCGGCTCGATGTATATCGCTCGCTGCCGAATTCTGATTGCGGATGCACGCGCCGGATGTTCCGAGAACACCGGCCGCACCAGGCCCTGATGATGCGAGAAAGGATTCTTGCACCAGCACTAGGTCAAGCCGGCCATTCCTATTGAATCAGTTGTTTTGAACCACCGATATCACGTGTTGAGTTCGTTCTTATTCCCCAGAGTCCGGCGGCGAGCGCCCCCTTTGCGGACCATCGCCCGGGACTCTCTGACAGGGAGATCGTTGTTATGAGCACACGCTCGAAGTCGTGGGTGCGAGAAAGGATTCTCGCACCAGCACACAAGCTGGAAAGCCTGTCCCACAGCAAGTCGGTTGTGTTGATTTCGTTGGTGCTGGCCTGGTGCGCGAACACCTCGTCGGTGATGGGAGCGGATAAACTGGTGACCGCCAACGCGAATCTGTCGACGCTGGTCACCGCCGACGACACGGTGCTGCGCTGGACCGGCAGTTTCACGGTAACGGTAGATTCGGCCGTGGACAAGACGGTGGCCGGCATCGATGCGGGCTCGTTCACCGCGACCATCGACTTTCAAAATGCCAACCGCAAGGTCCTCCTGGGCAACACCAGCGGGAACGTCGTCTTCGAGGCCGACGGCGGCGGCGAAATCCGCATTCTAGGTGCGGGCACCGGCGCCCGTACGGCCGGCTTTCTGGTGTCGCCGTCGTTGAGCGATCAGACAATCGAAGTGCGCAGCGCCATCGACGACGCCGTGAATGCGAACTACTGGATCATCGGGAACCACACGCTGTTGCTGGCGGGCTCGTCGCCGCAGGTGGGCTCGCTGGATATCGGCTCGGACGGTGGTGTGGCCAAGATCGACGTCGATCAGGGCGCCACGATCGATCTGGTGACGCTGACCGGCGACCTCACCATGGACGTGGCCGCCGGCAAGACGCTGGCCATCACGCAGGCACTTACGGTCGGCGCCAACACCTTGACGGTGACCGGGGCCGGCTCGACATCCAGCGTGACCAATGGGGCGCAAATCACCCTGGACAGCGCAAATTCGGTTCTCCAAGCATCGGGAACCGTCACCGTCGACGACGTGGACCTGGGAGCTTCGGCGAAGATTTCGTTGCTCGACGGGGCGACGCTGACACTGACCGATGCCATCGCCATCGGGGCGCGGACCCTGACCTTGTCGGGCACCACGGGCGGCAGCGCCGAGACCATTACCGCCACCGGCGGATTCCTGCTCGATGACGCAAACTCGGTGCTGAAAATCGAGGGCGATTCGTCGAACGCGATGGTCATATCAAAAGTGGACACCAGTACGGACCTGAACGCCGGCAAGGGCGTCGACGTGGATCAAAGCGCCAACATCACCGACCTGAACGTGTCGCACAACGCCACGTTAGACGTAGCCTCAGGAAAGACGCTGGGCGGAACGGTAACACTCGACGCAGCCAAGACGCTGGTGCTCAACAACACCGGCACGGTAAGCGCGATTACCACCAGCACGGCGGCCGGCACCATCCAGCTCACCGCCGCAGGCACCATCACCACACTGACCAACGGCGTGTCCGGAACAACGATCGACGTCGACGAGTCGGTGACCATCAACACGCTTACGGTGACACAAAACGCGGACGCCAACGTCGCCACCGGCAAAACCCTGACCACGGCGGCGACCGTCGCAGCCAGCCGAATCCTTACCGCCAGCGGGGCCGGCACCATCAGCAAGGTGGTGCTCAACGGCACCAGCGCGGAGCTGAACGTGACCGGCGGCGGAACCATCTCAACACTGGACGTCACCTCCAACGGCGGAATCCTCGACGTGGACACCAGCAACTGTACGGTCAACGTCTGCAACATGAGCAGCGGTGCGGGCGACCTTACGGTGGAGAACGCATCCCGCACGATTTCGTCGTCGAGCGGCTTCGACGTGAACAACAACACCCTCACCATCACCCAGGCCTCGGGAACGATGGCCCAGGTGAAGATGGACACGACCGGGGGCATTCTGGACATAAACGAAACCACGACGTTTACGGCCCTGGACATTTCAGCCGACGTCACCGCGCAGGTGGCGACGGGCAAATCACTGACCACAACGGCGACGGTCACCTCCTCCGGCAAACTCAAGAGCACCGAGACCGGCACCATTACAAGCGTGACGCTCAACGGGATGGGGAGCGAGCTGAATATGACCGCCGGCGGAGTGGTCACCACGGTCACCGTGGCCTCCAACGGGGCGGTGATCGACGTTGACTCGAGCTGTACGCTGAGCACGATTTCCATGACTCAGGGGAGTGGAGACCTGACTCTGAAGGTCCAGAACGGCAAGACGTTGACATCCAACACTGATGTGAATGACAACACATTGACACTGACTGAAACCGGAGCGCCGGGCATCATCACCATGGACACAGACGGCGGCGTGCTCAATACGGACGCGGACAGCTCGCCGGGGTCGGTGATCGTCACCGCCGACGTCACCATCGACGTGGCCGCCAACACGACGCTGGGCACGGCGGTGGACATCGGGACGCGGACGCTGACGCTGGCCGGTTCGGGAACGCTTAACCGCATCGATGCCTCCACCGGGACCGTCAAAGCCAACGGCTCGACCACCATCACCGATCTGAGACCGACCTACGGTAGCGGCGGTATCTTCACCTACGACGGGGTGGGCACATCGACGGTGACCACGCTTGCTAACGCAATCGGGTCGGGGGAGACATTCCGCAAGACCGGCTCCGGGACCCTGACGGTCACTAACGGCTTCGCTGGGGTGTTCGCCACGGCCACCGGGGTGCGGCTGGCCATTGACGAGGGCGCCCTGCTCAACGGCGCCAGCGGCGGGAATCACGATATCACCCTTAACGACGACGGTGACGAGATCGTCGTGGCGTCCGGCGCCAGCCTGACGATTTTCGGCGGCGTCACCGTCAGCGTAGCCGGCGCCAACGTGAACGTGGACGCCGCCCCGGGCTCAGTCGTCAACCTCCTTTCGACAAGCCCCGACGAGACGCTGGTTGCCGCCAGTGACAACGATTTTCAGTTCCTGGGCACGCTCAATATCAGCGGCCCGGGCGGCGGCTATACTCTGAAAGGACCACACATCTTTCAGTTCGGTGACATCACCATCGGGGGCACGTCTTCCTTGATCAACACCGCGCCGTCGTCCACCATGCAATTCCGTGATGGGGCGCGGATTGACCTGCTAGGCGGCGGTGCCGACGGCGGCGAGTTGCTCATCGACGGGCAGGCCACCGCCACACGCATCGTCGTGACCACCATCAACGGCCAGGGATCATTCACCATAGATCGTAACGGCTCGGACAACCTGACCATCAACAACGTGGCGCTGTCAAACGCGACCTATTTGAGCAACACCAGCGCAGCCGCCATCGACGAACTGAAACTGACCGGCACGGCCGACGTCGGCGACAACACCAACATCTTTACCCCAGCCGTTGTTGAAGACGACGATGACGAAGAAGTTGAAGAGGATCAGACCGAGGAGCCTGACGCCGAGGTCGACGACGCAGCCGCTGAAGTAACGACGTATGACGGCGACATCGTGTCGATTTCAAACGATGGTTCAGCCGATGCAGCCGCGGTTTCACCCGATACCGGCGCGTCGGGGTTCGTTGCGATCGCCGATGCCGTTTCCGGATCGGTATTCGTGACCATCGCTGACGGCAACCTACGATCCGACTTTGCGGGCATCGAAGGCGAGCGGGCCTTGGCGGTGACCATGCGTGTGACCAGCAGCGTAGCGGGTGACTTCGCCGCTACCGTTCAGCTTTGCTATACGGACGAATTGCTGGCCGACGCGGCCATCGATGAGTCTGAACTGGTGTTGTATGTCTACGACCAAGACGACGGTCTGTGGGCGTTGGCGGGCGCACCGGGCCGCTACCGCGGCGACAGGGAGCCGACCAGCAGGATAGGTGATTACGGCCTCGATTCGGCTACCATGTGCGTGTGGGCGGTGCGGGACGGATTCTCAGACTTCGCTGCGGGCGTGGGGCCCACCGATTCCAGCGGCGTCACCGACGACTCGGGTGAGGATGATGCCACCGGCACGGGCCCGACGCGACCACCACTGTGCGGCCTGTTTGGAATGATGTTCATAGGCCTGATGTTGACCGCAGTGGTTGGTCTGAAGTACGGATCGGGTAGACGCACCTGATGTGTGCCACCGGCAGCTTAGCGGTGTCGCGTGCGACGTCCTTACAGGCACGGGGCGAATCCCGGCGCGCCGGCCCCGCGGCACCGGCGCCTTAGCTACCGCCCCCACCGGCCGCATCCCAATCGGAATTGAAGTCGGATATCGCCTGATTGGTCTTGGTCCCCAGCACCCCCACGATGGAGATCACCACACCCACTATCAACGCGAGCATCACCGCGTATTCCACAGTCGTAGGACCGTCCTCAGTCTTGATAAACCACTTCGCTCGTGTAATTAATGATTGGATCATCGATGCACATCCCAGCTTCCTGCGCCAACCCTGACGCTTTCTCGACGTCCAAGCCCACGGGTTGCAACCCGTGGGCTTTCGTAGACCACTCCGATGCTCCTATACTACCGCGGTAGCTGATCGGTTTCAAGCAGAACGCGAGATCGGTGGGCGCCAACGGGGTGGTCCACACGGCGGCCCCTACTGCAGAGCAGAAAACGTTGATTCAACCTCCGAAATCCGGTGTCAGAAGCTTCAAGCAGGTTACCGGTCCCGGGTGAGCGACACGTAGGTGGCCTCCGAGCCCCAAGCGCCAGCGCGGGGCTTGCAGCCTGGCACACCGCGCTGCGCCAGGATCATCGCTATTCCAAGAGTCTGTCACAGGCGCGTGCGGACAGCTATGGTTTCATGCACTTGACTTCCTATAATAAGGTTGAAGGTTGAAGGTTCAAGGTTGAAAGTTGAAGGTTGCTAGTCCGGCCTTGGAACCTTTAACCTTCAACCTTTAACCTTCGAACATTCATTGGGAAGAAACGGCCGATGACGGCACCTGTTCAACGCCCCGGCGTGTCAGTCGCAACAATGGGCCTCCTGCTGGCCTTGACGCAGGCGGCGGATGCGGCCGATTCACAAGCGCTGGCAGGTAAGGGGCCAGCGGCATCGGCGACGGCACCATCGCCGTCATGGCCCAGTCATGAGGTGGTCGTCAGCGTTGATTCCGGTGTTGTGCGCAACACCGGTGTGGTGCCCGCCGTTATCTTCTCCGCCGACATCGGTGTTCCCGGGGCGAGTTGGTTGCGTCTGAGATTTGACAACGTGCTGCTGGCTGGATCGCCGCTCGAAAGGCGGCGCGGGCTGAAGCCCGCGGCTCGCCACGTCGACGGCAACTTAGACCGGCTCGAAAGCCGGTCCCACAATGATGAATCCTACCTGTTGATCCGCTCGCACCTGGACGGGGCGACCCAGTTGCTCAATAACCGGGCTCTGTCACAGTGGCGGAACACATCGGCGTATTTCAACGGGGACACGGTGACATTGGAGCTTCACGCCTTCTGCGGCACCGGCGCGAATCGTGTGGCGGCTGCGGTGGGATCCCACGGATTCGAATCCGTGGGCTTCGGTGACGGCGATACCGTGGCTCAATCCATCTGCGGTCCGGACGACGACCGCACGCTGGTCGAACCGCCCGACCCGCGGATTGCCCGCGTGCCCGGGTGCACCGCGTTTATGATCGACGACGCCTTCCATTGTTTTCTGACGGCCGGGCACTGCGCCGGCAGTGCGCTGGACGTGGTGCAGTTCAATGTGCCCTTGTCAAACGAGAACGGCTCGCTGAACCATCCCCCGCCGGAGTTCCAGTTCGCCGTCGATCCGGGCTCGCTTCAACACGAAAACGGGGGTGTGGGGCGCGACTGGGCTTATTTCGGCTGCTTCCCCAACGCCAACACCGGGTGGACGCCGTTTCAGACGCAGCAGGCAGCAATCACCTTGGGACAGGTGCCCCACCAGAGCGGCGACATGATCCGGATCACCGGGTACGGCCGCAGAGAACCACCTGACGAACTGAACCGCGTGCAAATCACACACAGCGCACCGCTAAGTGACGTCAGCGAATTGATACTGTTCTATAACGAGCTGGACACGACGGACGGCAACTCCGGTTCGCCTGTCTTGCACGAGGAAACCGGTACAGTGATCGGCATTCATACGCGTGCTGGTTGCGATCTGCTCCCCGAGGAGGGCGCTAATCGCGGCACGCGCATCGATAACCCGGCCTTGGCCGACGCGCTGGCCAACCCATTGGGTATCTGCGCCAGCCTGCCCGCCGGCGACGGCGACTTCAACGGAGACGGCGACCTCGACCTGTTCGACTTCGCCCAATTCGATCAGTGCGTTACCGGGCCGGCGGGAGATGTCCTCGCGGGGTGCGGCCAGGCGGACTTGGACGGTGACGGCGACGTCGACTTTACGGATTTCTGGAAAGTGTCCGACCGCTTCACCGGCGACTGCGGCGTGCTGCTCACCCGGGAGCCTGACGATGTGACCGTCTGCCTGGGTGAGGCGGCGGTGTTCCGGATCAATGCGGAAGGGAACGATCTGCGATACGGATGGACGCTGGATGGTGCTGAAGTGCCGGATGAGAACAGACCGGTTCTGGTGGTCAATCCGGTCGAAGGCGAAGGCCTATATCGCGGCTTCGCCATCGGCGGGTGCCACTTCGTGGGCTCGCGCGAGGCGATGTTGAAGCTGGCTGACCCACCGACGCTGACCGCGGTGCCCGGCGATGTCATGACCTGCCTGGGCCGGCCCGCGGAGTTCAGTGTGGCGGCTGTGGGCCTGGGACCGTTGGCCTACCAGTGGCAGTTCGATGGTGTTGATATTCCAGGCGCCACTCAGTCAACTTACGCCATCGGCGCCGTGATCGCCGACGAACTGGGCGACTACACCGTGGTGGTGACCGACCGTTGCGGCAACGGCGCCAGCACTGAAGAAACGCCCGCATCGCTCAGTCTGATTCCACCGGACATCATCGAACAACCGGCTGCCGTGGTGGCGTGCGAAGGTGATTCCGCGTGGTTCACCGTAGTGGTCGAAGGCCTGGAGCCGATCTTATACCAGTGGCAGTTGGAGAGGCGCGATATCGTTGGCGCTACCAGTGCGACGTATGTGATTGACCCGGTCACCGAGGAGGACTTCGGTTTGTACCGCTGCCGGGTGTCGGACGGCTGCGGCGGTGTGACGTTTTCCCGCCAGCAGCAGCTCCAGCTCGGCCAGGTCATCATCGAAGAAGCACCGGTTGGCGGCACCTTCTGCGAGGGCGACGTCATTTTCCTGGTCCCGGGGTTTACGGCGGTGGAAACGCTTTATCAATGGTTCAAGGATGACCAGCCCATTCCGGGCGCCAACAGCCCGTTCTTGGCCATTTCAGACGCTCAGTTGGACGATTCCGGCGCCTATCGACTATTGGCAACCGCCCCCTGCAACCAGGCCCTCTCCGACCCGGCGATCGTGGAAGTCATCGAGTGCTCCGCGGATCCTTGAAGCGCGGGAACGACCGCGATGCGAATGATGGTCCCGCGCGCAAACGAAAGTGCTGGTGCGAGAATCCCTTCTCGCACCTTTCAAGATGCCTTCTTCAACGCGCTGCACCCGAAGAATGCAGAATGCTGGTGCGAGAATCATTTCTCGCACCCATCCGCCTGCACGCGAAGAATGCAGAGGCTGACAGCAGGTAGCCCACGGCGATGGGCCAGGCGGTATAGACGTAGGCACCGTCGGCTGGGGCGGTGAAGGGGAGCAGGTAGTCGATAGCGTTGCCGGTGACCTGATAAGAGTGTGTCAAACCGAGTGCCGCCAACGCCGCCCCGATCAACGCCCACATGGCGGCGGTGCGCAGTTTGCCGTCAATCAGGGAAGCGGACATGGCAGCCAGCACCATGCAGGTGAAGATGTAGCCGCGCTCCATGACGTTGAGGCCGTGCACCAGGAAGCCGCTGACCATCGTTCCGCGGCCGGCGTCGGGATAGTCCGATTCAAGAAGGTCCTGCATGGTGGTGGCGGGTCCGGCGGGCGCCAGCAGCCGCTGCTCCGGCGGGAACTGTTCTGCGGGGTCGCGCGCGACCCCGCTAACCAATGGTACCGGCACCAACTGGGCGGCCACGAACGTTCCCCACATGACCGTCGCCCCCCAGGCGGCGATGGCCGGGAACAGGCCGATGGCGACCGCGGGGGCGTGTTGCCGCGGAGTCGCTTGAAAAGCCTGGGCGGTGATGACCAGGCCGATCCACAAAACGATGGCGATGCCCGCTTCCAACGGCACGATGCTGTTGACTAGAGCGACACCGCCGGTAAGTGCCAGGATAGTGATGACCAACCCGTTCAACGTCGAGTAGCCGGCACGGGCCCCAAGCCCCTTCCAGCCGGGGTGGCCTATGTAGATGGTGGTGGGGAAGCAGCTTCCGAACAGAGCAGCGATCAGTGTTCCCACACCGTTGACCGCCAGCGAGGAGCGTGTGTCATAACGATCGCCGCCGGCTTCGGCGGATTCAATGTTTTGAAGACTGCCCACCAGGTTGAACAAACCCATGGGCACGATAACGGACAAAAAGCCCATCCACTCCCCGAGGGGCCGATCGAAGACACTCATAAGCTCTCCGCCGGACCATTGCGGCGGATACCATCCGCACTCGCCCCAGGCCTGCTGCACGGCTGCGGTGCTCCTCGAGGTGACCAGCCAGGCGTCGGGCAGGCACCAGGCGATCGCGGTCCCCGCGACCACAGCCAGGAATCCGCCGGGCAGGCCCAGGGGCATACGCGTACCGCCGAAATAGGTCAGCATGATGATGGCTAAAGGAAGCATGGCCACTACGGGCGACGCGAAGATCTCCAGGGCGAACTTCATGGCGATGAAGCCGATGGCGATTCCCGCCAGCGTGGACAGCAGCGCCGCCCGCGGGGTCCTGCGGCGAACCCATTCAGCCACAAAGGCCCCGAAGAACTCGATCAAGCCGCTGCCCACACAAGCCACCATGCCCATTATCCAGGCCTGCTCGGCGGAGCCGGTAGCCCGGTACACCGGCGCGATGACGAAGAACACATAGACCAACAACGACGGCGTGTTAATGCCGTAGGGCAGAGCGGTCACGTCGTCGCGTCCTTCGCGCCGAGCCAGACGGTGGGCCTGCCAAGCGTAATAGAGATTGCCCACCAGAATGGAGACAGCGGCGCCGGGCAGTATGCGGGCGAAAATCAGATAGGAGGCCTCGCCGCTCATGCCGCACAAGCCGCCGCACAAGGCGACAATAAGCAATAACTGGACCAGGTTGTCGATGAACAACCCGAAGAAGCCGTCGAGGTCCCGCTTTACGAAAATGCGCATAGTGAATGTATGCTCAAGGTGGAGTCCAAACCGCGCCCAGTTCTGCGGGGTCGCGCGCGACCCCGTTAAACATCTTAGGTGACATTTCTCCGGGCAACTGGGGGATTCGTCAAGATGGCGCCGGCGTCAGGTCATAAACTGAACCGCCTGGCGCATCAGCAGCGGCAGATTGGTGTAGGTCTCGCGGCGCAGGGCCACTTTTCCGAGCAGATGTGACGGGCGCAGGTAGAAGCTGCGAAACGCCTTCTTGTACATCTTGAGCACGTTCTCCCGCCTCAACCGCCCGATTTCGTAGTACACGACATTCTCGTAAGGGCCGAACATGTCGTAGTCCTTGACCAGCCACCGGCCCTCGCGATCTATCCGGTTCCAGAGGGCGGTGCCCGGAAACGGCGTGGCAATGGTGAACTGGGCGCGGTCCAGCGGCATCGAGCAGGCCAAGTCGATGGTCTGCTGCATTTCCTCGAGGGTCTCGTCCGCGTTTCCCAGGATGAAGAACGCGCCGGTCTGAATGCCCAAACGATGCGACCACTCCACCGCACGTCGCACCTGTTCGAGGGTGTTCTGTTTTTGGATGATCCCGCCGCGGATGCGCTCGGAACCGGACTCAGCCGCAAACCAGGCGTCGATGCAGCCGGATTCCTTGCACAAGCGCAGAAACGGCTCCGTCACATTCTCGACCCGCGAAATGCCGTTGGGAATCGACCAGCGAATGTCCAGCTTTTTCCTGATGATCAGGCGGCAGATGTCCTCGGCACGGCTGGTGATCAGGTTGAACACGTCATCCTGAAACTCGACGAAGTTCACGCCGTAGTCGCGCATCAGCCATTCGATTTCTTCGACCACACGCTCCGGCGACATGGCCCGGAACTTCTTTCCAAACGGCTGGTCCGCCGCCGACGTGCAGAAGGTGCACTTGTACGGACAGCCGCGGCTGGTCATCATGGAGCTGCATTTCAGGTGACGGGCGCTGATCCACGTCGGCCTGGTGGGGCCCAGCTTGTGGTTGAGGAAGTGGTGGTAGGCTGGGAATGGCAGAGCATCGAGGTCCTCGGGAATCCGGGCCTTGCCGTTGAGGGCAACGGTTCCATCGCCTCGGCGGTAGGCTAAACCGCACAAGCGGTCCCGCGTCCGGGGATCGTTCAGATTCTCAATCAGATCGCAGATGAGGTGCTCGCCCTCGCCCACCCCGACAAAGTCCACGCAGGGAGATTCCAAGGTCTCTTCCGGCAGCGAGGTGGGGTGCGGGCCGCCCAGGATGATCTTGCAGTCCGGGTTGACCTCGTTCTTGATCCAGGTGGACAGCGACACCGCCGCCTTTACCGCCGCGGTGATGGTGTAGATGCCGACCAGCTCCGCTTCGCGCAATTTGTCCGGCAACTGCTCGAGCGGATCGAGGTTGCAATCGTGCACCGCCACCGAGTGCCCGCGCCGTTCGAGAACGGCAGCCATGTAGGCCAGACCCAGGTTGATGGTGTGGGCGGTGTCGAACGCGATGCGGTTCGGCTTGGGATAGATCAGCACCACGCGACCCATTCAACACCCCCCGCTGATCGGTTCGGGTATCACGGGCGGAGTCCCCGCGCTCCCCGCGCTGGCGCTTGGGGCTCGGATCGGTTGCGCCTTAGTCGCGACAATGGACAGCAACGGTGCCCAACCGCGCGGGTGACGGCGCTTGCCGAACAGATGGTTCGTGAAGGGGGTCAGACCGAACCAGTGAAACGACGCTCGCGGCTCCAGGCGGGCGCGGCGCAACTGGTCCACCACCCGTTGGCTATCGACCCCGTGCTCTCGAAACTCAGCCATGGTGTAGGTTCGAGCGTCAACGCCGGAGGCTGCCTGGGCGTACTTGTCGCCCGCCCCCCGAAGGCGGCGATAGATGGTCAGTGGAGCGCGAAAGCGTCTGTAAAAGGCGGAGTCCATGTCGTGGTCGGACCAGAACGCCCCGCCCGGTGCCAAGACGCGTTGCACCTCTCGAACCAGCGCCGCGGTATCGTAGAGGTGATGCAGCACGGCGAAGCAAGTAACCACGTTGACCGATTCATCGGCGATAGGCAGGGCGTCGGTATCGGCAGCCACGCGCGCATCGGCAGCAGTCCCTGCCGTCGCCAGAATGCCCGGCGACAGATCAAGGGCGATGGTACGTGCAAAGATGCCCCGTGCAGCCCGCGTGACCACGCCGGCGCCGCTGCCCACATCCAGCAGCACAGCGTCACCATGCACGCCGGCCAGCTCTTCCAAGCGTGACCGAATCCACGCCGACAGGGTCGCGTCCCGTCGACCGTCAATGGCTTCGTAGGCGTCCGCCACCGCGTCGTACAGGCGGCGGTTGGCCCGCTTGACGTCGGCGGCAGTTGGGCCAGCCGCGGGATTCATCCCGGGCAGCCTCTGGACGTGACACACCCTGCAAGGGTGATCAATCCCTCGCGTCGGTAGTAATCCCACGCGGCCGCCAAGGTGCTGGTGAAGTCCCGTTGTGCTCGCCATCCGCATTCCGATTCAGCCCGCCGGCTTGAAAAGAACTTGAATGCGAATGTATCGGCAACGATCTGTGGGGTGATTAGACGACTGCGGCTGATTCGCTGGACCGCCCAGGCGGCTGCCGCCATCGGATGACGGGCCATTGAGGGCAAGGGCACCAGCAGCGGACGCCGGCCGATCACTTCGGCAACGCGCTCGACGATCTGCTGAAAACGAAGATTCGAGCCCCCCAGAATGTATCGCCGGCCGGATCGACCCCGGAGCCCGACGGCGCGGATGCCCTCAGCCGCATCGTCGACGTCAATCACGTTGGTCCCCCCCGGCGGAACCGGCATCACACGGGCCCGGGCCATCTGCCGGACGATGGTGCCGGAGTTGAGCGAACGGTCGCCAGGCCCAAAAACCGTTGTTGGATTGACAACCACGACGTCCTGCCCGGCCCGGGCAGCCTCAAACGCGTGCGCCTCCGCCGCCAGCTTGCTGCGCATATAGGGGTTGCGCTGGGGCAGGCTTTGGTCGCATCTGGCCGATTCGTCGAGAAGTCGGTCCCCATGATGCGACAGGCCGATGGTGCAGGCGCTGCTGACGACAACGGTGCGGACGACAGAGGCCGCCTTGGCAGCCATGAGCACATTGCGGGTGCCGCCGGCATTGATCTGGAGTAGCTGTTCCAGTTCGGCTGCATCGAAGGAGATGCGGGCCGCCAGATGGTAGACGATGTCACAGCCGGTCATCGCCGATTGAAGAGATTTGACATGGTCACACAACGCGCCATGCACGACGCGTACCGGCGGCGGCAATACGATCCGCGACTCCCCATCCGAGACGCGACCGTGAGGAAGCGTTGGGCGCACCAGCGCGGTGACCTCGTCGCCGGCCTGTAGTAATCGCTCCACCAGCCGCCGCCCGATGAATCCCGTAGCTCCCGTGACGAACGCTCGCATTAAACCTTCCCGGCGTACTACGGGCGGCTTGTCCGCCCGTGTTCACGCTCAGCGGTCCTGCTACGGGTACAATATCGACCGCAATCCAGCCCGCCTCTGAAATGAAACTCGTGTGAAACAAACACCATTGCGACTTGACCATTCTTGCGGATGTATGCACTCTGTCCATATGGGACAGGAATCAAGCGGGATCATCCGACGAGACGACAAATGCGAAAGCCGGTGATTGGCGTGATGGGCGGCGCAAACGTTGACCACCACGTCGCTCAGCGGGCTCACCGCCTGGGCACGTTGATAGCCCAGCGCGGCTGGGTCCTGCTCAATGGCGGCCGCAATCAGGGCGTAATGGCTGCCTCCGCCAAAGGCGCAGCCCAGGCTGGCGGAACCGTCCTCGGAATCCTGCCCGACAACGACACGCACAACGCCTCGCCCGATCTCGACTTCGCCATCGTCACCGGCCTGGGCGACGCACGAAACGTAGTCAACATACTTTCCAGCGACGTTGTCATCGCCTGCCCGGGGTCCGCCGGCACGCTCTCAGAAGTTGCACTTGCCTTGAAAAACAAGAAGCGTGTCATACTGCTTGGCTTCGACGCCGGCTCTGCGTTGGAACCCTACCGGGCCAGCGCGATGCTAACTGACGCCGCCTCGCCTGAAGATGCGGTTCAACAGGCCGCCGCAGCACTCGATCGCCACCCACATTGACTTGCAGGCTACAACAAATCCCGTGAGACCGGATTCCCCGCCTGTCGTCGACCGACTGGAAAGCCGGTCCCACACACAGAAACGGCTGACCTTGCGTTGTACTGCTAATAGGTCCGGAAATAGCGTGCCCTAACGTGCCGCGCACCGCTCTTTCCTTGACTTTGCAGCTACCTATTGTGCATAATCATAGCAGGTAAGCGTTCAGCCATCAGCAGTCAGCGTTCAGCGATCCGCTATCAGTGGAGTGCTGGCCACTGACCGCTGATTTGAAATGGGGGTGATCAGCGACGGGGCCGATTTTCGGTCTGGCTGACTGCTGAAAGCTGACCGCTGAACGCTCGCCATGGTGGTTCGCTTCGCGCCAACGGAGGACCGCACGCTGCAACCGGAAGAGGACGGGAATGCGCTGTTTCCGCAATGGCTTTGATGTCCCAATACCACGTGCCACTAGATGATGATGCGCCCTCCAGCCGACGGTACATGTTCCGCGCGGCGCTTTGCTGGTTCCTTGCGGCCGCGGCGGCTGCGACCAACACCGCTGCCGACGACGTCTTCCCCGGCGCGACATGGGAAACCCGCACTCCTGCAGAAATGGGGATGAAGGCGACCAGGCTCAACGATTTCACCGCATTCGTCGGCGGCCGCGGTTGCGTGGTGCGCGACGGCTACATGGTCCATACCTGGGGAGACCAGAGCCTTCGCAGAGATATTGCCTCGGCGGCTAAACCGTTCATCAGCCACTTCCTCTTCGTGGCGGTGGAGAGCGGTCGGTTGCCCGGTCTCGATGCCCTGGCGCTCGACTATGAGCCGTGCCTGGGCGACATCAACGCGGATCTCGGCTTCAAAGACCGCGGCATCACCTTCCGGCACATGGCCAATATGATATCCTGCTACGGCGTCAGCGAAAAGCCCGGGACCGCCTTCAATTACAACGATTGGCAGGTGGCCTTGTACTGGGACACCCTCTTTCTCAAGGTATACGGAGCTACCTACGACAATGTCGACAAGACCGTACTGGGCCCTCTGCTCACCGACGTCCTTAGATTCCAGGACAACCCCACGTTCATGGCTTTCGGCACGGGCGACCGCCCCGGTCGGGTGCGCATCTCCGTCCGCGACTTCGCCCGCTTTGGGCTGCTCTATTTGCGCCAGGGGAACTGGAACGGCACTCAGGTCATCAGCCGGAAACACGTAACCCTGGCGGTGAGCAGCGCTCTGTCCAACGACATCCCACGCACACTCGCCCTTCAAGCCGAAATGTGCCCGGGCCGGCGCACTTTCGGAGGGGGCGATATCCCGGACGACCAGGCTGATCATCACGGTAGCTACAGTTGGACGTGGTGGACTAACGGGGTGGACCGCGACGGTTTTCGCTCGTTTCCCGACGCGCCGCCGGGTACTTACGGCGCGTTCGGCCACGGACCTCGACGGGCCCTGTGGATCATGCCCGAGTTGGGAATCGTAGTTTCCTACAACAACGCCAACATCACCGGCGGCACTCCCCCCGGCCCCCTCACCAATCAGGCGATGAAACTGCTGATGGAGGCCATGCTCCCTTCGGGTGACTGCAACGCCGACGGCGTGGTCAATCTCTTTGACTATGGGGCATTCGCGAATTGCGTGTCTGGCCCGGATGGCGGTCCATTGTCGCCCGAGTGCGCCTGCTTCGACCTGGACCACGACGAGGACGTGGACTTGGTCGACTTCGGCATGTTCCAGGCGGGATTCACAGGCTCCTAGCTCGCTTCCCGTCCCATCTCGACTTGTTGCCTGCCGTGCGACAATTCAGGGCCATGGCTGGTTCCCAATGGGATCTTGTCATTGCGACGCTATTGCCGACGATTGCCGGAACAGTCCTTCTGCACAGCCGGCCCGCTACCCGCGGGCGTCGTGATTCGTCCCGCTCCGGTCCAGGGCTGCTGCGGGCGGCGTGTCCGCACGCCCCCGGGTCATCGACCGGCTCAATACCACCGCCCCAACCCCGGCGTAGAACAATCCGCCGGCCACAAACAGCCAAGCGATAACGGCTGCGTCTCCTTGGGTGATCCCCAGCGGGGCGCATATCCAGATCATGACGCATTCACGAATCCCGATGCCGTTGAGCGAAAAGGGCGCCATCGCAGCCAGCGATACCAACGGGACCGCCACCAGGAAGCGATCGAACGAAACATCCACACCCAAACACAAGCTGAACAGCCAGTATTGCAGCACGATTTCGGCCTGCAGGGCAAGCGAATAGAGAAGCGTCTTTGCCAGAATGGTGCGGTGCTGCCGAAAACGGGCAAAGGCCGTGGCCAGCTTGAACCACGCCCGACGCAGGCCAAACCGATCCACGCCCGGCTCAGCCGCCGGTGCCCTGATCCAAGCCAACGCAACCGCCGCCGCCATAAGTACGCCCACCAGCACACCGACGCAATAACGCAGCGCCGGAATCTGGGAGAACCACACGGGATGAATCACGCTGCCGGTGATCACCAAGATGCACAGGGCTGCCACACCCATTGCCCGCCCCAGAAGCACGGATGACAGAACCGCGGGCAATTGGCCCACCCGGCGGACCATGTACCATACCCGCGACGCGTCGCCGCCCACCGACGTCGGCAAGAGCTGGTTGAACAACGTGCCGATGAGCATGGCCCGCAATACCTCACCGCTCCCAAGCCGCACCCGCTGCGCCCGAAACAGCGCACGCAGACGCAACACACCCATCGCATAGCCAAAGGCCGGGGGCATCACCAGAGAGGGCACCAGAAGCCACCAGCGAGCACCGGCCCGACGCAACGAATCCAGCAACGACTCGTTGCCCACGTGCACAATAACCGCGGCCAACAGGGCGACACTCACCAGGGCGCGAAGCGCTATCTTCACCCGTCGTGATCCCGCGCTCTGCCATGCGGCCCCCGACTCCCCATCCAAGCCGCGGCCGTGAGGGAGCGTTTCAGACGTTCGGTGGTCGTGGTTGACGTTTGCAGGCAATTGCGACATGCCGTCGATATCAGTTACATACTATCGGTCCGCGCCGTCCGTCATCAATCGATCGATGAACTCACGGATCGAGTCCACGGACTCACGCTCGATGCACAGCCGGTACCAGATCTCCAAGTTCATCAGGACCCAAAGCCGGAAGTTGTGGTCGGCTTTCCCCGAGAGATGAGCCTCGAGCAGGTTCTTCATGACACCACGATCGAAAATCCCCAATTCCACAAACCGGGACTGTGCGAACAGATTTCGCAGAAAGGTGCTCAGTTCATTCCGCATCCAGAACGCCAGCGGAAACCCGAATCCCTGCTTGGCGCGGTGGATCACTTCCCGCGGCAGATACCGGGAGGCCACCTGCTTGAGAACGTACTTCAGTTGCCTGCCGCGAAGCTTGAGGTCGGCTGGGATCGATGCAGCGTACTCAACCAGCTTGTGATCCACCAGCGGGGATCTGACTTCAAGCGAATGTGCCATCGACATGCGATCGACGATGGTCAACAGATGGTCGGGCATACGCGTCATCAGATCGGTGTAGAGCATTTTGTCCACAAGTTCAGATGCGTTGTCGGCACTGAACAAGCTCATGATCTTACCGACCGAATCAGGGTCGTCGATCCGATTCCGTGCCGAGCGAGTGAAGAGCTGTTCCTTGGCCTCGGGTGTGAACCGCAGAAAGCTCGCGCTGCGGGCATACCGCTCCCCTCCTTCATACTGCGACATCTCGTTCAACCATTCCGCCTTCTGCGCCAAGCTCTTGTACCCGAAGGAGTGCGGAATCAGGTTCACGATCCGGGCCATGATCCGCGAGCGGAACCATCCGGGCAGCAGGCAGTAGTAGTCAACCAGCCGGTTGCCCGCGTAACGATCGTATCCTGCGAAGTTTTCATCTCCGCCGTCACCCCCCAAGACCACCTTAACGGACTCGCTGGCGAGCTGCGACACAATATAGACGCCGACGCCAAACGGATCGGAAGGCTCATCCATGTGGTGAACCATGTCGGGGATGAGATGGATGAGGTCCGCCTGAACCACCTTCTCGTGATGCTCCATTTGGAATTTAGCGGCTACCAATCGGGCATAGGGCAACTCGTTGAACCGCCGCTCCTTAACCCCTATCGAAAAGACCGGTATGGTCCCGTTTCCGCTCGAGGCCATCACCGCCGCCACCGTGCTGGAATCGATGCCTCCGCTCAGAAACGCCCCCACTAAAACGTCACTGACCAGATGGGACCGCGTGGTTTCCAGCAGAATCGAATGCAAGCCCTCGACAACGTCATCCTCGTTATTGGCCTGCTTGTTGGTGAAGTCCAGATCCCAATAACGCTCGACGGTGAGTTCGCCGTTCTGCAAAACCGCGCGCGATCCTGCCGGAAGCTTTTCTATGCCCTTAAAAAGCGAATAGCGATCCGGCAAATAGCGTAGCGACATGTAGTGCCACATGCCGTTGAGGTCCAACGCGGGCTGAACCAATCCTGAAGAGAGGATGGCCTTCACCTCCGATGCGAACGCGAAGGTGCTTCCGTTATTGTAGAAGAACAGCGGTTTTTGTCCCATCGGATCACGCGCCATGAACAGCCGCCTGTTCGGCTGATCCCAGATGGCAAACGCGAACATCCCGCGCAATCGGTGAACGCACTCCCAGCCCATCGCTTCATAGAGATGCAAAATGACCTCAGTGTCCGTGTGGGTCTTGAAACGGTGCCCCGACGCGACCAATTCTTCCCGCAGTTCCCGGTAGTTATAAACCTCACCGTTGTAGATGATCCAGACGGTGTCGTCTTCGTTGGAGATGGGTTGGTGGCCGGTCTCGAGGTCGATGATGCTGAGGCGCCGATGGGCCAGGCCTATTTCGTCTTTGAACAGGAAGCCTTCATCGTCAGGACCACGATGGCGAAGGGCATCAGCCATCCGCCGCAGCGCCTCACGGTCGACTCCCTCAGAGCTGACTATCCCGGCGATTCCGCACACCGATCAATCCTCACCGTAGCTAATGGTCACTGCACCGATTGCACAGTCGTGCGGCCCCAGACGCTCTTGCCCTTCCATTTCTCGCGAACTCGCTGACTGCCCACGGGCCCCACCGCGACAAAAGGGCCCAATTGCAGATGGTCCAGTTCGCTCTCGATGAAGGCCCGCGCTGCGTCGTCGGCCGTTCGCACGATCGGCTCCTCGTGGATATTAAACGACGTGTTGATGATCACAGGCACCTGCGTGAGCGCGGCGTATGCTTGAATGATGTCGTAGAACCCGGGGTTGTCTTCCCGGCGAACAAGCTGCGGGCGGGCCGTGCCGTCAACGTGCACGACCCCGGCACAATGCTCGCGCATGTACGGTGTACATTCCATGGTGACCGTCATGAATCGGGCGGTGTCCAGCGCCCCGTCGTGGTCCACGTAGAACTGTCCGGCCAACTCATAGGGATTCGCCGGAGCGAACGGCATGAACTCCGTACGCTTGAGTAGTTCATTCAACCAGTCGTTTACGCTGGGGTCATTGGGCTGATACATGATCGTACGGTTCCCCAGGGCCCGGGGACCATACTCCATACGTCCGATGGCACGGGCAACGACCTTCCCCTCCGCGAGAAGACCGGCCACGTGCGACGAGATGTCAGGCGGCCGGCCAAACTCTAGATCCGCACGCCGTAGGGCCTGCTCACACTCGAGTTCCGACAGATCGGTGCCAAGGTATACGTGAGGCAGATCAGCCGGCACATAGGCACACCCTTTCCGCACTTGCAGCTCACGATCCATCGCCAGCGCTGATCCCACAAACAACCCCTCGTCCGCCATCCCCGGATGCACGAAAATACGATCCACACCGGGAATCTCCAGGATCTCCTGGTTGATGCGCACGTTGGCGAAGATACCGCCGGCCAGCGCCACGCTGCGATGCCCGGTAACCCCCACCCAGTGCCCGATGAACGCCCTGGTCACATCTTCAGCAACGCGTTGAATCGTCGCAGCCAGATCCTCATGCTTCCACCCCTCCGGCAGCGACGATGTGATCCTTTCGACGGCACCGTTGAACAACACCCGCCCGCGGTTCACCAGACGCCCGTTCCGGCAACCGATGAGCGAGTCGAAAAGCTCGCGGTAGACCGGCTCACCGTGTGCCGCCAACCCGGTGATCTTCCCCTCATGCCTCTTGGCTTTGTAACCGCAAATCGCCGTAACGTAGGCGTAGTAGTTCCCCAGCGAGTTGTACGAACCGGTCGTCGACAGAAGTTCGAGTTCACCGTTCCGGGCGCTGTAAACATGAGCGCAGTGCCCGTCTCCGCCGCCGTCCATGGTAATGACCAGGGCATCACGCTGACCGCAGGTGTAGTAGGCTGAAGCCGCATGGGCGAAGTGGTGATGAAAGAAACGTACCGGCGCGGTGATCCCAAACTCGTCGCGAAGGATCTGGGGAATGCGTTTGCGGCGACGATGAAAAATCGGCCAGCGGAGTCCGTAATATGCCGTGCGCAAACCCGGAACATAGGGAAACAACCCGCCGAAGCGGGCCGCGGCCCGGAAGAAAACGTCGTTGATCCCCCCGCGGCCCTCCGCCCGCGCCTCGAACCAACCCGGCCAACCATCCACCTCTTCGCGAAGCTTCATACGAAGATCGGAAAGAGCCACCGCGCCGATATCAGCCGGGGCAGCACCCGCCAGCCGGAGCACTTCCGTGATCGACTTACGGGGGAACCCGCGGGCTTGTTTCAGACGGACTATCCGCTCTTCGTTGACCGCAGCCAGAATCCTGCCGTCGGCCACCACGCAAGCGCCGCTGGTCTGACCATCTGCGATGCCCAGAACTAACACAGCCACCCCGCCTCCGAAAACGAATCCACCATTTCCTTTATGCCGTCCTCAATCCTGACGCTGGGCGAGTATCCCAATTCGTTGCGGGCCCGTGATATGTCAAAAGCCCGGCTGCTCACAAACCACGCCGCCCGCCGCCGGTGCATCGGTGGTGAAATGCCCAGCGGCTTGCACAGGCCTTCGCAGACTATCGCGGCGCTCTTGAGAAGCACATAGGGCAACCGCATTCCCGGACGCGGCACGCCCAATCCGTCCGCCAGCATGGCCACCATGCTATTGATCGTTATCGCATGATCGTCCGCAATGATATACGATCGACCCAAGGCTTGGTCGCGCTCGGCGGCCAGCACAAACGCATCCGACAAATCCTTGACGTGGACGAAGTGGTAGCAGGTCTCGCCCGAACCGAACATCACAAAGCGACGCCGCTTCACCAGTTGAGTGATCTTGAGAAATCGCTTCTCGCTCGGACCGTAAATCCCCGCGGGGCGGATCACCGAAAGCCCCAATCCCAGATCCTGGGCCAGCTCCAACGCCAGCTTCTCACCCTCCCACTTGGTCTGTTGATAATAATCGTCCGGCTGAATCGCGGCATCTTCGTCAACCGGCGCATTCCCGGTGGTGCCGTGAACCCCGATCGTGCTGCAGTGAACAAACCGCTTCACACCCGCCTGCACCGCCGATTCAACCATGTTCCGTGTGCCCTCGACGTTCACATCCCAAAACGCCCGCTTGGGCACGTTGGTCGGGCGATACAAGGCGGCGATATGGTACACCGTGTCAATGCCGTCCACGGCACGTTCCACCTGGCTGCGATTCCGAACGTCCCCCGGCACCAGCTCCAATCGCTCATGGTGCAGGTCCGGCTCACCGTCCGGCGGGTAGTACATGGCCCGCACGCCGACCCCGCGCTCAGCCAGATAACGCGAAAAATAATAACCGGTGTAGCCGTTAGCCCCGGTGACCAGCACCGTCTGATCCATCAACAGAACCCCTCAAGCAACTCTGTGGGACCGGCTTTCCAGCCGGTCAACGACAGGTTAGAGAACCTGTCCAACAGTTCCACTCGCACGGCGGTGCCGGGCCAGACGGCCGCGCACGTCATCCAGCTCAGCACGCTGCCGCTGGTCACTCCAACCCAACGCCGATCCCATCATCTGAGCGCACCACTCCAGACCCTCATCGGTCACCTCTTCCGAAGCAGCCAGGCTGGTCCGCCGGAATACCAGGTCAGACAGCCGCACCGCCATCTCCTGGTCTACAGCATATCGGCACTGGCATTTGGCAACCCGTGTTTGGTGCACGGTTTCCGCCGTTTCTCCAGCCCCGACCACACGACGATATTCCGTCCCATAGTTTTCCACAAGATATCGCACCGCCGCCGCAGACCAGCCCTCGCCTACCAAACCGCCACTATCAAGCCCACGGGTTGCAACCCGTGGGCGTGAACGGCATGCCTCGGAGACCAGCTCCTCGAAACCATCAGGTATCTCCCCGCCGGGCAGCGGGCTGACCGCCGTCCGGCACTCCTCGAACCTGCCCGGCAGCTTTCGGCACACCCCATCGACCACCTGCTCCGCCACCAAACGCGCCGTGGTGTACTTGACGCCGATCACACTTATCAACCCGGTCAGCCCGTCCGCCCGCTGGTGATCAATGATCTCATGCCGGCGCCCGCGACGCACCTCATCGCAACCAAGACCCTCCGCAGCCGGAGTCAGGCCGGCGTAGCAATAGTGAACATCCTCACGTTTAAGATCCGCCGGCGGGTAGGCATTGTTGACCTCGCCGATCAACAGCTCAATGTCTTCTTCGGTGAAATCGAAATGGTCCGGATCGTCCCGGTAAGGCAAGTGACTCGTTCCGATAACCGACCAGTTGCGCCAAGGCGTGATGAAGAACAATCGGCCGCCGCGCGGAACCAGTGCGTCCGGCGATCGCCCACTCATAATGCCCACCGCGTAGTCATCAAACAGACGCCGCGTGACCAGGTTCATCCCTCTTGCCAGGGCTGGCATACGTCCAACGCTTATTCTCCTGCCCGAGCGACGCAAGAGGCTGCCCGCCCAGGGGCCGCACGTGTTAACCGTCACCGATGCACGAATGTCGAATTCCGATTGGTTCAGCAGGTCACGGGCCCGAACACCCTCTACTCGCGCACCGCGCAGGTCAATCGCCTCCGCGCTCACGTAGTTGGCCACGTCGGCCCCGGCGCGAACGGCGTCCTCCACGCAAGCCAACACCGCACGGTCCGATTCAACCATCTGCCCGTCATACCACACAGCCGCCCCGGTCAGACCCGTCTGGTCGATTCCCGGTATCAACCTAGCACATTCGTCTTTCGAGATAACGCGCCCACTCGGAAGCCGCCGGTCGGGCGGAACTCCCTTGTTCCGATCCATGCCCACAAGATCATGCACCTTCATCCCTGCCCACAGCGCTTCGGGACCGCGCAACAAGTGTCCATACGTAGGCATCACGAACTTGAGCGGCCGCACCAGGTGCGGTGCAGCGCTAAGCCAGAAACGCCGCTCCACAACCGACTGGCGCATCCGCCGAAAGTCACCGTGCTGCAGATAGCGCAGCCCGCCGTGCACGATTTTCAGAGAATTATGAGACGTCGCGCCCCCGAAATCAGCACGATCGATCAAAGCCACGCGCATCCCGCGCATGGCGGCGTCACGGGCCACACAAGCTCCGTGTATCCCCGCGCCGACGACCAACAGGTCGTAGGCACGCTTCGTCAAGTTGGAAGGATTACGCTTCATGGCCCGGGACCGGTCACCCGGCAGAGGTCTGGGACGTCTCGGGCCTGGGTGACTTGGAAGCGAACGCCATCAAGTGATGCCCCGACCACGCCACTAACTTCCCGGGCAACAAGGAGAACGCCCCCACGAACACCCTATTGTACAACATGGCCCTTACGCCACCATGCACCCGCGTGGCTACCGGAAAGCGCTCCGGCACAATGCGAACACACGAAAACGCTGACAGCAAACCGCCGAACTCTCGCCTGCTGTATTCACGAAAAATGGGCGCGTCCAGATGATCGATCTCCACACGCATCACCTTGCTCAAGAGCTTGAGCCAGGAATGACGGTTCACCGTCATGATGATCGCCAGCCCGTTTGGACGCAGCACGCGATGGATCTCGGCAATCCTTCGCGCCGGATCGGGCGTAAAATGCAGCACCGTGTGACAATAAACCACGTCAAAAGACTCCGCCGGCAGGGCCAGCGCTTCGCCGTCGGTCACCAAAAACCGCCCGCAAAGATCCCGCTGAGCGAAGTTCCTTCGCGACAACTGAATCGAATGCTCTGCCAGGTCAATCCCTACCACGTCAGCTCCGCCCGCCGCGAAACGAGAGAGATCATTTCCCACGCCACACCCCACATCCAGCACCCGCCGCCCCCGGTGACCGCCGAAGTCGACCAGCCGTGGCAGATAATGCAGCTTCTCAAACCGGTAAGCCTCGATTTCGGCAAAGAACTCCCTGGTCCCCACCTCGCTTCGAGCCACCCTCCAATCATGAACGTGGCTGTTCCAGTACGATCGCACCGCGTCAAGCCCACGGGTTGCAACCCGTGGGCTTCGCTGGAATCCAAACCACGGCATCATTGACGACCACGCTTGCACGCACTGTCCAACGCCGACTGAATCCGTCGCTCGAAGCAGTCATCGGCGAACGCAGCCGCCTTGACCCGAGCGCTGCACGAAAGTCGTTCTCGCAGGGCTCCATCCCCAACCAGCCGCTCAATGCCGCGCCCCAACGCCTGGGCCTCCGGTTCGACCAGGAGCGCCGTCTTGTCATCCAGCAACTGTGTATGGCTGTAGATGTTCGTTGCCACAATCGGCTTGCCGCTCTTCATGTAGCTATACAACTTCAGCGGCACATTGGTGCCCCGGGACCGGGCGGTCACCAGAATATCCGACACTTCAATGTACGACTGCACCGCCGCAGGTGACACCGTTCCCACAACGTCCACAGCATGCCCCAACTTTTGCCGGTCAACCTCGCGCCGCAACGCCTCCACCTGCACGTCGCGCCCGCCCACCACCAGCAAACGGCAGGCGATCTTACGGCGCCCCAGGTAGGCCACCGCCCCCATCAACAGATCGATACCCTGATAAGGCTCTAACGACCCGATGTACAGCACCACCGTCCGCCCGTCGAGCTGATGCGCCTGCCGCAGCTCCGCCGGATCGGGCGCCTGGTCATCCAGGAAGTCCACTTCCGTGCAGTAGTTTTCCACCAGAAACACCGGCTTGGACCGTGCCTTGGCCCGGGCCGTCTCCAGCAAATCCTGACAGATGACCAGCACCACGTCGCTCAGACGGATAATCGTCCGCTCCAGCACATCAAACACCCACCGGATCAACGCTACGTCGAACCGCGAATAGTTCCTCATCTGCTGCGAAAGATCGGAGTGCATGTCGTAAACGTGCGGTATGCGCCCGATGCGCGATGCAATGCCGCAGAACAGCCCCGCCTCCTCGTGCGACCAGATGCAGTCATACCGCCGCCCAACCAGCATGGCCGCCATCCACACCACCAGCATGGCGTCCAGCATCAGCTTCGGAATCGAAGGCCCGATACGCACCCCGCGAACCATCGGAAGCCGCGGCACACGAACGATATGCAGTCCCCGGATATTCACGTCTCGCCCGTACGGGTAAGTCAGCAGGTCAACCTGATGGCCCGCCCGGCACAACGCCCGAATCCGGTAAACGACACTAAATGGTGTTCCCCGCGGCTCGAAAACAGGCTGCGGAGCGACCATCAGGATGCGCTTGGAACACAAACTTCCGGATTGTCTCTCCATGGCCGACTCCGCCCCCGAGCCGCGACCGTGAGGGGGGGGGATCCCCGAACCACGACCCGTTTCCGAGACGCGACCGTAAGGGAGCGGGACCTTTTCCTCGCCCCTTCACAGTGCCCGCTTCCTTACGGGCGCGTCTCTGTTTGTCACTCATCGGTCCGCGCCCTCCGCCATCAATCTATCGATGAACTAAGGGGTAGACCCGCCCCGGATCAATCTGCGGACCTTATAAACCTTGCGGCCCTGGCTCTCATGATAGATGCGTACCAGAAGCTCCGACAGCACCCCCATCACGACAAACAGCACGGCCATCAAACCCAGCATCACCGCCAGCAGCACCAGCACATTGCGGTTGAGATTCAACGGCTGCGACGTCAATATCCCGAACTTCTGACATATCGCCACCCCCAAGACCCCAAACGCGCCGGCCAGGTTCACCAGGCTCAGCTTTCCAAAGAAGTAAATCGGCTTGGTCAGATAATCCCCCAGGAACTTCACGGTGATCAGGTCCAAGAGCACCTTCACCGTGCGGCGCAGGCCGTACTTGGTCCTGCCGTGTATCCGCGGCCGGTGGTTCACCGGGCGTTCGGCGATACGGGCCCCACGCCAACGCGTGATAATCGGCAGGAACCGATGCATCTCCCCGTACAGGTTCACGTCCTCAAGCACCTCCCGCCGATATGCCTTCAACGTGCAGCCAAGATCCTTGATGTGCACGTTGGTCACCCAGCGGATCAATCTGTTGGCCAGCACCGAGGGCAACCGCCTGCTCCACAGCTTGTCCCGGCGATTCTTTCGCCAACCACTGACCACGTCATAACCGGGAGGCTCATTCAGTTGATCCAATAGACCGGGAATATCCGCCGGGTCGTTTTGCAGATCGCCGTCCATCGCAACGATATACCGGCCCCGGGCCAGTTCGAATCCCGCAGCCAGGGCAGCCGTTTGCCCGAAATTCCGCGCCAGCTCCACCACGGTGCACGTAGGGTCACCCGATGTCACCCGTTCAAGATTCGCCAACGTATCGTCACGGCTGCCGTCGTCAACGAAGAGCACCTCATAGGAATACCTGCCCCCGCGCATCGCGTCGGTGAGCTCGCGGTACAGCGGCTCAACGTTCTCCTGCTCATTGCGCAGCGGGATCACGATCGAAACGTCAACAGCGCCCACGCAAGTGTGGGTGTCAGCAGGCACCGTGGAAGACCCCCATTATGCACGGAAACCGAACACACCGCGGCCGATAAGCGCTTCCCGTGCCGCAAGACTTTCGATGGACCGAACGCCCTTACCGCAGGCTTACCAGAGAGTGCCATACAATCCCGTCTGGGTCAATATCGAACCAACGGCAGCGACGCTTGATCGAACACGGCATGTCATGCACCCTGATTCCAGCGCTTAGGGCCCTCCTTCCGAGACTCTCCACTACCCCGAATTGACGCCGGCAGTGACTTTGTCGTTTGGCAGACGCCGGATGCGTAATCTCCGCTCCCTCATCGATCAAGGGGGAAGGTTGAAGGTTGGGAGGGGGACCTTCAACTTCCAAGCTCCGAGAATCCGGCTCAGGGTGTGACTACCCCCTCGCGGATGGCGTAGCGCGTTAACTCAACGGTTGTGTGAACGCCGAGCTTCTTCATCAGACGTGCCTTGTGATTGTCTACGGTAGGCGACGCCAGGTTGAGCAGGGCCGCCGTATGCCTCACCGACCGGCCCGCGACCAGATGGTGCAGCACCTCCAACTCGCGCGGGGTCAATCCACCGACTCCGCTGCTCCGCCTGGCCGAAGCGGACCCGCATCTTTGCGATGCCGCCAGACGCTGCATGACCTGTCGCGAATACAAACGGCGGCCGGCGACCGCCGCTTCAATAGACGCCCGAACAGTTCTGAACGAATCCCGCTTGGTCACTATGCCGTCAATTCCCGTGGACTGGGCGCGCTCGATGACACAGTCACGCAGCTTTGCAACTATTAGTATCACCGGAATCCCCCGCCAGTGAGCCCGAAGCCGCCTGATGGCCGCGAACACGCAGGACTCCTCCAGGTCCCCATCGATCAGTACCACGTCCGGCTTGGCCTCCGCAACCTCGCGGACCACCGAGACTGCGTCGGCGGAACTGGCCACCACCCGCATCCCGGGCACAGCATTTATCTGCATGGCGATACCCTGTCGCACCAACTCATGCTCGTCGATCAACACCACGCCTATGGAGGAATGGTCGCGGGAACTGTCGGTCATCACCATGTTGACATTACCACAGCGCAAAGCCGTCCCGGAACGATCGCATCGCGAAGTTCGCTCAACGGTCGCCGACACCACCGCCAACTCAGTTGGCCGTGGCGGCAACACCCTGCCCGCACCTGCCTTGCCCAACCTTTGAAAAAGGGACCGCGCCGGTATGTCTTAACAAATACCGTCAGCCTCTTGGAATAGCCGGAGGTGAATTAACCCCGAACGGATGTGACAGATTCTGACACCGCAACGCCTCACAAAACCGCCGACGTAGACGTAATCTATTGTCAATAATGTGGTTATGCCCGTGGAGGACGCTTCCACCCACGTCGCCGGGCCGGTCAGTTCGCGCGCTGCGGAACGCGCCATCCGTCCGAGGTGCGCTGGACATAGCCGTTTTGTTTAAACCAATTCAAGGCGTCGGAGACCGCTTTCTCGATCGGCCAACACTTCACTCCCAGCGACCGCCGGGCCTTGGCTGAACTGACGTAGTGCTCACAGAAGCCCGTCCGCAACACGGTCATGTTGAAATCCGCAAAGGCCCGGGGCCGAACCCCTCCCAACACCGTCGCCCCCACCGCCAACGGATACAGCATCCAATAGGACGCCGCCCACTTGGGCGGTTCAACGCCGCCCACCCGAGCAACCAGACGGACATACGCCCGGTAGGTCATGTTTTCCCCGACCAGGACGTAACGCTCGCCGCGGACACCCCGTTCCATCGCCAATCGCATCCCCTCCACCACTTCGCGCACGTCAACGAAGCCCACCCCACCCCGCGCCGGATAACCCGGAACCCGCCGCGTCACAATACGGATCAACAGGCGACCGCCCGTCGGTTTGATGTCATAGGGGCCCACGATGTAACCGGGATTGACCACCACCGCGTCCAAGCCGCGCCCTGCGTAACGTTGCACCACCTGTTCGGCTTCATGCTTTGTCCGGTAGTAGGGCGCCCGCAACCCGCCCAGATTCCAGGGTGTGTCCTCGGTGGCCGGCGCGTCTGTCGGCCCGCGGCCTACGGCAGCGATCGAACTGGTATGCACCAACCTCCGAACGCCGGACTCCATCGCCGCCCGGCAGACGTTTTCCGTGCCGCCGACGTTGACCCGTCGCGCCGTCTCTGCGCCCCATGGCGTGAACTGCACCCACCCCGCCAGATGATAGACTTGGTCACAACCCTCCATGCCCCGACGAATCGAATCGGCGTCGGTCACGTCACCGTGAACAAATTCCACCTTTTCCGGGTCCAGCCCCACGCGGCGGGACGTCGGCCGGACCAGGGCCCGAACCTGATGCCCGTCCGACACCAGCGACCGGATCAAGTTAATGCCGACAAACCCCGTTCCACCGGTTACGAAGACAGGCACCGCTTCTACATCACCAGACCAGGGGCACAACACCGACGCTGAATCCGGCGGCGCCGCCCACCAGCAGGACCTTCGTACCAGGCCGAAGCCGCCCTTGAGACCAGGCTCGCGAGAGCCCCAGCGGGATACTCGCCGCCGCCGTGTTACCGCAGTCCCGGATGGACACCACGCACTTCTCGGCCGGCACCCCGCACAACTCCGCAATCTCATCGACCAGGTCCATGGTCACCTGATGGCAGCATACCAGGTCAACGTCATCGGGCGACCAACCGACCTTCTTGAAAGTCTTCAGAACCAAATCGGGGACGTGCTTGAGGGCCTGATCGCGTAGCTCGTGGCCGTTTCCACGGAAGTAACTATGCTCCTTGCTCAAACGGTACATGCTGCCCCCACTCAGCACGGTTGCATGTCGCCATTGATCGCCGAAGGTCTTGAACGCTGAGGGCAGAATACCACGGCCGTTTTCGTTCGCCTCCGCCCGAATCACCGCCGCCGCTCCCGCATCGCCCAGCGTCAAAGCTGATATGCGCGAGCGTAGGTCACCCGTTGATCCGATGTTCCAGTCGATGGTCAACGAGAGCGGTTCGCCTACGGCGATCAATGCGTTGTTCGCCTTGCCTGCCAGAATATGCGACTCCGCCACGTCCAACCCGTTCAGAAAACTGTTGCAGGCATTCTTGACGTCGAAGACGTGCGATCGGGTGGCCCCGAGCTTCTCCTGAAGGATGTTGGCCGTCGCCGGCTCGCCTATGTCCTGCATGCACGAAGCGAAAATGAGCAGATCGATCTCTTCAGCCACCATCCCGGCTCGGTCCAAGGCCTGCCGTGACGCCTTCAGGGCAAGATCTGAAGCCTGTTCGTCATCGTCGCGGTAGCGGCGTTCCACGATGCCGGTGGCCTTTGCCACCAGGCCGCGCGGAATCTTATAGCTGGAGGTCTCATAGACACGACGCTCCACCTCTTCTGACGTCACCACTTTGGAGGGCAGATGATGCCCTACGCCAGCGAATATCACGTTCCGGGCCAACTACTATGCTCCCAGTCCAGGAATACGAATCGCGTTCGTTCGGTTGCCGCGCAGGCACCGACCGCGCCGAGACGAATCAAACATTATGGATTCCGCTGTCCGGTTGTCAAGACGACTCCAAATCCGCTGCCAGAGTAGTCACTGCAGATATTGCAGCGGCATATCGCGAGAGTGTCCCTACGAGCCGGCTGGTGCGACCGGCTGGTGCGAGAATCCTTTCTCGCACCCCCGTTGCCGGGAACCGCTTCGTGCCCTTGTGTGGCCTTCCATCCGGCGACACGATTACGCCTGGGACCGAGAAGGGATTCTCGGTCCAGCGACGGTGAGACGAGCCCCAAGACGCCCCGGCCATCCCCGGGCCACTCGCTCGACGCCGCACCCCACAGGGCACATAATGTCCGGCCGATGGCGCCCAAGGTGTTCTGCTCACCGGGGCCTGGGATAGACAAGGCCTGACATGATTGACGCGACACCATCCTACCGCACGATTCGACAAATCGTCCGAAACCTCGACGAACTCGCCGGCCTGGAGCGGGTTTGGCCGCGCGGCGCGGTCCACCCCGGCGGCCCCCACTACCGCCTCAAGGGAACCCTCGGGCCCATCAGCATCGGCGAGGACGAGTGCGGCGTCATCGGCCGGCTCATCCAGAAGTTCAGGCCGGCCCGGTGCTTTATGATCGGCAACGGGTTCGGCCTGAGCAGCGCCTACATCGCCAAGATGATGGAGCAAAACGCCGGACGGTCGGTCGTCACCCTTGACAACCAGAGCGAAGGACAGGGGGCACGATGCGCCCAAGTCGCCGATCAGCTCCGACAACGAATGGATTGCACGCTGCTTACCAGCCACAAAGGCACCTCTCCGCAAGACATCGAGCCGACGGCAGGAGATGAACGCTACGACTTCGTCTTCATCGACGGCCTGCACCGTCACCCGCAGGTAACGTGCGACTTTCAGACGGTACAGCGCATCGCCGCCAACGACGCCATATTCTGCTGGCATGACTACTGGATGCCCGGCATCCCGCAATGCGTCGAATACGCCCAACAGACCGGCTATCATTGTCTCAAGGTCAACAGCTCCTGCGAAATGGCTTTCGGAACAAAGAGTGACACCGTCTTCAATGAGATCGGCAAGCTGTACGACAACGCCGAACCGCCTCGCCCGCGACTGCGCCCCGGCGCATTCTTCAAGCTTTGCTACGTGCTGCTCACCGGGACCATAAAAGCACGCGTGGCCGCCGCGCCGCCGGCAAAGTGAGACCGGCCAACATGGGCATCATCCCATCCAGGCATCGAAGGTGATGGCTTCAAAACGCGACACCACCGTACTCGTTATCGTCCTCCTGGTCACGGCTGCGCTGGGGGCGGCTGGAGTCGCTGCTCTGAAGCGCGCCGAAGCCAGGCGCGCCCAAAGCACCACGGAACCGCCGCCGGAGCTTGGTGTTGCGGTGGGAATCGCGGTGGCCCGTAGCCGCACCATCGCGGTCCAGGTAGACGCCTCCGGCTTTCTACAGCCTTTTGAGCAGTTGACCATCTCAACCCAGGTCCCCGGGCACGTCGAGAACCAATACGTGGAAGTCTCCGATCGTGTCAATGCCGGCGACATGCTATTCCAGCTTGATGCCTCGCTGAGGACCACGGCTGTCGAAAAGGCCCGTGCAGCCGTCGATCGGGCCGATAGCGAATTGAAGCTAGCGGTGGACAACCTCAACAGGATGCAACGCCTCGAAGCCCAGCGATCCACCAATCCAACGGAAGTTCTGCAAGTTGAAACTCAGCACGCCATCGCCCAGGCCATGCTCAAGAAGGCGCAGGCGGCCCTCCGGGAGGCCCTGATCATGCTCGACAAGATGCTCATACGAGCACCGATCACCGGCGAAATCGCACTGGTCCACACGCGTCAGGGCGAATACGCTCACGCCGGCCAGCCGCTGGTCGACATCATGGAAAGCGACCGGCTCAAGCTCATCGTCCAACTGAGCGACCGCGAAATCGTCGCCTTCGCTCCTCAAGACCCGGTCACCATGCGCCCATCCGCTTTGCCCGGTGAGACTTTTGCCGGCCAGGTCCTGCGCATCCATCCCCGCGCCACCCTGGACAGTCGAATGTTTGAGGTGGAGATCGAGGTCCCCAATGCCGACCACCGACTGCGCCCCGGGTTCCACGTGCACGCCACCTTGCATCAGAAAGCTCGCCACACGGACAAGACGCATCACGATGTAGGGTCCGCCGTGCGGACCGCTCAAACCAAAGTCGTGACCATACCCCGAGCCGCCGTCTTCGAGAACTATCGGCGAAAGTACTGCTACGTCGTCAAAAAGCGCGGCGACGACGACCGCCAACACGCCGTCCGCACGCCTATTGACGTCGCCCCGCTGCTGTCCGACCTGCAGCATGTGCAGGTATTGACCGGCGTCCAACCCGGCGACCGCGTCATCACCACCGGCCTGCAGCACGTCACTCACCAATCCATCGTGCGCGTCATCGACCAATGACCACCGAGACCAACGGACAGGACTTCGAGACCAACCGACCGACCATCGCCCGGTTCTCGCTTCAACAGGCGGTCCTGATGAATCTCCTGTTCGGCGTCCTGATCCTGGCCGGCGGGCTTGTCGTCTCGATCATGCCCGTCGACGTTTACCCTGACGTGGACCTCGACGAGGCAACCATCGACACCTTCTGGCCCGGTGCGTCAGCGGAGGACGTCGAACGCCTCATCACCGATCCCATCGAAGACGAGATCACCGACATCCGCGGAATCAGCCGCATCATTTCCGACTCGAAACCCGATGCATCGCTCATCCGCATCAGGTTCCGCGAAGATCTCTCCGCCACCGCACTTGACGCGGCATTTCGCCAACTCCGGGCCGCCGTGGAGCGGGTCACCGATCTTCCCGACGACGCCGAAAAACCACTTCTCACCCGCATATCGCTGGGCGAGATCTTCCCGTTGCTCTGGGTGGTGGTGCGGGATGCGGGTGGCGCGGGCGAGGAAGCGTTGCACCAGGTCATCCTGAAGCTCAAACCGATTCTCCGCGACATCCCCGGCGTCGCCAGGGTCGACGACAAACTGATCCGCGACCGCGAGATTCACCTCCGCGTCAACCGCGACAGCCTCCGCAAATACGACATGACCCTCGACGAGGTGGCTGCGGTCCTCAGCCAATACAACCGAAACGTGCCCTCCGGCACGCTCCCGCACTCCAGAGGTGAATTCAGCGTCCGTGCCGTCGGCGAAGCCCTTACCCCCGAGCAGCTCGGAAAGATCGCCGTCCGCAAACATCCCTCGGGCGCCCACGTCTATCTCAAGGACATCGCAACGATCGATCAGGGCTTCCAGAGACGGCGTTTTTTCGCCCGATTCAACGGGAACGACTGCAAGGCCCTGAGCATCGCCAAGACCGCCGACGCCGACTCCCGCCGCGTCGCAAGCCGCGTCGAGCAGACCATCAAAGCGTTTCACGCACATCTGCCCGACGAAATCACGCTGTCCACCTGCCTGGACTCCAGCGACATCATTCGCAGCCGCATGAAAATACTGCTCACCAATCTTGCGGGCGGCGTCGGCCTGGTCCTTTTCGCCCTGTGGAGCACCCTGGGGGCGCGCAACGCCCTGTTGGCCATCATCGGCATCCCCTTCTCCTTCCTCTGCGGGCTCATGTTCATGCACCTGCTCGGCGTCAGCATCAACGCCGTCTCTCTGTTCGCCCTGGTGCTGTGCACCGGGATGATCGTCGACGACGCCATCGTTGTCCTGGAGAACATCTATCGGCACGTCGAAACAGGCCGGCAACAGCACGAGCAAACCGGAGCACCGTTCAAAGTTCACAGGGCCATCGTCGCTGGAGTCGACGAGGTCATGTGGCCGGTGATCTCGTCCTCCATGACCACCGTCGTGGCCTTCCTGCCCATGCTGATCATGGGCGGCGTTACCGGAGAATTCTTCGCCATCATTCCCAAGACGGTAGCCGTAGTGCTATTGGCCTCGCTGGTCGAATGCCTCATGATCATACCGGTCCACTACCTCACCTTCGGCCCCAGATCACGCGTCCGGGCGCTGTGGTCCCGCGCAGCCACGTGGGAGGGCGAGGCTCCTGCCGATGCCCAAGATCGGTCGCCACAACCACGCCGCAGCCCCTTCGCGGTCCTGGCTGCATACTACGACCGCTTCCTCGCCGGCACGCTGCGGCACCGCTACCTGGCCCCGCTCCCGCTCCTGGGACTCGGATTTGTGACATACTCTGTCACCCATTTGCTGCGCGTGGACCTGTTCCCTTCCGACTACCAGCTCATCGAGGTGGACATCAAGACATGGGATGACGCCTCGCTGCAAGCCACCGGAAGGATCGTCGCCCCCATCGAGGACCTTATCAACGATCTACGCCCCGATTACGTCGAGTCGGTCCTCACGTCTTTCGGTATCAGCGCCACCGAAGACCATACCATCCACTGGCGAAACAACATCGCCCAGTTGCACGTGCAACTGGCTGACACGCCGCAGGTCGCCGCAGACCCCGACAGCGTCGCAAACGTCATTCGCGATAAGATTCAGGCCTTCGTCGACGCCAACCCGGACCATGGCATTCAGGCTTTTCGCGTCTGGGCGCCGCAGGACGGCCCCCCCATCGGAAAACCCGTGGCCGTCCGCATCGAATCGCCCGACCTCAGCGCCGCCAAACGACTGGCCCAGAGATACCGGCAACGGCTGGCCCGCATAGACGGCGTCTTCGGAATATCCGACGATCTCGACTTCGGCCCCCGGCAGATCAACCTCCGCCTGATCGAGGACGTCGCGTCCGCCCACGGCCTCACCCAGCCGGCGCTATCCATGGCTCTGCGCACCGCCAACGACGGGCTCATCGTCTCCACCTTCAAGGACACCCAATCCGGCGAGGACCTCGACGTCCGCCTGATGTTCCATGAACGATATCGCCGCAACCTGGCTGACCTGCTGGACATCCACATCCGCACACCCGGCGGCTACCTCCTACGCCTGGGCGACATCTGCGAGATCGACATGTCCCAGGGTTACGCCGGCATCCCCCACTTCAACGCCAAACGCGTCGTTACCGTCACCGCTCAGGTCGACACCGACAATAACACGCCCCACAACGTCAACGCCCTTCTCGAGCGCCAGTTCAAGCCCACGCTCGCAGCCATGCCCAACATCCGCGTCACCTACGGCGGTGAATACCAGGAAACCACCCGCTCCTTCGAGGCCCTCAAAGAAGCCTATCTCATGGCCATGGTCCTCATCTACATGCTGCTGGCCACCCAGTTCCGGAGCTACTCCCAGCCCTTCATCATCATTCTCACCGTGCCCTTCGCGTGCGTCGGCGTCATTGGAGGATTGCTGTTGGCTGACTACCCCTTCACCATCATGTCCTTCATCGCCATCGTCGGCCTCACCGGCGTGGTGGTGAACGATTCCATCGTGCTGCTCGATTTCGTCAACAAGCAGCGCGCCAAGAATCTCTCCGTCGAACAGGCCCTGCGCACGGCCTGCCGCCTGCGCCTCAGACCTATCCTGCTCACCACTATCACCACCGTACTGGGGCTACTGCCGTTGGCTATGGGTTGGGGCGGCAAGAGTAAGATATGGTCACCCTTTGCCTCAAGCTTCGCCTGGGGATTGGCCTTCTCCACCGTGGTTACGCTGCTGATCATCCCCGCTCTGTATTATATAGCCGACGATCTGGTCAGTCTTGCAAAACGGCGGCTACGACCGTCTGGTACTCACATGGAACCAGTCGCGGCCAATCCGCACGCCACAGCAGATCGACCAGCGACCGCACGTGACGATTATCCCACGTAAACAGATATATCCCCGCGTCATCAAGATCGCCCGGCAGCCCAAGGTGTAGCTCCGTCAGCCCCGCCAGTGATTCCGGCTGCTCCAACAGTTCCAGATCAAGGCGCCGGGCTGACTCCGCCAGCTCCGTCACCGGCTCGGAAAACATAAGGAACCGTTCAATAAAGCTATCGAAGAAGACCCCGTTCTGGCGTACGATCTTCAACGAACGCCGCCCCGTGCGATAAACCCGATCCGTTGAAAACCCTTCCAACTGCGGCGCCAACGCCAACGCGCAGGCCACCACGTCATCCCGCCCGTATCGCAGCTTCACCCCCTGCGTGAAACCCACCGCGTTCAGCGGACATTGATTCACCACGAAAATCCGGGCATTCTCCGGCGGATCCGGAACCTGCGTAAGCAAGTCCTGATAAACCTGCTCGGCCCCGGCGGCCACCCGCCACATCACGCCATGCTCAAGCACGATCATCAGAACCCATGCCGATACCGCCACCTTCGACCAGCGTCTCATGTCAAACCCGCAAGCCCACGGGTTGCAACCCGTGGGACCCCACAGCTTCCCATACACGCTGGCCCCCACCAGCGCCACGCCCACACATGCAAGGTAAACATTCCGCTCCCCCGGCATGGCCACCAGCGCCGGTGCGGTGAATAGAATCGCAAACACCATCCCCATGCGAAACCCACGCGTCTCGCCCGCAACCCGCCCAAACAACACCAGCACGCCCACCGCCGCCGCAGCCCCCAACATCAGCAACCACGCGTGCGCCGCCCAGAACACCGACAGATAGATGGCGTCCACCTGAATGAAGAACACAAAATCCAGCATGTACTGCGCCAGGTTCCAAAGCACCTGACCAGCAGCCCCCGGAGACAAAAGATCGACCCCATACGGTGGTGGTAGAGAGCCCATCCCCCCGAACAGCGCAAACCGCTTCGCAAGATACAGCGCCGCGACCACCCCAAACCCAATCGCCCCCGCAAGCCCACGGGTCGCAACCCGTGGGCCCCCACCACCGCACAATCTCAGGCACTCCGCCAGAACCAAAACCCCCGGTAACACGATGGCCGTCTCTTTGCACCCCAAACCCGCGGCAAACCAGAACACGCTCAGCCACCACCACCGCCATCGCCCACCTTCGCCGCACCGCCATCGCAAATACGACAACACCGAGGCCAACGCGCATACACAAACCAGCAGGTCGAAACGCCCCGAAATCCACAGCACCGCCTCGCAGTGCGCCGGATGAAGCCCGAAGATCACCGCCGCCGCAAACGACGATCGGGCGTCGCCCATCAATCGCAACCCCAGCCGCCACACCAGAAACGTGCACGCCAGATGAAGCAGCAGATTGGTCAGGTGATACCCGAACGGGTTCATCCCCCACAACCAATAGTCCACCGCAAACGTCAATACCCCCAGCGGCCTGTAGAACGGCAGATCGCCATAGGGCGTCCACCATACCCCGCTGGCATCCTGATCCATGGTCGGGCTGGCAAGCACCGCCGGCACACCCGACCAGCCCAAATCATGAACCGTATCCAGATAAATATAGTCATCGATGAAGAACGGATTGAACAAGCTCCAGAGATGCACAACAGCAAGCAACACAACCAAGCCCACGGGTCGCAACCCGATTGCCGATTGCGGATTGCGGATTGGGGATTGCGGATTCCCTTCGTGCCTCCTTCGGGCTCCCTCCTCGGTCGCCCTCAGCTTCGTGCCTTCGTGCCTCTCGATTTGACGATTGATGATTGATGATTCCCTTCGTCGAGTTTTTCTAGTTCTCTAGTATCTAGTGCCCTGGTGCTGGTGCGAGAATCCTTTCTCGCACCCATCCGCTTCGGGAATCCCTTCCCGTGGCCCGCCAGGAAGCGGGGCCGAGAAGGGATTTTAATAAGTAAGGGTCCAGCGCGACCTTGCGCCGTACGTCTAGCTTCCAGTTTCCAGAGAGGATACCATTCCCGTCATGCGAAACAACGGGCGCTGCAACCTCTGCTCGGACCCCGACACGCTGGACCACAGCTCCGAAGTGGCAACCATCGCCTCCAACGTCCGAAAGTTCAAGAGCGAACGCTTCACCGTCTGGCGCTGCCGTTCCTGCCGCAGCATCCATGCCCGCGACGCCGTAGACCTGGACCGCTACTACGCAGGATACCCCTTCCACCGACAAAGGCTGGACTGGAAGCTACGTGCCGTCTACAGAAGCATCATCCGCCGCCTGAAACGCGCCGGTGTAAGCCGCGATCATCACATCCTCGACTACGGCTGCGGCAGCGGCCACCTGGTCACCTTCCTGAAATCCAAGGGCTACCTCAACGCCGCCGGCTACGACGCGTATTCAGAGAACTTCTGGGACCCCGCCGTCCTGGAAGGCAAGTACCTCTGCATCATCGCCCAGGATCTTATCGAGCACGTCGACGACCCGCGAAGTATTCTGCGCACCTTCGACGATCTGGCTCAGCCCGGCGCTGTCATCTTCATCGGCACTCCCAACGCCGACGCTATCGACCTCGACCACGCCGAGCGGCACATTCACACCCTCCACCAGCCCTTCCACACTCACATGTTTTCCAAAGACGCCCTGGTCCAAGCCGGCGGCAGGATCGGCTGGGCTCTCGACAAGATCTACATGACCAACTACACTAACACTCTGGTCCCCTGCCTCAACCTCCGCTTCGGTCTACACTACGCCGCTTGCTTCGACAACACCATCGACCTGGCCTTCGAGCGCTTCCACATCAGCCGCAAGCTCCTCTCGCCGCGTTCTCTGTACCTGGCCTTCTTCGGATACTTCCGCCCACCCCAAGCCGACATCACCGCAGTATTCCGCAAACCCAGGTGATACCCGGCCCGTCAGTTGCCACAAACCGTGACGTACTTATAATGCCACACCCAGAGCCCCGGCCAAGCTTGGACTGAGCCATGCGCTACATCTATCAGGAATGGGACGGAAGCGAGTTTCCCTCGCAGGAGCATCTCGAGTATTTCGAGAACTTCCTGGAATTCCTCTTGGAACACGGCGACGATGCCCTGGAAGCCCTGCAGCACATGGAACTCGACGAGGAGCAGCGTGCTATCCTCGAAAAGTGGTTCGAAGATGGTCTGCTTGAAAAAATCGGGGCCCGGTTCAAGCTGACCCCACGGGCCATCAACAGCCTGCAACGCAAGGCCCTGATGGAGATATTCAAACAACTGCGACTGGACGCCGCGGACGGCCATGAAACAATTCAGACGGGCCTCGGCGGCGAGCGCACCGAAGGTACCCGGCCGTATTCGTTCGGTGACCCGACCAGCGATATTGATGCGGCTGCGACCTTGCGCAACGCGGTCGTGCGACGGGGGCATGGCACGCCCATTCGCATCGCGGAGCAGGACGTCGAGGTGCATCTAACCGAAAGCAAAGCCACATGCAGCACGGTCATTCTGCTGGACATGTCGGGGTCCATGTCCCGCTGGCGCCGCTTCGCTTCCGCCAAGAGGTGCGCCATGGCGGTGTACGCCTTGATCCGGCAGCGGTTCCCCTTGGACACCGTGGACGTCGTCGGCTTTTATTCCGGGGCGGCGATTATCCCGGAGCATCGCCTCCCGCTGCTGACGCCCAAACGCGTCTCCATGTTCGATCCGCAGATCCGTATCCGCGTCCCCATAAATCAGATGGATGAAGCGCCGCAGCACTTCACCAACCTGCATATGGGCCTGATGACCGCCCGCCGGATTCTCACCCGGCGCGGCGGGCACAACAAGCAGGTCTTCATCATCACCGACGGTGAGCCCACCGCACACGTGCAGGGCGACTACGTCTATCTGCTCTATCCGCCGGAGCAGTCCACGGTGATGGCCACCCTGCGCCAGGCCCTCTTGTTGAGCCGGCAGGGCATCCGTTTCTCCACCTTCGCCTTGATCGAAGACTACTACTACATGGACTGGGTCCAGTTTGTGGATCAACTCACCCGGCTCACCCGCGGCGTGGCCTTCTATTGCACGAGCGATAATCTCTCCAGCGCCATCATGGAGTCCTACTTTTCCGGACGAAGACGGAAAACCTATCTGTCATAGGGGTGTTCACCCCACGGCTCGGAAAGTCTTGGAGATATGTCGGTCCCAGCACACGCAACCGTCGGCCCGGATCAGTCGATATGATGCCAGGCGGGGGCTCAGGTGCCATGTGTGTGAGTGGCGGAGAAACTGCTGGTGCGAGAGAAAGTGCTGGTGCGAGAGAAAGTGCTGGTGCGAGAATCCTTTCTCGCACCCATCCGCTGTAGGAATCCCTTCCCGTGGCCCGCCAGGAAGGGGGACCGAGAAGGGATTCTCGGTCCAGCGTTCGATATGATGCCAGGCGGGGGCTCAGGTGCCGTATGCCGTGAGTGCTGGAGACTGAAACGATGGCCAATACGAGCGTACCGGATGTCATCCCGTCGATGCTGGTTCAAGAGGACCCCACTTTCGCGGATCTGGTCGAGGAGTTCGTCGACAGCCTGGCCCACCGCATCCGGAACATGAAGGATGCCGTGCAGAAGGGCGACTTCGCAACCCTCAGGACGCTCGCCCACCAGCTCAAAGGCTCCGGAGGCGGGCACGGCTACCCCATCATCACCGAGACAGCCGCCGCCATTGAACAACACGCCAGGAACGAAGACTTGCAGCAGTGCGGCACGGGTGTCGAGAAGCTGGCCTCCATCACCGCGCGCGTCGTGATCTACCCCTAACCCGAATTATTCACGGGTCATCCCGATCGGAGCGAGGGACCCAGCGCGGATGATTCACCGCAGAGCACGCTGAGCCCGGTAGGGCACGTCGTTCACCTGCCCCTCGCAACTGACAACGTATCCGTCGTCAGTGTCCCGTCACAGTTCGATTGCAAACCCACGGATTCGAATCCGTGGGTTTGGCAGTGACTTTGTCGTTGAGCAGACGCGGGACCGCCGCCCTCAGAGAGGATGGGGGACCCGCGTAATCTCCACTCCCTGGCCTCTCATCCATCACCTCTTTGCGCCCTCTACGTGCTCTGCGGTAAACCGGTCGGCACAGGAAAGGCCAAAATAAAGCCCCGGTGCGTTTCCCATTCTCGGAAACAGCACCGGGGCCTGGTTTACTTCTACCTACCTCAGATGAGGCATCCGGGTGGCTACGCCCGTCAGGCCGATCAACAGCAGCGTGCCCAGAACCAGCATGCCCCACTGGGAGATGGTCGGCACACTGCCTTCAAACTCGCAGGTGGACGAGCAGCCGTCGCCGTCTTCGCGATTACCGTCGTCGCGGTCCTCAAGAGGCTCACGGAATTTGTTGCCGCACTCCAGACGGCACCGACTACGGGGCGCAGTGACCGTCCATGTCGCACGTCGTTTCACACGGATGGCATTCCGACGCCATGGCGCAGCACGTCGGAGGAGGCCCATTCCAGAACCCAACACAACCGCCCGATGCAGTTGCGTCGAACGCCGCGCTAATGTCCGCAAAGAAGGTCGTCTGTTGATCAGGTACGTCGTTACCCTGTGTGTCAACTTCGTAACCTTCATCCGGACCGGCCCAGAATGGGAACCCACTCCCCGCGGTGTTGTCAAACATCTTGAACAGGTCGGCAAAGAAGGTCACTTGCCCGTCCCCGCTGGCATCGCTATAGACCCACGTACGTTCTGCTGTGGTTCCCCAGCCGGACGTTCCTTGGTTGCTGCAATCCCCGGACACAGCCCGTACCTTGAAGTCTGTATTCGGCGCGATGATGCTACCGGTTACCACCAACTTGTCCCCAGCCCCGAGCCATTCTGCCGGCGTGCGGAATTCAAGGTCGTTGCAAGTGGCTTGGGTAATACCCACGTTGACCACAACTTTGGGAATGCAGTCGGCAGCGCTCGACCCCACGCCGCAAGGTTCGGGCCCGGGACTGCATATCATAAATTCATTTGGCGTGCCGGTGGCACATCGCGCCAAGTCGAGGTAGTCAACCTGGATCAGTTCAACCCACCCGACCTCGGTTTCATCGCACAGGTTTACGACGAACAACGCCACCGATCCTTCGTCCGGGGCCTCGTCCGGCCACGAAACATCGGGCCTGATTTCGATGTACCGCGACGCAATGTCCGCCGTCGCCGCCGGCGGTCCGTCCTCACACTCGTCCAGAATGCCGTTGTCATCAGTATCGGTGCTATTACCAAGGGCAACGTCCAGCACGTCGGCCCATTCATTTGCGTTGCAATTCGCCGAGGTTGTTGACGCTATATCCCAGCCAATTAGATCCATCGCACGCAGGTCGATGGTGGTAAGCTCGTGAACAATCCCTGGCAGACTTATTGAAGCTGCCATCACGCCCGTATCAAAACCACCCAACTGCGAGGCTGGCGCCCAGTGACCAAAGTCGTTTGCGGCAAAACGGAAATCCCCCACGCCATCAAAAAACGCATGATCCCCGGACACGCAGTTCGGGGCCAGCAATCGCCCGCTTTCCGTGAAGTCAGCGGCTCCGGCCCCGGGGGCCAGATCAAATAGGGCCAGCGTTGTCGCGACAATAGGATCGTCGCCAATGAACGAGGTGCACCCGAGACCTGGGATAGGCACATCCTCCGTCCAAAACCCCATCGCATGAAGCATCTCTTGGTGGACCACACCAATGAAGTCTTTTTTACCGGGGTCTATTCCGTCCGATTGATCATAGTCCCAGGGTCCAACCGCTCTCATACGAATATCCCCGTCTGTGGGCGGGTCACAAATCAACCCCAGCGCCCGGCAGTTGGCCGACGTTAGCGTCAACTGATCGGATACTCCAAATCCGGGCGGAACAACCGCAAAGTTTTGGTATTGTGCCAAATTCGGCAACCTAGCCAACAGCGCCGATTCGCCCGTGCCGCCGTCGCTAATCATTTGTGACCGCACGGTAGTAAAGTCCATCTGAAATAGCACAGGGACGGAGAGACCAAGAATACCGGAAGGGTCTAGCAGTAGGTCGGCATTGAATTTCAAACAGACGATATCAGTGATTTTGTCTTCGAGGATATCGATGGCCACTTGCCAGGCATTCATGGCGTCCGTGTCGGCGAGCAAAGCAGCGCTTGGGATCAGTTCGATATCGAATGCCTTGCATGCGCCGGTCAGTAGTTCACCCGGTTCGGGCAACCGGGCGCGCGGCAAGTCAGCCATCTCGGCTGCGGTGGGTAGAACAACTCGGTTACCAGGTGCCGGCACAGTCCCGGCGGGCTGCTCAGCGACCCCCGGCATTGTCCCCACGGCTAAAAGAATCCCCCAAAACCCAAGCAGGTAAGCCCGTTGAAACGGCTCCCCCGACACGCCTGCCCTCCCCGTCCGACATCGTTTGAATACCATTTGGCTACCTCCTTTTCGCTCTTGTGTTGTTGTCATCAGGTCACCTCTTTCCCTCTGGGCGCTTATCCCCAAGTGTCGTGATCTACCCGTAAGCTGCTCAGCGGATCTCTGGGTCGTCCGCACTGACTTCTGAGCCCGGTAGGGCAGGTCGTTGACCTGCCTTCACCATCTGGGTTGTAGTGAACGTCGTCCCGGTGTGAAGGCGACTCGAAGTCCTGACCGGCTTTAGCCGGTCCCTGTTTGCCACCGGCTTCAGCCGGTGGTGACGAGCGACAGCCCCCCGGAAGCCGGCTTTAGCCGGGCTTCTGATTCGACAGAACACGGGATCGAGTCACACATTCTGACAGGTGAATACCACAAGCCCGGCTCAAGCCGGCTGGGGCATAAGAAGCACGAAAAATACGCCGACCACCAACTGAAGTTGGTGGCAAACACCGGTCGGCTGAAGCCGACCCCCGATCCGCCATCCCGTTTTTCCCGGATGAACCAGAATAAAGCCCCGGTGCGTTTCCAATCATCGGAAACAACACCGGGGCTTGGTTTACTTCTCCTTTACCTCACACCAGGCAAACAGGCGGCTACGCCGTCGCTGTCGCACGCCGACGGAACTTGACCGTCAGGCCGATCAACAGCAGCGTGCCCAGAACCAGCATGCCCCACTGGGAGATGGTCGGCACACTGCCCTCAAACTCGCAGGTCGATGAGCAGCCGTCGCCGTCTTCGCGATTACCGTCGTCGCAATCCTCAAGAGGATTACGGAATTTGTTGCCGCACTCCAGACGGCACTGATCGTCGCAGCGGTCATCGTTGATCAGGTTGCCGTCGTCGCACTCCTCGCCGGGCTCCAGTTCGCCGTCACCGCAGGCGATGCACGCGTCAGCAGTGGAGCAAGCGGTGCCGTCCGAGGTGATGTCCAGCTTGAAGTCGCCGGAGTCGCCGAAGAAGGAGCCGAGACCGATGTGGTACACTTCACCCGGCGACGTGCACCAACTGATCGACGGACTGTAGCCGAAACGGCCGCAGGGGCCATCGTCATTAATGTCCAGACAAACAGGGCTTTTTGTATTGCAGCCGGCGCAGCTCACGGTCATGGCGCCGTCGAACATGGGAATGCCCTTAGGAAGGTTGTCGTCGCATAACTCAGCGGTGAGCGTGGTGCCGGTACCTATCACCGTATACCAGACGGTGGACGTCATCCCAGCAGAGCAGGGGTCGCTTGGGGTTTGCGAGGCGGCCAGGACATTGTTGCCGAGGGTGGTCGAAGGAATCGCCCCAGTCGCCTCGGCGCTCTTGCAGGTGTCGTTGTCGGGGACGAGTATGTTGCTCAACTCGAATTTATGGGAGAAAGCGCCGCCGGAAGCGCCACCGCAGTCGTTCCGCTGCGTGCCGATATTGGGCTTAGCGTCTGACATAAACCACTGGCCCGTGCCTGCGCCGACGTAGGGAAGCGAACTCATCTGAACCCAGCCGTTGTCCGGGAGGGGAACCAGGCCAAGCTGGGTGATGGTCCAGATGAAGTTACCGCCGTAGGGCAACTGCAGGCCCCAACTGTCCACGATTGCGCCCACGCCGCACTGCGTAGTCGCGTCGTCTTCGAAGTGATCGACGAGCATTATGTCATACGCCGTCACCACGCCGCCGACAAAGCGGAAACCGTCCATATTAGCCAAGTCGGTCGTAGTCTTGATGGAATCGTGGTCGTCCGCACCCCAATTGGCAGCAGGCTGAAACGCGACGAAACCGCTCCCGCTGCTCATGTTGGAGTACACCGGACCGCTCAATTGGGGTAGCGCGGTACCCGGCGTGTCGCGCCCCAAACCTATCGGGGCCCACACCATGTTCACATCATCGACCGTGTAAATGGGCGTGTTGGTGTGGTCGACGGGAATGTACTCGTGCGGCACGCCCGGAGCCGGTGCCTGTGCCATAACCGCCAGCGGCATCGCCGCCATCAGTAAAACAGTTGCAATAATCATACCGAGTCGCATTTTGACCCTCCTCTAGAAATCTCTAGATCTCGTTGTGTTCCTAAACCCGATGCCTCTCATGTCGTTACGTTGCGAGCTATGAAAAGACCGGGCATCATTTCTCATATACAGATCGAATCGCTCTTTTTTTGGGCCCGCCTCTGCCGCCAGGGCTGGAGACGGAAAACATACACGTCAAACAACGCGGAAATGATCACGCCACCGGGGGTGCACGTGGATTGGACGGGCGTTCTACAAAACAAGGAATCCGAGAAGGAATCAGATGCCAGAGCCGCAGGCCTGGACCACCTAATCCTAAGTGAGTCACCGGGCGCGGCAGCCGGAAGCTGATCCGGCTCAATACCGCAAGCAGCCAGGCGCTGGCAAAGGCCGCGAAAAACGCCATCATGACGTAGCCGAATATGTGGCCGATCACGCCGACCAGCAGGCCGTCCTGCGCCGGCGTCAGCAATCCATAGCGCAAGGCCAACGGGCGAAGGGCGAACTCCACCAGAATCCAGCCGGCACTGAGCACCAGCGGGCTGAACCCTACGCGACGCGTCGCCCAGGCCCCCGCGAACGCGTAGATCCCCGGAATAAGCGTCAACAGGAGCAGCGAGAAAACGCCGGGTGAAATCACCGGCTCTGAGCCGAGCGCGGCGAATCCGAACAGAGAGACACCCCAAACAGAACCGCAAAGCAACGCACTGCCCGGCCGCAGCACCTGAATGGCCCGCAGCAAAGGCAGAAGAGTCACCAACCCCACCCAGGGGTGCTGGCCGGAACCGACAGCCAGTGCCATCAGGTAGGCACTCAGCACCAGCGCGGGAAGCAGTTTAAGCGCCGAACCGAACGTCAGCCGCCGTCCGCTGCTCTGAATCTTGCTTTTCCGCCTCGTTCCCACCGCTGCCTCTCTCAGGCTTCCGTGTCGACCGGGATCAAACCACCCGTGCACGTCCTTTTCCCGCTCCGTTTCCCCTCATCGCCTGTTGCAACGAACAATGCGCCGCGAACCACGCTAAGGGGCCTTTCACTCATCGCCCGGGCAACCACATAAAACCCGGACGCCATCTGCGGACCTCCGTTTTCCCCATAAGAAAACACCGGGAAAGAAAGGCTGCCGAAGCGCCTTTCCCAAGTCCGCGTATTCCTGCGTCCTCTTTTGTAGCAGATCACACATTTGAATACAAGGCAATTTCAGGAAAAAAACCGCTGTGGTGAAAAAAAAAGAGGCCGTTCAGCCGTATGTTCCCAGGCCGTATATCTGCAGATTACGCAGATTCCACAGATTGTAGGGCCCTTGGCAGACCACGGGCTGACGCTTGGGGCTCGGAAAAGGCTGCGTTGAGTTACCACATCTCCGCGTAATCTGTGTAATCCGTGGATTTCCTTCAGTACAGATTCATTTTTAGGCGTTTTCAGCGAACGGGGTTGCGCCGGCGCCATCGAAACAGCAGGGTCCCCGCGGTGATCAGCAGAACCGTCATCAGAACCACGCCCCACTCGCTGGCCGCCGGAACAGCCGGCTCAGAGGGAACGGTGAGCACCTGATTCACGGGCACGTCCGTCAGATTCGTTTGCTCGCCGTTGGGCCATTCGATGGTCACCGTGTCCACCGTGCCGGCTTGACCGATTCCGAAGAACGCCTCAGCCGGCTCTTGCGACATAAAGCTTGTCCCGGCGGTAATCAGCCGCATCATCGAAGTGCCGCCCACACTGATGCGCACCACGGTTCCGATGGCCCAATGGTTGACGCCGGACATACGCGGCTTGATTACCAGATAGCCGTTCGGGTTCACTCCCACCGGCGAGTTCTCCAAGAGGCGCAGCGGGCCGCCTTCGACGCAGGCCTGCATCATGTCCAGGTCGCCGTCACGGTCGTAGTCCAAAGCGATCAGCCCGCTCCCCCAAAACGTGTCGTCAAACTTGACGGCCGTCGATACGTCCGCAAACGTCACCGGGGCACCTCCTTGATTCAAGAAGAACCGGGAGGGATCGTTGACAAATGACTGTTCGACATCACTGCGAAACCCGTTTGTCACCGCGATGTCGAGTAAAGTATCGTTGTGCGAATCCAAGAACGTGGTTCCCCATCCCCAGAACCCGTTATCAACACCAGCGGCCTGCGACACCTCGGTGAAAGTCAAGGATGAGCCGACAGAGTCGTTGCGTAAGAGCACGTTGTGCCCTCGGTCGCTGATGTTGGTGACGTAGATGTCCAGGTCCTGATCGTTGTCATAATCGCCCAGCGTCACGCCCATGTCATTCATGTTGTTGGCCGCACCAGCCGCAGGTGCGACGTCCACGAACGTCCCGTCACGCTGATTGATCAGAAGGCGGTTAGGGAAAAAATCAATCGCCATGTAGATGTCCAGCCAACCGTCGCCGTCAAAGTCATACATCACCGGCTGCCAGTAATCCGCTTGATTGGCCACCCCGGAGGACGCACTCACATCGCTGAACGATCCGTCTCCGTTGTTCTGAAACAGGCGTGCGCCCCCGTCCCAGGTGGCGTAGACAAAGTCCAAAAAGCCGTCGTTGTTAACGTCGCCGGCGCACATACCACCAAAGTGGCCACCGTCCAGCACGCTGGGCAGCCCAGCCGCTGAGGTCACATCCTGGAATATGGCGGGCCCGATCTGGCGGTAGAGCGTGAGGTACGCTTCACCATCACAAGCACCGCCGAAACAGTCTCCGGCAACCAACAGGTCCATGGCGTGATCACCGTCGTAGTCGAACCACAGGCCCGCTCTGCTCGGGCCCGTCGAAGCAACTCCAGCGGACGCAGCCACCTCCACAAATTGCCCGTTCCCCAGATTTCGGTACA
>JAZGDL010000108.1:0-2365 GCA_036477795.1 Phycisphaerae bacterium
TCCAAACCGATGCCGTCGCGCACCTGTGACCCGGGCGTTTCGACGCGCAGCTTATTGTCTTGGATGGTAGCGGCGATGCGGGTCTCGACGCGCTGCGGTTCCTCGCCGGGTCTGGTCGTGATCTGCAGCACGTCGGCGACGTCCTCATACGCAACCAGTCGACGGTAGCGATCTACCAGCGACTGGAAGAACGCCAGGGCATCGGCGCGATCAGCGCGGGCGTGCTGCACTGCGGCAGGTGGGGGCGAGGAGACGGGAACTGGCGTGCGGTGATCGCCCGCCGCGGCGGCGCTGGCGAGGAAGATCGCGGCTGGGGCGAGAACGATGGTGAAAGTGAACCTGGCCATGGACACGGCTCCGCCGGACCGACCATTATGCGCCAAGCACCGGCCCAAGAGCAAGGCGGGAGTTTGCGATTCGCGAATGCCTCGGCAAATCACTATAACATATTGGTACATAAGCGTTTACGATCGCCAAGCCCGCCCCGGCGCTCTCGGTTATGTCTGAAAAGTCGGTGGGACGGGCGTCTCGCCCGTCCCAGAGACCGTGAGGCACGGCCAAGATCCCGATTGAATCGGGATGCCACCGCAAGCCCGGAGTTTTCAGACACAGCCTAGTCCGCGACCAGGAGTATCAAGACCGTCATCACCACAGCGTTGTTGATGGCATGGATGATCATCGAGGGGACCACGGTGCCCCGCCATTCTCTCATGAGGGTGAATCCGCACGCCAACGCCATCAACGCCGGCATGGCCACCCACCCTTGAGGATGAATGACCGCGAACACAAACGTGTTGATGAACGTGCTGAGCAAGATGCTCAAGACGATTCCCATACGAGCACTGGCATCTCGAAGGTGCCGGTACAGGACGCCGCGGAACATCGTTTCTTCGACAATCGGCGCCGCGACGACGGCCACAAATAGCACCTGAACTCTCACCCACCAATGCCCCTGCGCTAGCTCACTAATGATCGGATGCGCTGGACCGCCCATAGGCGCAAACGTCGGCACAGGTCCAGCAAGTGCGGTTTGAATCATCATAAGGACAATCACGAACACCAGACCGACTACCAACAGCGGCAGGGTCATCGCGTAGCCGGCGACGCCGAACGCCGGTTCGAGCACCGGTTGGCGGCCAAGCGTCCAACCGATGTCGGTCTTGATCTGGCGCCACGAGATGCCGCGCAGCACCGGCCACAGGAGCACGCCCAGCGAGACGAAAACGGCAGCGGCTGCGATCGCCAAATGGTGGGCCTGCATCCCCGGAGCCGTCGCGACCAATCCCGCCGCCACTTGCAACCCGAAGAAGACGACCATCCAGATGGCGAATGTTTCGGCATAGATTGCGTGTGATCCCCCGCCGGCGACGAGTCCCGACCGCACCTTGCCCAGGACTGTCAGGATACCCGTCACCACCAGACCGACGGAGCCGGCAAACCCGACGAACACGCCGAGCACCACCACGACAAGCAGCAGCAATAAAACTCTCCACGCGGGCGCGAGCACCGCCTTCCGATCAGCCTGCCCCTGGGCTTCGGGCGGCGCCAGCGCCAGCCTGCCGAACCATCCAAGGTGCTGGACCAGCTGCTCTCGCTGATCATCGGTAAGCCGAACCGACGCCAGGTCAGGCTCATCGCCGCGCGCGTCCGCACCGTACAACACATGAAGCAGAGTCTGGACGTCAGCCTGATCTTCAGTCAGCTCAGGCGGATCACCCCGGGGCGGGTCGGCCAGCTCGGCGGCAAGCTCGGCTAGAACCTGTCGTGCCTCTTCGACGCCGGCTAGCTCCCCAGCCAAGATGACGAACCGCTGGCGTTGACCGACCGAGCCGGTGTTCAGGAGAACCTCAGCTTGCTCGTACGCTTCTTCGGGGTCTACACCAAGCCAATCCGTGGACGCGACGAGGTGCCGTGCCTGGATCTGCATCATCAGGACACCGAGCGGATCGTCCCCGCCGTCCGTCGACGCCTCGTCGGCAGCGATCCGCTGCATGAAAATGGCAAAGGTACACATGCCGATGATGCCCACCCAGGCGATGACGGGATGACCTCGACCAGGACGCGGTTCGCTCACCGATGGCGAATCGTCGGCGGGCTGAGGCCAATCGCCTGGCTGCGGCTGGAAAGGGGGATCCATCAGGAATCACGCTCAGGGGGTAAAGCGAGCTTGGCGCGGACAGACGCCGTAGCTTATCGCGCAGGGCCCGCTATAGCCGAGGCGGTGGGCGGCGGACATCTCCCGCTGGTTTGGTCGATGATTCGCGTACGTCGAAGATCGGCGTCGCCGGCCGTGATGCTTGACACGCCCATGCGGGCGGCTACGCTGACAGGTCAGCGACTCCTTGGCCGGTCCGAGTGGTCGCTC
>JAZGDL010000109.1:0-12210 GCA_036477795.1 Phycisphaerae bacterium
GGCGAACTGCTCGAGGCGCTCAAGCTTCGCGGGATGTACGACAACTCCCTGATCATCGTCACCAGCGATCACGGCGAGGCGTTCGGTGAACATGGGTGGGTGGGGCACGGGCAGTTGTTGTACGAGATGCTGGTGCACGTGCCGCTGGTGATCCGCTATCCGCACGCGGCGGTTCGCGGCGTCGAGGACCGTGCGATTTCGCTGACCGCACTGGGCGGGCTCATCCTCGACGAGGTCGGCATCGAGTACGCCGGGGAGTTCAACAGCGCAGGAGCCGCGCAAGCCGAAACCCACGGATTCGCATCCGTGGACTGCGGCTCTTTGTCGATCCTGACGGAGATCATTCTGGACGACGACAGCACACTGCACGCAGCCTACGACGACCGTATGGTCAAGACCATCCTGGCCTCCAACGGGCCGGCGCAAGTGTACGATTTGACGGTCGACCCGCGTGAGCTTGTAGACCTGTCCGCGGAGCGCCCCGAGGCCATTGGCTGTGCCCTGGGTGCATTGCAAGCCCGGTCGCGGCGACTGGTCCGGACCCGCACCGCCGACCGCGACCCGACGGCCATAAGCGCCCGCCTGCAACGACAGCTTAAATCGTTGGGCTACATCGAGTGACCGTGGTTGAAAGTTGAAGGTTGGAAGGTCAAAGGTTAAAGGTTCCAAGGCCCGACTTTCAGCCTTCAACTTTCAACTTTCAACTTTCAACCTGATTGATCCAGGCCTTCAGACGGCGTAGGCCTTGGGAGATGCTTACTTGCGGCGCGTAGCCCAGTTCGCGCCGGGCGGCGCTGATGTCGAACCAGTGCGACGTGGAAAAAATGAACGCCACGAATCGCGTTATCCGCGGCTCACTTTTGATGCGGAACGTCTTGTAAACCGTCTCCAGGACCGCTCCGGCCGACCAACCGACAAGGCGCGGAACCGAACGTGTCACCGGGCCCAGACCGGCGGCGGCCAGCATGCCGTTGATGATGTCCCAGATCGGCAGCGGTTCACCCTGGCTCAGAAAGAAGGCTTTGCCCGCCGCGCGCGGATTCCTATCCAGCGCCTCAGCGGCTAAGAGATGGGCACGGGCGGCGTCGTCGACGTAAGTCGTGTCGATCTTGTTGCTGCCGTTGCCGATGCGCCGCAGTGTGCCGGCCCGCCGTTGGGCGACGAATCGCGGCAGCATGTGCGGGTCCCGCGGGCCCCAGATAAGGTGCGGCCGCAACGCCACGGTCCGCAGATCGTCACAATTGGCTGCCAGCACGGCCCGCTCCGCAATCGCCTTGGTCTCGGAGTAGGTGGAGACATATTTCCTCGGGTACGGCACCGATTCGTCCACCCCTTCCATGTCCCGCCAGTCGAACACCACGCTGGGAGAGCTGGTATGGACCAGCCGCCCTACGCCGCATGCGCGGCAGCCGGCTAGAACGTTTTGGGTGCCGCGAACGTTGGGTTCGTAGTACTGGGCGTAGTCGCCCCAGAAGCCGGATTTGCCGGCCACGTGAAAAACCACATCGCAATCCGCACAGGCTTTGCGGACGGCTTCGGCATTGCGAATGTCCCCTCGAATCACCTCCACTCCCATTGCCTCCAGATCGGGGTAATCGCCGCGGGCCAGGCTCCGCACCTGGTCGCCGCGGGCAAGCAGTTGCTCCACTACCGCCCGACCCAGGAATCCGCCGCCGCCGGTCACGAGGGCCTTCACCGCAATCGCTCCTGTGCCCAGACGGCGAGCTTCTCGCGGAAAATCTTCGAATTGTGACGCACGTCCACCGGCAACGACGGGTGATAGAGTACCGTGGTTATCTGCCGGGTGAGTTCGTTGGATGCGGCAAGCTGCAAAAGTTGGCGGGTGAGTGGGGATTGTGGATTGTGGATTGCGGATTGACGATTGGGGATTGGGGATTGCGGATTGCGGATTGTGGATTGACCAATCGCTTCGTGCCTTCGTGCCTTCGTGCCTTCGTGCCTCTCGGCTCCGCGCTCGAGTTCGACACAAATCACCGGTCGTTGCGCTCCCGCCGGTCCAACGCCGACCAGCGCGCTGCGGTAGACCAGCGGATGCTCATTGAGTATCGCCTCGCACGGTACGGTAAACATGGTACCCGCTTCGGTAATCACACGATGGGCTCTGCGACCGCAGAACCATAGGCGGCCGCACTCGTCGAAATACCCTACGTCTCCCATGCGGTGCCATATTCCGTCACCGTCAACTATCTTGGCCAGTTCCGTCGCTCCGGGACGGTCGCTTGTGCGAGAATCCTTTCTCGCACCGGAGGCTGAAACGTATGACGTTGTGACGACGCTTCCGCGCACAACAATTTCGCCGATATCGCCGCGACGAACCTCCAGATCGTCCGTCCACTCTCGAATCGGCTCATCGTCGATTCGAATGATGCGTACATCGATGCCCGGCAGCGGCTTGCCCACGCAGGTACCGGCTCCTTGGGCGCTCTTACGCGCGGTGTCGCCTAGAATCTCACTGCTGGCGATCGAGGCCACCGGCAACGCCTCGGTCGCGCCGTAGGGCGTGTGGATCTCGGCGCCCGGCCTCAGCATGGCGGCCATTCGTTCGAGCACGGCTGGGGCCACCGGCGCCCCGGCGGTGATAACACGCCGCAAGGTCGGCAATGTGATTCCGTTGGCCTGGCCGTATCGGCTCAGCCGATCCAGCAGCGCGGGCGAACCGAACATTTGCGTCAAGCGGTGATCGCGGATGGGCTCGATGATGCGCCGCGGATCGACCGCGCCGGGGCGCGTGAAATCCATGTCCGGTATGACGGCTGTAATGCCCAGTGCGGCGTCGAACAAGGCGAACAGTGGAAACGTCGGCAGGTCCGTTTCGGCCTCCGAAAAACCGAAGTGCGATTCCAGATAACGTACCTGTGCGTCGAACACGCCGTGCGTATACAATACGCCCTTGGCCGGGCCGGTGCTGCCGCTGGTAAACAGAATCGCCGCCGGATCACCCGCGCGCGTCGGCGCCATTATCCGAGCCCCAAGCGCCAGCGCGGGGTCTGCCCGCACGTCCGACAGCCGCAGCCCGCCCCAAAACCACCGCCGCCCGACGGTGATCCACACCTTCACCGACTTGAACGCCCGCGGATAGAGCATACGAAACACATGAGCGAGCGGGGTGCCGATGAAGGCTTCCGCTTCCACTTCCGACAGGCAGGACCGCATCTGCTGCTTCCCGATACCGGGATCGATCATGACCGGCACCGCCCCCACTTTGAACAACGCGAACACCAGCGCAAAGAACTGCGCACCGGGTTTGACGAAAACGATGGTCCGCGTGCCGCGCGTAATACCCGCCCGTTCCAGCCCCTCCGCGAAACGGTCCACCTCCCGGCAGAGTTCGGCGAAGGTGAGATGGTGGTAACGGGCATTGCCCGCCGCATCGCGCCCGACCGGCCATACAACGGCCTTTTTGTTCGGAAGTCGTTCAGCTACCGCCGTCAGTCGATCGGCGATGTTAACTCCGCTGGTGCGAGAATCCTTTCTCGCACCCCGCTGGGCGGGTGCCTTATTCCGGCCTTCTGACGAGGTTAGGGATTGACGATTGACGATTGACGATTGACGATTAAGGTCCAAGGTCCAAGGTCGAAAGTCCAAGGTCCCTACCTTCCGACCTTTGACCTTCGACCTTCGACCTTCGACCTTCGACCCTGGATGCTCATCCAGAAACGCGCGAGCCAGCGAGCAAATCTCGGGGCCTTTGTCTTCAAGGACGTAGTGGCCGGCGTCCTCAAAGGCGTGTACCTGTGCATTGGGAAAGCGCCGGCGCCACTCGGCGAGGTAGTCGCCGTCGAAGACGAAATCGCGCAGTCCCCAGCAGATCAGCGTGGGAAGCTCGCGAAAGCGCTGAAGGTTTTCGTCGACCCAGCGGGCCGCTTCATCGCTGCGATCTCCGGGTTTTGATGGAATGTCTTGCACGAAGCGCAATGTGGCGATCCGATGGGCCCACGAGTCGTACGGGCCTCGGTAGGCGGCGCTCACCTCCTTGGGCATCGGTTTGACGCACGCCATGCGCGTGGCCAGATATGAAAAGGCGTTCAACCCGCGAACCGCCACGGCGGCCAACGGCCGGCAGTTGCGGACCATGGCCAGCCGAAACGGCAAGCGCTTGCCCGCCGGCGGCAGGAACGCCGTAGTGTTGAACACCATGAGACGCTTGACGTGTTCAACGCGATGCAGCGCGCACCCCAGCCCGATCATCCCTCCCCAATCGTGAACGCCGAACGTCAGGTTCCCGGTTAGTTGCAGGTGTTCCAGCAACGCGTCCAGATCGTCGATCCGCCGTTGCAGGCAATAGTCGTACTCGTCGTCACCGGGTTTGTCAGAGAGTCCGCATCCGATGTGGTCCATCGCGATCACGCGATGGTCTTCGCGCAGCTCGCGGATCAGAGACCGGAAGAAGAACGACCACGTGGGGTTGCCGTGAACCAGCACGATGGGCTCTCCCCGGCCCTCGTCAACGTAGTGGTATCGATGCCCGCGCACATGCAGCCACCGGCTTTGGAACGGATACAGATGACGATACGGCGAGATGTCGAAGCTCATACGCATTCCACCTCGAGCCTCCGTGCCTCCGTGCCTTTCTTCCCCTTCGTGCCTTCGTCCCTTTCTTTTCCCTACTACCACTCCAGGCCCAGCATCAGGCAATTCAACCCACTGCCGATCCCGAAGAATCCGACGCGCTGCCCGCGCTCCAGGAACCCGCGCTCAGCGGCGATCGCCGCCGTCAGCGGCAACGATACCGTACCGATGTTCCCAAGGTATTCAAACGTCGAAAAGTCTCGCTCGATCCCGATGCCCAGCGATTTCAACACCGCGATCCGGTGGGCGGAGCCCACCTGATGACAGATCACCCGATCCGGACCCGTCTCCGCCCAACCCAGCTCCGGCAGGAAAGCACGATACGTTTGCGTGCCCAGGGCTATTCCATGTTCGAGCGTGCCGACCGCGTTGGTCACCATCACCTGCGGCCCGCTGGTGGGCACCCCCGAGTCCGGCCCCCACCTGCTAAGTTGGTGGTGCTGGGGGGCGCTGCGCACCACGCCGCCGACCACACGGTGCGCCCTATCGTTCCCTTCGTCCCTTCGTCCCTTCGTCCCTTCGTCCCTTCCTTCCCCTCTGGATCCATCACTCAGCAACACCGCGATGGCACCCGATCCGCCGGTCATGGTGGCCATCGATTCCCGGAAGGTCTTCATGTCGCGATGCCGCAGCATCCGCTCGATCGTCAAGTCCACGATCTGCCGCGCCGACTCACACGAGACCACCAACCCCTTTTTGATATGCCCCATCTCAATCGCGTTAGCCACATGAAAAATACCGTTCATGACGCCCAGACAGGCGTTGGAGATATCGTGGATGACGGCGCCGCCTCCAACGCCCAGAGCATCCGCAACGGCGCACGCGGTGGCCGGCTCCAGATTGTCACGACAGACGCCGCCGTAGATGAGCATGCCGACGTCGGTCGCGGCTACGCCGGCGGCTTCGAGCGCTTTGCGACCCGCCCTGGCGGCGCCGTCGGCCATTGTCTGACCCGCATCCCAGTAGCGCCGCTCGCGCACACCGGTCAGCAGCTCGATCTGTCCCGGCGGCACCTTGAGCGCCTCATACACGGGGCCGAGACGCTGCTCCAGCGCCGCCGAGTGCACCACGTTGGGGGCCAGTTCATATCCGATCGATTCAAGGTAAACGCGCGAATACCGCATACCGCAGTATCACCGAAGACTAGCGAACGAGCAATTCGCCCGTGTGGTGTCTCTCGGTCAAAAGTCGAAAGTCGAAAGTCGAAGGTCAACGGTCGAGAGTGGAGGGTCCCCAGCTTCGGACCTTTGACTCTTGACCTTCGACTTTCGACCTGTGACCGGTTCTACTTCAGTTTCAAGGACGGCAGAAATGGAGATTCGGGTCTTGGAGTGATACACCTTCTGACAGGGTCTATGAGAAGATCCAACCTCTCAAGGAGGATTTGCCCGACCAACGGTTCGCATCTCGGAGGGCCAATCAGGCAGTCGGTTTTCATGGTTCTGTTACATATCGTAACCGACAGCGTGGCGGCCACCTCCAATTCGATCTTTTGGTCATTGGCAAGCGTGACAATGACTCGATCTACCCTTTCAAGCCCTAGGATTTCCACCGCATCCTGGGGCAAGAGCAGCATAACCGCACCAGTATCTACCATGGCATCGATAGCCAGACGCCTTATCGCCTTTGCCTCAATCTTCCCCTGTCTATGAAGGAAAAGATCGCCATCGTTTTCCAGGTTGAGTTCGGTTCTTATCTCACCCATCATCCATTCCTCCAACCCCGTCGAATCCAGCCGGCGGGGATGATACGCCTGGACCGGGGAGGAGGCAAGGGGCGATTACGGGAGCGCATGCCTATGTCTGGAATCGAGACCGCAGGCGGCGATGAACCAGTTCGTAGGGTCCGCTGTGCGAACCAATCTGATTGCGAACGTCTGCTCCAGGGCCTGGTCCGCACAGCGGACCCAACAGGACTGTGCGGACATCGTTCTTGCCGGATGAGGCGCGACATGATATACTGTGACGGTGAGGGCGATGGAGTATGTGGCATGAAATTGCATCCTCAGTATGTCGTGAACGGACGCGGCGAGCGTACCGCGGTCATCCTTCCGATGGACGAGTATCGGTTGATTATCGAAGCCTTGGAAGATCAGCTCGATGCCGCCGACCTCGACGAGGCTGTCGTCGGGGAGACCGAGTTCGTCCCCTACGAGCAAGCTCGTGCCGAACTCCGGGACCAGGGGAAGCTGTGAGCTATGCGGTGCTGCTGGCCGGTCGCGCCCGGCGCGAACTGGAGAGTCTCTGCGCGGAAATTGTCGCCCGAATCGACCAGCAGATCATCATGAACACGCGGGGTTATGACTTTAACATCGATCGACAGTTGGGTAGGGTAGGTGATTCACCTGCCTTCACTATCCGCTGCCGCACCTTTGACATTCCCTCGACTCGACGCCGGATGGTAAAGGCAGGTCAACGACCTGCCCTACCTGGCTTACACGAGCGTGTTTCGTGGCTTGGACGCTTGGCTACGGCGGCGGTTGCGACGCATCCTTCTCAAGCGCCACAAGATAAGCCGCCATAGTGGTTTGGGTACAGCTCATCATCGCTGGCCGAACGCTTTCTTTGCGGCGCATGGGTTGTTCAGCATGGAAGCAGCCCATGTCGCGCTCCGTCAATCCGCGACGCGGTGAACCACCGACTGGAGAGCCGTGTGCGGGAGAACCGCATGCACAGTTCGGAGGGAGGGGAGACCGGGCAACCGGTCTTCCCTACCCCTATCCCGTCCAATAAGTAAGCCCGACCCCCTTATCCCCCCCACGATCTCTCCGATGATCTCGAATTCCATCGCCACAAAGCGCCAACCTCCGTCGCCTGGGGCGGGATTTGGCCGCCCTTCATCTACCACATGTGAAGCCCGTCTACCGAATCGCGGCGCGTAGAACCCGCCTACGGCAAACACGACCTACCCGGCTCCTACACCCCCAGGGCAGCCAGGTTGGGCCCGGCGTAGGTGACGAAGTTGTCCAGCCAGGCGTTGAACTCGGCGTCGCCGCCGGGGATGTAGTCGGCCATCGGAGGGACTCCTTTCCTTGGTGGGGGACCGACACGGGGATCTTATTCCAACGCACGGACAAGAGTGTAGAACGCCTTAGTTGCCTCCTAGGCCTTTCCGTAGCGCCACCGCAGATGCCCGCACTTGCACTGAACAAACTCCGCCCTTTCCTCATGCAGCTTGTGGACCGGCTTCTTACACTTTGGACAATCGAAGAACGCCAGCGCCTTTTCGCACGCCGCGATGAGGTTCTTGGCCTCATTGCGAACCAAGTCCAAGGAGTGTGTGGCCCTGTTCCCCCAGGCGACCAGTAGCTTGTCCGCTCCGACGAATGCATCTACCGCATCTTGGTAGGGATCGTATTTCTCCTCGCCCCTAATCTGGAAGCACTCTTTGCCGTCCGAGATGAGCTGGGAAAGGAACTCGTGCGCCATTCTATGATCGTTCCGTTCACCGAGCAGGTAAAGCAGCCTGACCTTGAGACGTTCGGCTCGAGTAGCAAGTTCGATGTCCATGATCGTGCGCGCTAAGGTCCCAGCCGAAGCGGGATCATTCTCAAGCTTCGTGCGGGCATCTTCAAGGCCCCAGGTCTTCTCCCGCCACTGTATGCCGACCTCCGGGTTTTCCCAAGGGCGGAGCGCCTTGAAAGACCAGCCGTCAAGCCGCTGTCGGAGCTCGGTATACCAGACGCGATCGTGGGTGAGGACAATGACCTGTCGATCCATGAACTCTTTCTCCAGCAGGTCGACGATCATTCCTCGGTGGTTCCGGTCGAGGCTTACGACGACGTCGTCAAGAAAGATCGGGCGATCGTTGCTCGCCTCGCGCTTCGCCATGGCGAGGAAGATGCAGAGGCCAAGGCTATTGCGGAACCCTTCGGAGAGGGTCAGCCTCGGTGAATCCTGCTCCTTCCCGTGGAACTTCAGTCCAATGTCTATCGCCTTGTCCGTGTCGGGCGGGACGTAGAGCCGGACATTCTCGATCGGCTCGCCCGGATGAAGGATCGCCCACATGCCCTGGATGTCCGCAGTAATCTCGTCGATCACGTTCTGAGAACGTAGCCTGATCTCTTCTCGGGTGCCCTGCTCCAGAGCGTTGAGGAACGAGATCAGCGCCTCGGTACGCTTTCCCGCTGCGCCCAGTTCCTTGGCGTCGATCACCGCCTTGGCAGTCTCGACGATTTGCCTATCCGTTGAAAGCTGTTTGGCGTCCGGCGGGGCATCCTTCGAGGCCGTCGCCGCCGCATCGATCAGCGGTAGCAGCTTGTCCTCGATGTTCTTCAGGTCATCCTCGGTGAACGAAACACGGAACGCGTCAGCCTTGAACCCATCGAGGTAGGTGAAGCTCTCGGACAGGGATTCCTGGGCGGGATCGTCACGCCACGATTTCACATCTGCCTTGCTCAGGCTGGACTTGAGGGACTTAACGGCGTCGCAGAGCGTCTCGATTGCTGCCTTACGCGTCTCAAAGGTGGCGATGACCTCCTGAAGTCGCTCCTTCTCGGCTCTGACGTGCGCTTGGAACTCCGGGACCGGTATGGACCGACCGCATGCGGGACATTCTACCTCTTCCTCGTCTCCCAGCTTCTCTACGAAAACGCCGGCGGATTGCAGGACCTCCAGCTTCTCCGCAATGAGCGGTTCCACCGCCCCCGCCAACTTCGCGCTGGCTGATCGGACGGCATCAACGTGGTCTTTCAGCTTCAAGCCCGCCACATCTTGAAGCGTGGTGTACCTTCTTTGGTCTGCTGTGGATTCGCTGATCCGCGTTTCGATCGCTGTTTCGAGCTCGTCGGAGCGAGCTAGCGGGTCCGTCGTGGCGGTTTTGTCCGGGCAATAAGTCTTGTGCAGCTTCTCGATTCGCTTGAGAATCTGATCGTAGTCGTCCGTGCCGAAAGTCTCCCGCCGCTTCGTCTCCACTCCCTGTAGCTTGATCCTCATTTCATCGACCCTCGATACGGCTCGCACCGACTTTGCAAGCTGGCGGACGTTCTCGGCCCCCGCTTCCATGTGGTCAAGACCGAAGAGCGGCAGGAGCGCCGAGTACTTAGCGCCCTTGGTGTCGCCGATAAAGGCCGCGACCTCGTTCTGTCTGAGCACCGTGCGCCGGTACTCCCAACTGCTTATGGCGACGTGCTCGGCTCCGGAACTCGTGGAGGTGCCGTTTCGCTTGATCTCAGTCGTTAGCTCAGACCCGTCCTTGAACTTGATTCGTAGCTCCGTCTTCTTCCCTTCCGGCGTGTGGGTGTTGAGGATGCCCTTCTCTTGCCGCTTCCCACTGTACTCGTGGGCCAAGTGTTCGATCCTGCCACCGTTGAGCACGTATTCGATGGCGTCAACGAAGCACGACTTGCCGGTTCCATTCTCGCCATAGACGACCATCGACCTGGACTTCGTGTCGAGCTCGATCGCGTCGGCCGCGCCCCTGAACCAGGCGATGTCGATGATCTCAATCCTCATGGCTCGATTGCACCTCTGGGGCAGGTGGTGTCGCCATGTCGGCGATTAGTGCCTTCGCAGTCTCGGTCAGTTCCTTCGAAGTAAGTGGCCCCTCGCCGAGTTTCCCTTTGACTAGGTCCGTCATCCGAATCGCTACAGCATCAGTGACCGTTGGTTGTTGGGCCCTTCGGGCCTCACCGATGCGCTTGTCGATCCAGTCTTCAGCTTCTGTGTACATCTCGGCTCCTCTGGTCGCCGTTCAGGAGGTGAGTATACACGGTCATCCTGGCTGCGGATGGGTGGCCCAGGTCTTTGGACTCGGGGTCTCGGTTCCGTTGCCATACCACCGTAGCCCACAGGCCGACGATCCTACTGATCGCTGAGGGGCGAAAGCTGACAGCTTCTACGCCCCAATCGTCGCGCTGGCCGTCTCGCTCCAGGGGCCGGCTTCGCCGCGGGTGCTGAGCCATCGTCGCATATCATGCGCCGTCTTGCCCGGGTCGGCGCCGGCGCTCAGGGCTTTGCCGCCTTAAGGCCGAGCTTCTCGCGCAGCTTCTCGGCCGTCTGGCGGGCGCGATCCGCAAGGCGGTTCACGTCGTTCCCGGTCTCCTCGCTCAGCTTCCTGCGAACCCGCCGCACGTCGTCGACGGGCGTCTCTTCGGTTTTCTGCGGCGATGGATTCACGGTGCTCATTCGTCGGCGGGTGGGCGTCCCCTGCAAGGTGGCCTACTCTCTCTTCTCTGCAAGGCCTTTGCGAATGGCCCGAATCTCATCTATGATTAGCTCATCATCAACCTCGGCCCCTTCGATCGCTTCACGCACCGCCACCGGTTGCTCCGTCGGAAGATTCGCAAACCGCCCGGTTCGCATGCGGTATTCTTCCTGAAGCTGCTGCAGATGCCGGCCCAGCCGGGCAAAGCCATCCGTTTGCCTGCTAACGGCGGCCCGTGCCGCCCGCGTATCACCCACGGCATTCTTTGCGTCTGTGTTTTTGTGTTCGATGTTATTCATCGCCTGGCTCCCATAAAACTTCAGGCGTCACAATCATCGGCGGGATCTTTCCCACCTTGAGGCACACCCTTGCGAGGTGCGGCCGCTTGTTCGGGTTGGCCAAGTGCTTAACGTTCCAGGATAGCACATACTCCATGCCATAGTAAATGGCCACCGCTACGTGAACCGAATCGCCGACCAGCGGCCCCGGCATCACCTTCTCGTTTACGAGTACCCGAGCAAGTCCGAGCACCTCCTCCGTCACATCGAGCACTGGAATCTCGACCGTGAATTCCAACGCCTCCTGACCGTGCGGATAGGCCGGAGCCGCAAGCTCCGCGAGCACCTCGCCTGATATGAAAAGCTCATGCTTCTGGCTCTGTGTCTTTAGCCACGCGAGGCTGCTTCGCTTCCAGAACCGGCTTTGGATATCAGTTCGAGTCGTCACGCACGCACTGAAAAAGCTCGTCTCCAGATACACCTGTGCCATAACTCTTTGATTCTCTCACATTTGCGCCGCCCGGGCTACGGCAGCCCTGGCTGTTAGACGCAATCGCTCCCCCGGGATCAAAGATCCTGGACCACCGATGGGTAAGAACTGATGGCTGATCGCTGACAGCTTCTACGCCCCGATCGTCGCGTTGTCCGTCTCGCTCCAGGGGCCGGCTTCGCCGTCCCGACGTACATCGGGACTGAGCCATCGTAGCATGTAATGCGCGGTCTTGCCAGCTTCCGGGCTGGTGAACTCGGCTACGGACGGGTGGCCCAGGTCTTCAGACTTGGGGTCTTGATTCCGTTCTCACACCGCCGCAAGCATCGGACCGACCATCCCGCTGAGGGCTGACAGCTTCTGCTCTCCAATCATCGCGCTAGCCGTTTCGCTCCACCCTCGACATGCCGCCAAGCCGCCTCGGTGGGCAACGGGTGACTTCGGCGTGTGGCCCATCGTGTGGTAAGAGAGGTGGCCCAAGTCTTCAGACTTGGGGGCTCCATTCGATCGGGACGCGGCGACGAGCAATCAGCCAAACGTCACGAGCGGAAGCAATCATTCCCCCATGTCCAAAGGACATGGGCCAGTGCGCCTGAGAGTGTACTCGATCAGAGGGGTGCAAGTCCCCCCCAGGCATGCGCTCTCCGGCCTGTAACCGAAGGTAACTGCGTGGCCGTGAGGCGAGGTGGAGAGCAACCGGAGGTGAAC
>JAZGDL010000011.1:0-7863 GCA_036477795.1 Phycisphaerae bacterium
TGCCGGTGCAGCCTCTATTGTTTCTACCGGTGCTGCTTTAACGGAGTGGAGGTTTTCGGTGAAATGGAGCGGTCTGTCCGGGCCCGAGACCCTCAGACCGTTACCCGCAGCGACGAGTATCCGCGCTGCGCCCCCGTCAACTATCAGTATGACACAAGCCTGGCGGGGGAGAAAAAGGGGTCAGGCTACTTTTTCTCGGTCCTCTCCGGTCGTTTCTCACTGCAACTCACGAAAAAGTAGCCTGACCCCTTTTTCTCCTTTTTCGAACTACATACCTACCTGGCCGGCCTGGGGGTGAGCACGTATTGGATCTCAACCGGATCGCCCGGGGTGTCGAACAGGTCCAGTTCCGGATTGCAGAATGGTCCCAGCAGTTGGCAGAACAGATCGACCCAGTCACGCTTGATCTCCCGCCTGAGATGCGGGTGGATCGCGTTCATGGTCTTGACCAGCATGGGCGCGATGGGGCGCAAGCCGACGTCCCACACATGAGCGTGCGTACCGGTCACAAACGCATCACCTTGCAGGATTTCCAGGCCGGCGGTGTCGAATCGGCGCTCCCAGGTTGACCGATCGGAAAGCGACGGCCAGGTCGCCAGCCGCCCGCGGTCGATAAGGCTCAGCCACCGGTCACCAAGCAGGTCACGATGCCGTTGCAGCGTGTACCGGTGGATGCTGTCGAGCTTGACCTGAAGCACGATGGTCCCGCCCGGCGCCGTGATCCGCCCGATCTCGTTCAGAAAGTCGTCGATCCCTTCAACCCAATACACGGCGTTGCAGTACACCGTCTGAAACGCGCCGTCGTCGAAGGGGAGCGGGTCGTTGTTGTCGTGCAGCAGCAGGCGGTCATAGAAACCGAGTCGCGAGGCCTTGGCCAACATGCTGGCCTTGCAGTCCGTGCCGCAATCGATGCCGTACTCAGCCCGGGCGGCGACCTGCGGGTGGTAGTCATCGTCGGCGTAATCGAACATGTCCGTGTGCCGGCTGTTCACCCGATCCAGATTCGCCACCTCCTGGAACACGTCAAACTCCGGCGACAGGCGACCGCCGGCGTGCAGAAAACTGAACACCCCGTCACCACAGCTCAGGTCCAGCATGGGTGACTGCATCGGCACCGCGGCCAGGGCGTGGCTGCGCAGCACCATCCAAAAAGCGTTTTCCGGCCGAAGCCAATAGGCGTTGATGAAGCGACGCTGCTTCTCCCGGCTGACCACCATCTCCGATACCGCGGACGTTTCAATCATGCTTCCTTGCACAAGAACTCCCTTTCTTTGAATACATCGACATGAATCGTATCGACGCGGCTCAGGCGGTGCCCGTCGTCCGTCCGACCGATCCAGTCTTTGTGGGTTGTGAATCCATTCACAAAGCCCGCCTTCGCACAGCAACGGGCAACGTTGGCATCAAGATCTCCGTAGGGGTAAGAGAAGGGTCGCGGCGCCCGGCCCAGCCGTTCACCAAGGACGGCGGCACATTGACGCATGTCGTCGGCCCGCTCCGACCGCGAGAGGCGCGTGTAGGGCAGGTGCCGGCGGCTGTGACCGCCGATGGTGTGACCGGAATCCTGCAACGCCGCCAGTTGATCCCACTGCATGTACCAGCGTGACGAATACGTCTGAGAGTCTCCAACGTAGTCGGCAAACAGCTCGTCAATCAGCCGACGCCGCACCTCCAGCGGCAGAACCCGCGTCAGCAGATACTTCAACTGCGCCCGTTCGGGTGACTCATAGTGATAGACCCGCCGGGCTTCCACAGAATTAACCGCGGAGCCGGTCTGAGAATTTCGTATGTGGGTCGAAAGCCATTCATCAACGCAACTTCTGAACTGTTGGTCTCCCAGTCGGCACAGCAACAGGTGGATCTGATGGGCGGTGTCCATCCTCCCTTCCACCAGTACGCCGGTGGACACGAAAAACACGCCGCGAATCCCGCGCGACTCCAGGATAGGCCACACCGTCTCCGCGTGGTCCGACAAGCCGTCGTCAAAGGTGACAAGCAGCGATGCATCCGGAATCGTCGCCCGCCCGGCCCGCCAGGCAACCAGCGTCGGCCAATCGATCGGCGTCAGATCGGCGCACAGCCCATCGAGCTGCCTTTCGAACGCCGCCACCTCCAGACCTCGAATGTCGTCCTCGGGACCGCTACGGATATCTCTCACGTAGTGGTACATCACTGCAAGACACTTACTTTGCGTCACCAATCAGCCCTCTTGCCTGCGTAGATCAGGCAATCCGAAGAAGCGCGACCTCGCCACATTCTATATCGGTCGCGGCCCTGATTTCCTGCACTGAGCCGAATTCGACACGGGGCGGTGGCCTTGGAACCGGTATACACCTGATCTCTTTCAGGCACTTATGCAAAAACTCACAGTGGGCGCGTTGCGTGGGAATCGTGAGAGGGGCCCGTTTCTTTGTGCCGGGGTGACCTGTCAGCGGCTCAACACATCCTGTGAGTTATGCTCTCTTCGCGGCGCGGCGGTTGGGACCGGGCCGCTTGACCTGACGGCCGCCGCAAGTTGACCGGAGGTGCAAGCTCGATGAAACTGAAACGGTAATCAAGTAAATGAGTGACACCGGCCCGGCACGTCCGGGTGGGTTCTTCGAGGACGACGCACCATGTCAAAGGCCATCAACAACAGGACATACCCTGGTCGTGTGGGGACCGTTGGGCGCGCGGGATGGCTGGCCGTCACGCTTGCTACACCTCTGCTGCTCAGTGCCTGCCGACACGAACCCGGCGACGCCAACTACCGGGCCCTGCCGGGCACCTTCGAAGAAATCAACCTGACCAACAACGTGGTCAAGTTCCGTTACCTGCACAGCAGAAGCGGCGAGTACCGCGAGCGGCACGGCTTCGTCCCGCGCGATGCCGAGATCCTGATCAACGGCAGACTTTCCAGGCTCGCCGACGTCAAGCTCGGGGAAGAACTGTTCGCCATTTGGCGCATCGAGAGCTTCGGTGACCGAGAGAAGATCAGCGCCATCAAAATCAACATCGTGCGCGACGATGACCGCTCTGCGGATGACCCGCCGGAACAGCCGGAATAAGCCCGGCATGACAGCGCCAGTTCGTTGGTGAATCGTCGCTGTAGCGCCACCCCTTGTGGGTGGCGCACCTTGTGGGTGGCGCACCTTGTGGGTGGCGCACCTTGTGGGTGGCGCACCCTCGCCCTGCGCCACCCACAAGGGGTGGCGCTACATTTGGGAGCGCGGTACAAAGGCGGTCTGATCTTCCACCGGGAAGGGAACCCTGGGAATATCGAACGAGGGGGCCGACGCCAAGGTGCAAGCCAACCGGATGGCCGCCTTCATGCTGCCGGGGTTGGCCTTGTTCCTTCCGGCAATGTCGAACGCCGGTCCGTGGTCCACACTGGTGCGAATAATCGGCAAACCCAGCGTGATGTTGACGGCGGTATCAAATGCCAGCAGCTTGATCGGGATCATACCTTGATCGTGATACATCACCACCACCCCATCGTAGCGCCCGTCAATCACCGAGTGAAAGATGGTGTCCACCGCGAAAGGCCCCTCCACCAGAATCCCCGCCTCGCGGGCCATGATGATGGCCGGCTCGATGATTCGGGATTCCTCGTCGCCGAATCGTCCTCCGTCGCCGGCGTGAGGATTCAGGCCCGCTACCGCGATGCGCGGGCACTGTATACCCCAGTACCGCCGTAGAGCGTCGTCCAGCAGGTCGATGGGCTGAAACACCAGCCCGATGGTGAAGCGGTTTCGCAGCTCAAACAGGCCCACGTGCGTGCTGGCCAGTGCCACCTTCAACGGACCGCCCGCAAACATCATGGTCACCCGCTTGCATTTGAAACGGTCGCTCAGAAGCTCGGTGTGCCCGGGCAGCTTGCAGCCGGCCAGCCGCCAACTGATCTTGTGAATCGGACCGGTGACGACCACGTCAGCCAGCCCATCTCGCGTCGCCTGGATGGCATCCTCCACAAACCGCAGCGACGCCGCCCCGCACTCGCTGTTGGGATGCCGCAAGCCCAGACCGACGGAATACTCGTCATAGTCAGCCAGCACCACGCCCGACTGCACCGACATCACCTCGTCATGCGGGCAGCGGTACCAGCAGGTGTCCAGCTCCGCCAGACCGGCGGCCAGATCCAGCGGCTCCTCCATTCCGAATATGATGAATCGCCCCAGCGAGCGAATCTCCGGATCAGCCAGGGCCTTGGCGATAACTTCGGCGCCGATCCCCGCGGGGTCACCCATGGTGATAGCCACACAAGGCTTGTCACCGGCGGGGCGCGAACGCAGTGCGTCGAGATGGCCGTCGTCGCCCATCATGCGTATCCCTGCGACCTCAGTTGATCGATGGTCAAACCGCCCTGCCGGTTCATCGACTCGATATGGTGCACCACCGTGCGCGAGATGATGTCGCTTTCGATGTTGACGCGATCACCGATGCCCAGCCTCCCCAGCGTGGTCAATTCCAATGTCGTCGGGATCAAGGCCACGCTGAACGTGCCATCCACAACGTCGGCAATGGTCAGTGATACCCCATCGACAGCCACGGCACCCTTGGGAATCAAATAGGGCAGTACCGCCGGCTCCGGCTCAAACCAGAGAATATGTTCACCCCGCTGCGTATCGTGCCGCTCGAGCACAGCGGTGCCGTCCACGTGGCCTTGAAGAAAGTGCCCGTCCAACGAATCCCCCACACGCAGGGAAGGCTCCATGTTCACCCGCTGCCCCTGTTGCAGCGCACCAAGGGTGGACCGTCGCAGCGTCTCCGGTATGACGTCGAAGTCGATGGCCTTTCCGTTTATAGCGGTTACGGTAAGGCAGACCCCCTCGACGCAGACACTCCGCCCGCATGAGAGATCCTGCCCCAGATCGTCCACGGACACGCTCAACCGCGTGCCGCTGGAAACCCGCCGGACATGCGTGATGGTCCCTATGTGTCTGATAATACCGGTGAACATATCCTTGGATCCAATGCCCACAAAGTACAAACGCGTCCCCGCAACAAATGCTAGATCGCAGTAGACCCATGTCAAGCTGGTCGGACGCCTGACAAACCACGTGCCATACGGAAAAAAACAGGCATCAATGATTGGCGAAGCGGCTACATCTTAGCGATAAGCAACCGTGGCGCCCGCAATCGGGCATCAACCGCCGTCGTTGTCATCGTCCGGGGTCGGCGATGACGGCGTTGGGGCATCCAGTCCGTCTTCGACGATCGCTTCAACCAAGTCTTCACTCTCGATGCCCAGCGCGGAGAGCGCATCCTCCATAGTATCGGACAACAGGTTGGCGTCCTCGGTTACATCCTGTAGATCTTCGATGAACAGCAGTGCGCCGTCGGCGTTCGTAGCCTGTTCCGGAAAGATAGTGCGTTCGATTTCGACGAGTCCGCACCCCACGCCGGCCAGAACCATCGACAGCCCGCAGCACATACAAAGCAATCGTCCATTCACCGTCATAGCCAACTCCACGAAAGCGCGGCCGCACATCGCCGCCGGATCACCCGGCGCATCATAATGTCGACCAGATTCCCCAGCAAAAGTGAGCGCTTCGGCGCCATCCGCCAGCCGGTTCGCTGCTGCGAAAACCTTCTCTCCTTGGCGTCCAGCCTGTGGTGCACAGCGACACTGCCCTGCCACCTCCAGGGTGGAAGTATACTGCGTCGGGTGCTCGGCGGCCGGGTGGCCCATGTCCTTTGGACCTGGGGGACACGATGACGTACGCTCGGTTTCGCACCCCATCGGTCCGCACAGCGGACCCTACAAAAAGGGCGATGCTATTCGGGACGACCATCGCCTCCCCCCCCTCCAGAGGAGGTGGGCCACCCAGCCTGCCCTGCCACCTCCAGGGTGGAAGTATACTGCGTCGGGTGCACGGCGGGCAAGTGAGGCGGTAGTGGTCCGGTTTCAATCGAAGGCAGTTTAAGGGGCGCGGTCTTGCAGTTGTTTGGCGGCCAGCAGGGCGGCTCCGACGACTCCGGCGTAATCGGCTAAGGCGCTGAGCTCGACGCGCATGGGGGAGAAGGCAGTGGGGAACCCCGCGCTGGCGCTTGGGGCTCGGATGAGGGAATCCTCATCCAGCATACGTTCGGCGAGGGCGTCAGCCCGACGGATCAGCGAGGGCAAACCTTGGGCGACTCCGCCGCCGACGACCAGGAGATCGATCGCATAGCTGTGAGCGATGTTCGAGAACGCGACGGCTAGCGGCTTTGCGATCTTCTCGACGAATCGTGCGGCGGGTGCGTCGCCCCGTTGTAGTGCGATTTCCAGGTCATTGAGTTCTTGCCTGGAACCTACGGCTAGTAATCCGTGGGCTTGGGCGGCGTGGATGATGGCGGGTGCGGCTACCACAGCTTCCAGACTGCCGCGGGGGCCGCGCCACCCACAAGAGGTGGCGCTACGGCAGCGGGGGGCGTCGTCGTCGGTGTCGCAAATCATCTGGCCCAAGTGGCCGATGGAGTGGTCGGTATGGCGTAGAATCTCTGAATCGATGATCACCGCGGCGCCGACAGCGGTGCCGATGGTAAGGTAGGCGAAGCGGCCCACGTGGCGCAACCCGTGGGCTTCGGTGGGGTCTTGATGCTGACCCCCGCCACCGAAGCCGTTTAAGGCGGTGGGTTGGCGGGCGCAATACTCGCCCCAGGCGGCGGTGACGGTGTCGCAATCCACCCAGGTAGCCAGGCCGGTGCGCTCGATGAGCATGTCTCGAAGCGGCAGGCCTTCTATGAATGGTAGATTGATGGCCCGGCTGACGGCGGATCGGCCAGGCTCCAGCACGCCGGGGACGCCCACGCCCATGCCGCGGGGTGCAGGGAGGGAGTCGGTTTCATCGCGACAGATGCGGTAGGCGTTGTCCAGCCAGCGGATGAGATCCTGGCCGGTGGTTGGTGTTTCGGTCCGACGATCCGCCAGCACGCGACCGTGGGTGTCGACCACGGCCAGCCGCGTGAACGTGCCGCCGATGTCGATGCCGACGAAGGTGGATGAATCTGTCTCGTTCATTCCTGATGCCGGATAGAACAACGTTCAGGCGGCGCAAGAGTGCAAGATCCGTCTCCCACCCTTTTTCGATTCTACCATACGTTCCCAGGCCTTGACACGCGGTCCCTACCCCACGCGCTTGCTGAATGCGTCGTCGTCGCCGCCATTGTGAATCCGGACGGCTTCGCCGGGCTTGAGCGGTGGGTGATCGGCGTAGACCACACGCGACGCCCGGCGGTTGACGGCCAGCACCCCGTAATGCGCTCCAACGACGTGCTCGAGCAGAGTGGCAGCCAGGTCGGTTCGCCAGATGGAGTTGCAGATGAAATCGTTGCACGACCCGGGACTCTCGATCCGGATCAGGTTGGCGCCGGCTGCGGCTGCCCCACGGTGAAAATCGGTGTCGAACGGTTGCGGGTCAACCACCACGGAGGGCAGGAGCTTTTCCATCCGCCAGGCCATCTCATCCCGACGGGCCAAAGCGGCCCCCTCACCCACGCTGCGATAGAAGTATCGACCTGACCAGAAAGTCGCCGCCAGAGAAGGGAGCACTTGTGCATGATGCTCAAAGGCTGCGTCCTGCTTGCCGTAGACGATACGCGGCTGCTGCACGCAAGTGTCCGTCAGATCGATAACGGCTGCGATCGAACCGGACTCAAAGCTTCCCTCCATCTCCTGTGGCCCCAAGCCCACGGGTTGCAACCCGTGGGCTTCGTCCGGTACCGCACTGCCGTGTGGCTGCCACTCGTTGCAAAGAGGCACCCACACCAGGCGGAATTGCGTTAGCAGTTCCGGCGCGTAGGGATTGGCATGAGGCGCCGGACGCAGCAGTTGCTTGAGGTAATACATGCAACCAAACACCCCAGCCATGTCGTCCCCGCGCAGCCCACTCCGCATCAGCA
>JAZGDL010000110.1:0-3779 GCA_036477795.1 Phycisphaerae bacterium
GAGACGAGCGCACGGTCCGACGTTGCGCCAGGTGGGTTGAACAGGAAGTCGTTCCCGGTCTGGTAGCCAACCTCCCCGTCGAGGACGTCCCTGTAGGCGACCTCTCCTCTGAGCGGGTCGAAGATCTGGCGCTGCCAATCGAAGCTCAATCTGTCATTCTCCACGTCGCAGAGGAGAGACAGGGTGAACGAGCTGGCCTTGATGGCGTCGTGCGCCGGGGTCAGCCCCTGAGCGGGCTCGAAACGCTCGCCGGACGACTCGTAGCTGAAGCCTCTGAGCTCCAAAAGAGCATCCTTTCCGCCAATCGCGTCGAAGGCCTCTTGGAGCGAATCGGGACGCCGCTGACAACCCCCAGTCGCCGTCACGCAAAGGGTCAATACCAGGACGAAACCGCACAGCGCGCCGCCGGCCGGGTCTCCATCTTCACTTCGGCTGAGTGCTCGCCGCGTTCTGCGATTGTTCATGCTGTCCTCCTCGCTGTGGCTGCGCCTCTATAGCTTCTGTCACGAGCCAACGCTCGGTGTGCACACCGTGCTTCGCGAGAATCGGTTCCGCTTGCTCCTGAGCCCTAGCCGGTCAGCTGCAGCACCTGGTTATGTTCGCACACATCTTTGCACACCCGAGAGCGAGGAGGCGTAGCGGGACATGATCCCGCGTGGTGACGACGTGATACCGCTCCCAATCCGTACTTACCCAAAGCTCCTTACCGCTGTCCAGCTCCACGACGACGTAGCCCGCCTCAGCCTTGTAGGCCGATGGCGCTGGAGTGGATTGGCTTTGGGCGCTTGTGCTTCACGCCGACGCTGTTGGGTCGTCGGGGTCAAGGGATCTTCAAGGCACCCAGCGCGGATGACTTGGCCTGGCTCTTGAGCTCGCTTACAAGATGGGACTTCCTTGGCCGGGGATCAATCTAGGCGTGGGTACAATCCGTTGACGCAGCCGAGCGGTTCGACCTGCGGATCCGCAGGGCGGACTGTTTAAGCTGATCCTCAGCCTGCGGTGACGTAGATGGTGTTATGGCAACTCGTCACCACAAGTGTCACCGCGGCCCGCGCAGGGCAATCGCTGCAGGAGGAAGGCGGCCGTGGGGCGTCAACCGGTTCCCGCCACCACGACCTTTATCCACTCGGCACTTTCTCTGGTTGTGTAGTCCGCGTATTTGATTTCGACTCTTCGGCCAACCCGGAGGTCAGCCATAGTGCCCGTTTGATTTGTCAACCGGAGCTGGGATCGATCCAACCAGATCTTGGTCTGGTCCGTAACCTTGATCGTTCGGGCTCCAGCCGCTCCCGCGACGGTGATCGTCCGGTTCTGCTCATCCACCTGTTGAATCTCCCCGATGTAGGAGTATTTGCCGGAAATGCCCGGTGACTGTCCTACCGGGATGAACCGCTCCGCCGCTTGTTGGCCGTACGCGGTCGGAGCCCAACTCAGCAGTGCGATGATCGCAGCTATACCGCTCAAGCGTCGTTGCATCGTTGCCACCTTCCTATTCAGACTCCACGAGTGCGTCCCGAGCTCTTTCTAGCGCGCTAATTGCCTGCCGGGTCAACTTCTTTGAACGGCGCTCGGCCGCCCGCGCGGTCAGCGCCCTTGCTTCTTTCAAGTGCTGAACCGCTTGGGGATGCAGGCCGCCGCCCGCCAGAACCATGATGGCGTCGTCCGTCTCTTCAAGAGCCAGGCGAAGGTTCTTGAAGTCCGCTCTCCGATTGGTGGATTCGGCCCGCCTCAAAATCTCCAGGCTCGCCCTGATGTTCTCCAGGGCGTTTATTACCCTGAGAAATGCCGCGACGGCCACTACCTGGGTGGCGTCGAGGTTGATCCCACTCCCGGTAGCGGACCGAAGCAGCTGCCCGGCGGGTGAGTTGTTGAACGCATCGCCGTTATAGAAAGCGACTGCTACCTCGATCGTCTCGACGGAATTGTTATGGAAGAACGGTCCCGTATCGCCGGCTTCGATCAGCGGCGGCGTGTTGAATTCACCGTTACCAGGGGTGGCGAAGCCGTCATCAGGCGGCACGAGCTCATCGGTTAGACGGGCTGGCTGATCGGGTAAATCCTCAACGCCCGTATTGAAGCTCAGGTTGCCGGCCCCCTCGCCGAATATTCGTGGATCAGCGTTTGCACCGGCGTTGAAGTGACAGACATTGCATTTGCCTAAGTTGTTATCGAGAAAGATCTCTTGCCCCCGCGACGCCACGATCCCCTCGAGCGGGAGAGGCAACTGCAGATCCTCCTGCCGGCCCAACGAGAGCATAAACTCCTCCAGGGCGTCCAATTCTTCGTCGGTTGGCAGCCGGAAGTCGACGCCGGGGACACGATTGAGCGTCAAGGGGAAATGTTGGATAACGGCCCCGGTGGCAAACGATCTCAGCGAGCCGTCGCCCGGCGCGCCGTCACCGGACCAGCCGGTTCGCGCTCCATCGCGACTATCGACCGAAGTGCGCAAGGCGAGGGTGTGTGGGATACCGCGCATGTTGAAATTGTTTTCAAGATCATCGAAGCCGTCTTGATTCTCGAGGATAAGCGCGAACTCCCGCATAAGCCGCGGGTTCTCAAAGTTCTCGGCGAGATTTGCATTGCTCTCCGCGACGAACAACGGGTCATCCGGCGGCAGCGTGGCGATGAAAGATGGTGTGAGGCCGAAATTGTCTTCCGCCCTGTGACAGCTACCGCAGGTCCTCCCGTTTCCATCAAATGCTTCGTTGAAGAAGATGTCTCTGCCTTTCGCGATGATGTCAGGCTCGGGTTCGGGGGGCGGTGCGCATGTAGTGTAAACTGCGAGACACGCTATGATCCCAGTAACGGATTTGGCGCGATCGCCGCGTCGGATTCTCCTGCCGAGGTTAATACTCATGGTCGCCCTGTCCCCCTTTCAGGATGGCGGGTACGCCAGCAGGACTCGGTGTAACGCAATCCCGCTGACGGTCCCTGAAAGTGCCATGCGTGAACTAGCATCTTGCCCTTGGGGCCGGCGCAGGGGATAAGGCGGAGGATAAGAAACAATGGATTACAAATAATCTTAATATCTTTTCTTTCTGTTGAAAAGGGTGCGACTTGTTGAAAACAGCGCGACCGTTTACGGGATAGCTTAATTGAGGGACCCCGCGCATGGCCCGGGCCCACCCTGGTCGCCTACCTCCCGCCGAGGAATGTGATCTTCGCGTTTAGTCTGTAACTCACGATCTTCCCGGGCCGGAGGTCTATTAGGTGTCCTGTAGGTGTCCTGCGCCCGAGGGAAGCACAGTGACGGGACATTGTCCACCGCAGCAAATGGGGTATACATGAAATGACATCTGACACCACGAGCAGCGGTGTGGCACCGATACCGACCAGTCCCGACCACCGGACCGCAGCGGGTGTGGTCATGTCACGACGGGTAAGGTTGCTCGACAACGTGGTCTAGAGGTCAGGCGGCCGCGCGTGGAGCCACTCTGCCAAGCGGGTTTACTCCTGCGAGCGCCGCGCCTGCGAACGGCAGGAGTAAGACCCATATCCGGAGACCGAACCATCCGTCACCTGCGATGCCATGGAGCGCCAAGAGTGCCAAGCCCCCACAAACAAGGGCGGCCCCGGTGACCTGTCGCCACGCGGCGATGGCTTGCCCTCCGGCGCCACCGCGCTCGAACCGCCCGAACGCAAGGGCGAAAACAACCAGGGCGAGCACATACACGCTCATCCACACCGGCCGCGCTGCCCACCACAAGCCGCTTCCGGGCTCTACGGTGAGTCCGAGGTTGCCCGAGCACGAGGGCGCTGCCGATGATGAGCGTCGAGGC
>JAZGDL010000111.1:0-2809 GCA_036477795.1 Phycisphaerae bacterium
TACGGTGGTTGCGGTCCGCGCTTGAATGAGGAGAAGGAGGCTTCGTACTGGCTGAGTCAGCCGGGTTCGCCGAAGGCGAAGGTCAACGAAAAGCCCAAGGGCGAGACCATAGACTACGACCTGCTGGTGAAGCGCTGGCAGCAATAACAGCGCTGCGAACCAGCGGATAGCCGCAATGATCGCCGTGCGCGAGGTGCTCGACGTCTCGCGCACGGCGACCGTGTCCACGGCCCGGGCGACCACGTTCGCCTGAACCGACATCGGCTCGCTGATAGCCGTCGATAGCCGCCGGTATTCGCAGGGAGCGGAAGCATGGGCATAGAGCTGCGAAATGTCACCCTGCAGGTTGGCGCCGAGACGCACATCTACGAGACCAATCTGAGCCTCGAGAAGGGCGGTTTCAACGTTCTTCTGGGAACTACCCAGTCGGGGAAAACCACACTGATGCGCTTGATGGCGGGCCTGGAACGGCCCACCAGCGGAGAAGTATGGTTCGATGGCGAGAACGTCACCGGTGTGCCCGTGCAGAAGCGCAGCGTCGCGATGGTTTATCAGGCTTTCGTGAATTATCCGAATTTTTCCGTATTCGACAATATCGCCTCGCCCCTGCGGGTGGCCCGTAGACCAAAAGCGGAAATTCGAGAGAGGGTGCAAAAGATTTCCGAGCTGCTCAAGATCGATTCGATGCTCGAGCGGCATCCTGGCGAGCTGTCCGGCGGTCAACAGCAACGCACCGCGCTGGCCCGCGCCCTGGTCAAGAATGCCGAACTGGTGCTTCTGGACGAGCCGTTGGCGAATCTCGACTACAAGCTACGTGAAGAAATGCGCGACGAGTTGCCGAGGCTTTTCGAAGACACCGGCGCGACCGTGGTTTATGCGACCAGTGAGCCGCTGGAGGCACTGATGCTGGGGGGCTTTACCGCCACCCTGCACGAGGGTCGTGTCATTCAATACGGCCCGACCGCGGAGACTTACCGCAATCCGACGAGTTTGCTGAGTGCCAGAGTATTTTCCGATCCTCCCATCAACACCGCCACCGTCAGCAAACGTGGCGGGCGCTTCGTTCTGACAGATAGCATCAGCTGGCCGGTTCCCGATGCTTGCGCCAATCTCGACGATGGCAGCTATACCATGGGGATCCGCCCTCACCACCTGACTCTCGATGGGGCCGGCGACAATGCCGTGAGAATTGATGGAACGGTACTGGTGGCGGAGATCAGCGGATCGGAGAGTGTCATCCGCGTCAACGTGCACGGCAACCAATGGGTGTCGGAATCCCACGGTGTGCACCCTTACGAAGTGGGTGATTCCGCCGACTTTTTCATGAACGTCGAGCGCTGTCTTTACTTCGGTGCCAGCGGCGAGTTTCTGGCGCGCTGAGAGGACGGGCAAGAGCTTCCATGGCCAAGATTACGCTGGACAAAATACGCCACAGCTACTTGGCGGATCCTCGCGACGAACGGGATTTTGCGCTCAATAAAATCGATGCGGTGTGGGATGACGGAGGTGCCTACGCGCTCTTGGGACCCTCGGGCTGCGGTAAGACGACCCTGCTCAATATCATTTCCGGCCTGCTGACTCCATCCGAGGGGGCGGTGCTGTTCGACGATGTCGATGTGACCAACACGCCGACCGGCGAACGGCATATCGCGCAGGTGTTTCAGTTTCCGGTGGTCTACGACACGATGACCGTGTACGACAATTTGGCGTTTCCTCTGAGAAACCGCGGAGTGTCGGAAGAGAAGATTAGAGCGCGAGTGCACGAAATCGCCGAAATGCTGGACCTGGAGGGGATGCTTCGTCGGCGTGCGGCGAAACTCACCGCGGACGGCAAACAGAAGATTTCCCTTGGCCGCGGGCTGGTGCGAGAAGATGTCAACGTGATCATGTTCGATGAGCCACTCACAGTCATCGACCCACACCTGAAGTGGCTGCTGCGATCGAAGCTCAAAGAGCTGCATCGGCAGGTGGGGACGACGATGATCTACGTCACTCACGATCAAACGGAAGCGTTGACGTTCGCCGACCAAGTGGTGGTGATGGTTGACGGCACCGTAGTGCAGGTGGGGACGCCGGTGGAGTTGTTCGAAAAGCCTAAGCACACTTTCGTCGGACATTTCATCGGATCTCCCGGCATGAATGTGTTGCCATGCGAGTTGTCCGATGGGCAGACAAGCTTCGCCGGGGCCCTTCTCCAGACAGCTTCCGACGCGACTAATCCGGGCCCCGGCGTTCTCGAGATAGGTGTGCGTCCGGAGTATGTCCGTTTCGATAACGATGGTTTTCCGGTGCAAATTCTGAAGGTCGATGACTTGGGACGCTACAGGATCGTGGAATTACGGCGTGAAGGCCATTCGATCAAGATGATCGCCGGCGAGGACGAGCCCATTCCTTCGGAGAACCCCCGGGTATCTTTCGACCCGGCGCATACACGGATCTATGCCGGCGGTTGGCTGGTCAACTGAGAAGCGGGCATGAGTAAGAAGACACCCAATCAGAAGGCATGGTATTTCGTTCTGCCGGTCGTGCTGCTGGTCGCCTTCAATGCCGTTATTCCGCTGATGACGGTGGTCAACTATTCCGTACAGGAAACCTTCGGCGACAACGTGTTCTTCTGGGAAGGCGTCAAGTGGTTCCAGCAGGTTCTGCACTCGGAGCGTTTTCACGCATCGCTTCTTCGCCAGTTGGCGTTCACGGGGATGATTCTCCTGATAGAAGTGCCGCTTGGAATCGCGGTGGCCCTGTCCATGCCACGAAAGGGTCCCTGGGTGTCGGTTTGCCTGGTGCTCATGGCGTTGCCGTTGTTGAT
>JAZGDL010000112.1:0-4062 GCA_036477795.1 Phycisphaerae bacterium
CCTTCCACAGCAAGGTCGCCGGAGTAGCCGAGATCGCCGACCAGCGCTATCGGCCGGTCGAGGCTTTCATCAATAATTGAGCCGAGGTCGAACGGGCGCCCTTCACAGACCTGAATACCAGCGAGACAATCGACCAAAATATCCGCAGCCTTCAATCTAAAGGTGTAGCCGGCCCAGTCTACGCCGGAGCTGTTAATGATGATGTGGGACACCACCAACCCCTCGGCGAGGAACGGCTCCATCTGAAACACGCCGTCCACCTTGGGCAACACCTCACGGTACTCATACTTCAGACGGAGCAGCTCATCCAACACGCTGGTCTGCCAATCGACAGTCCACGTGGTACCGGACTCGGGACTCGTGGAAATGATGATAAGACATTCCCCCCTTTTCTCACACCCCGGGGGGGGAATGTCAAAACATTCACAGCTGAGACTAAAGGTCTGCGAAAATTCGACATCCTCGTCAAGTTTCACAAGGACGGTGGGTTGCGTGGCGGTCTCATCCTCCCAAAACAGCGCGAAGTCGGGGTCCAAGGCGCCCGGCGTCACCCGCGCCGGATCGGAATCGACAGTGCCGTTGTGCAGCACCACGCCGTGCGGAAGATCCTCAGGATTAATCTGGCCCTGCACTGATGCGGGAAACGCGAACGCAACCAGCGCCGTTAGAAAGATAATAGATGTGCGTTTCATTCCCGTAGCCTGTGCTCGCCCGATGCTACCCCAAGCCCCACGACGACAGCAGTTGAAGTGCCCCACGGCCTGGGCCGATAAGCCCGCCCAGACAACAGATCAGGTCAAGTGACGACAGTACTCGCTCGGACATCGGATGTCAACGAAATTCTGAATCCTAGCTATCATCTTAACCCGTTGGGGTGCTGAATCCCCGCGGAGTACCGCTTCCTGCCGGGCGCGGCACAACACGCCCCGCCAGGCCAAACTTGCCCACAGTTTGGCAAGCGAGTCAAAACGAATCCCTTCCAGAGGCGAGGTCAATCAGTTATCAGTTATCAGTTGTCAGTTGTCGACCGTCGGTTATCGGTGGCGTAGCGATTCACAATCCCCAATCCCCAATCGTCAATCGTCAATTGTTCTTGCGGGGACTTCGTCGGCTGTGGTATGCTGACGGAGACGTCCGAACCGCACCCGCGTCGAGGAAACAGTAATGCCAGGGCTCAACGTCGGCATCATTCCGGAAACCCTGCTCCTGGGCTTGAGCAATCTGCGCCTTCATAAGTTGCGCAGCACGTTGACAGCTTTGGGCATCATCTTCGGAGTGGCTGCGGTTATCTGCATGCTGTCCATCAGCGAGGGGGCCTCCGCCGACGAGATGCGGCTCATCCGGCTGCTGGGTACGCAGAATATCATCTGCAACTCGGTCAAGCCGGCCGGCACCGTTCAAACATCGCAAGAGACGACGCGCATGCTGGAGTACGGGCTCACCCGGGACGATGTCGCCCTGATCAACAACACCCTTCCGCACGTGCGCTACGTCATCCCTCTCAAGGCGGTCGGCTACGCCGTGCAGCGCCGGGACAAGAAGGTCGAGTGGCAGGTCATCGGCACCACTCCGCAGTTCTTCGAGACGGTCAACATCGACGTCTCCCGCGGGCGGGTCATCACCGCCAGCGACATGGACGATTTCAAGAAGATCTGTGTAATTGGAGCGGAGGTCCAGAAGGAGCTCTTCGGTTTCGAGGATCCCATCGGCGAGTCATTGTTCGCGGTGGCCGCCTCCGGCATGGTGCCCTACCAGGTTGTCGGTGTGCTGGAAGAGGTGACCACGGCGGGGGCGCCGGCCCGTGGCGTGGAAGAACGCAACTTGAACCGCGAGGTCTACGTCCCCTACTCCACGGCCACGACCCTTTACGGCGACACCACAGCCAAGCGAACCAGCGGCTCCCGCGAACTGTCCAAGGTGCAGCTCGCGTCGCTCTATGTGACCGTGGACGAGATCGACCATGTGATTCCGGTGTCCGAGATGGTCAAACGGGTGTTGGAATACGGGCACGAGAAGAACGATTACGAAGTCAAGGTGCCGCTGGCCCGTCTCAAGCTGGCCCAGAAGAAGAAGGCCAACCAGCAGATCATGCTGGGCCTGATCGCCGGCATCTCGCTGGTGGTCGGCGGCATCGGAATCATGAATATCATGCTGGCCACCGTGACCGAGCGAACCCGGGAAATCGGCATCCGCCGCGCATTGGGGGCCCGGCAGAGGCATATCACCATTCAGTTCCTGGTCGAAACCGTGGTTCTGAGCACCTGCGGGGGGCTGCTGGGGGTGGTCCTGGGGTGCGTGTCGGCCCACGTGATCAACCGCTTCGCCCAGTGGGAGACCATCGTGGAGCCATGGACGGTAATCGTCAGTTTCACGCTTTCGGCGCTGGTCGGGGTGTTTTTCGGAATGTACCCAGCGATGGCCGCCGCCCGTCTTGACCCCATCGAAGCGTTGCGACACGAGTGACACACACCCGTCCCCAGGTCCGTTTTGACCCCGCACTGGAATTCGTCCGGTAAAAATGTATCAATTGTGGTAACAATTTGTGTATTCGCTTGCGTCCGCCCGGGCGTGTGGTATATATCAATATGTAGGTTGGCTCCCCACTAGATACGTCCCCCGAAGTGTCGCTGGTTGCGGTTAGCTAGACGGTCGGCGCCTGGATTGCGTCGTTCGCCCGTATTCGGGCGGGTTGGCGGCACCGCACCGCTGGAGGGGTTGGGGCGTATAAATAATCATGGCGCAGGGGTCGAAGGGCCTCGTCGCCGGGGAGGAGTCACTGATGGCGACGCAAGTAGCAGAACAGAAAAAAGGCACCAAGGGGCGAAAGGACGAAGGGACGAAGGGAATCGTCAATCGTCAATCGTCAATCGTCACGCGCCGGCTGGACAAACCTGCCCCTGAAGCCTTGCCACCGGTGAGTTCCGTGTTGAAGTCCCTGGCGGCTGAAGATCACGTCTTGCTTGAGCGGCTTCTTTCGGACTTTCCCGAGTACATCGACGACGGACGCATTTCCAAAGGGGCGGCGGACAAGTTGCTGTTCGGTGTCGAGTCCAAGCTGGTCCGCAAGAACGCGACACGGTTCGTTCGACCCCACCCGGTGATTGGCGAGAGCAAGTCGCGGGGCTCGCGTATCCCCACGCTCAGCACTGAGCAGGAGCAACTGCTGTTCTTGCGGTTCAACTATGCTCGGCGGGAGGTCAAGAGAATCCTGGATGCCGCATCGGGCAAACGCTTGACGGCGGCGCAGACGCGGAAGCTGCTGGCCTGGGGCCATCGGGCGCTGGTGGCCCGGAGCGAGATTATCCGCTTCAACCTCGCCCTGGTGCTGGCCATGGCCAAGCGCACCCGCCTGAACGGCATCGACTACAACGAACTGATCAGCGAAGGCAACATCGCCCTTCTGCGCAGTTCCGAGAAATTCGATTGCAGCCGCGGGTACAAGTTCAGCACGTACGCCTGCCGGGCGATTCTCAAGAGCTTCTCGCGGGTGGCCATGCGTGCCGGCCGGCACCGCGTCCGTTTTCCGGTCGAGTTCGACCCGGCCATGGAGAAAAGCGATTTCCTGGAGCGCAAGCGCATCGATATCGAGGCGGATTGCGTCGACGAGTTGAAGAGGATCCTGGTGCGCAACACGGCGGACTTGAATGACGTGGAGCAGAAAGTCATCACCGAGCGGTTCGCCCTCAACTGCGTGCCTCAGGAGGATCCGCCGGCGCCCAAGACACTTGAAGAGGTGGGCACGCTGATCGGGGTCACCAAGGAGCGCGTGCGGCAGATCCAGAACCGGGCGCTGCGTAAGATCCGTACAGCTTTGGAAACCGAGCACTTGGTCGCGTAAGGCGACATCGAGCCATCCACCCGGCTTATAGGCACGGCCACCCGCTTTAGAGCGGGTGGCCGTTCTCTTTGGGCCGAATGCAGAATGAAGAATAGCGAATAGCGAAAAGGGGAGGCTGGGTGGCCCACCTCCTTTGGAGGTGGGGGAGCCGATGATCGTCGGGCGGTTCACCTGAGCGTATATCATCGCGTCCCCCATGTCCAAAGGACATGGGCCACCCGCCC
>JAZGDL010000113.1:0-5482 GCA_036477795.1 Phycisphaerae bacterium
TCGAGACCAAGGGACCGTTTGCGGGCACCGTCGACGACGTCTGGGCGCGCCTCCCGCGCTAAGGCGTCCGGCGTGCTGGCTCAGCGCGCTGCCAATCGAGCCCCGAATGTCCGAGAAGGGTCAAAACCAGACGAACGGGGGCATCGCCCGGGAGGTCCGCACCTGGAGGTGAAGCAGACGAAATTAGAGCCAAAGCGGACGTTGCCGCTCGAATGTCGGCTGTCAGGGGTAGAGCGGACGTAATGGCGGCATGGGCCGAACCGCCGCTTGTAGCCAGGAGCGGTCATTCGCCTTCCTGGTTGCGGACGGCTAGTTGTGGCGTGGAGTCGCCGTACATTCGTGATACTCTGCTGGACGGCGGCTACGGTAGACCAACACCGAAGGAAGTGTCCACGATTGAGCAAGCAGACTGAGAACAAGAACAGCAGTGCACCGGTAGCTGTTGAAGACATTCTGCGTGGTACGGCCCATGCGCTAACTATCTTCAAACCCAGCACAATTGCCGGATTGTCCATTTTCCTGAAGAAGGGCAAGCCGTACCTGACCTGCTATGCCACCGCAAAGGAACGCCCTGCCAAGCCCGAGGAAATCGTTCGGCAGCTTTACGTCGAGATGCTGATGGACGAATACGGCTACCCTCGCGAACGCATCGCCATCGAGAAGCCGGTTCAGTTCGGGTCCGCCGTCCATGAGAAGGCCGCCGACATCGTGGTGTGGGACAAGGACGACCCCAACGCGGCCTTCATCATCATCGAATGCAAGAAGCCCAAGCGAGCCGACGGCCTGGAACAACTAAAGAGCTACTGCCACGCCGAGGGCGCGCCGATCGGCGTATGGACCAACGGCGGCGAGACCATCATCCTGCACCGCCGCGACCCCAACTACTTCCAGAACCTTCCCGACATCCCCCGCGTCAGTCAGACGCTTTCGGAACTGCTGGATGAACGCTGGACGCTGGACGACCTGGCCGAGCATAACATACTGATCAAAGAGCAAACCACGCTGAAAAAGATCATTCTGGACATGGAAAATCTTGTCCTGGCGAACGCGGGCGTGGATGCTTTCGAGGAAGTCTTCAAGCTCATCTACGCCAAGCTCTACGACGAGGCCCAAGCCGCCCAGGGAGGGAAAAAGAAGCGCTATGTTCAGTTCCGCGTCGGCGGGGCCACGCCCAGCGAGTTCAAACGCAAGATCAATGACCTGTTCGACAAGGCTAAAGCCAAGTGGCCCGGCGTCTTCCTGGACGGGGAGCATATCGACCTAACCCCCGAACATCTCATCACCTGCGGGTCATACCTGGAAAACGTCAAGCTGTTCAACAGCAACCTTCAGGTCATCGACGAAGCCTTTGAGTACCTGTCTAAGGAAGTATGGAAGGGAAAGAAGGGGCAGTATTTTACGCCCCGACACGTTATCGACATGGCCGTGAAGATGCTCAATCCGGACATCGACGAATATCTGATCGACACCGCCGCCGGTTCCTGCGGCTTCACCGTTCACGGCATTTTCCACGTCTGGGGCAACGAGTTCACCGCGGGCGGTCCAACTGCCTGGCAATCCGAGTACGCCCGCGAGAGGGTCTATGCCATCGATTTTGACGGTCCGGCGATCAAGATCGCCAAGGCCCTGAACCTCATTGCTGGCGACGGTAAGACTAACGTCTACCGCGCGAACACGCTGGAACCGCGTAGGTGGTCGGATGAAATCAAGGTCGGGCTCCACGACCGCCTACGACGCTTCCCCGATGACGCCGACCGCGACCGCTGGAACGGCGAGCAGTACCGCTATTTCGACTTCGACATCTTGATGACCAATCCCCCCTTCGCTGGCGACATCAAGGAATCCCGCATCCTGCACCAGTTCGATTTGGCGAAGAAGGCCAACGGCAAGTGGCAGAACAAGGTCGGCCGCGATGTCCTGTTCATCGAGCGGAATCTTGAGTTTCTCAAGCCCGGTGGCCGCATGGCGATCATCCTTCCCCAGGGCCGCATGAACAACACGACGGACAAGATCATCCGCGACTTCATCACCCAACACGCCCGCATCCTGGCCGTGGTCGGCCTGCACGGTAACACCTTCAAGCCGCACACCGGCACTAAGACCAGTATCTTGTTCTTGCAGATATGGAACGATGATCCCAAGGCTCCGCCCCGCCTGCACTGCCCCAAGCTCGATGACTACCCGGTCTTCTTCGCCACCAGTCAGCAAGGCGGCAAGGACACCAGCGGCGAGTATGTATACCTGGCCGGCGACAAGGGCCAACGCCTGTACGACCTGTACGCCCATCCAATGGTGGACCACGATCTGTTCAACTTGCGGACCTACCTGGCAGACGAACTTGAACAACAGCTAGCTCTCGCGAAGACCAACGCCCAGAAGCAGACAATCCGTGACGGCTACCATGCTAAGCTGCCTTTTGTGCCCGACCGGCCGGGCATCGCCGATGCCTTCCTCAATTGGGGCCAGGAGCAGGGTTTCGGCTTCTGCTTCGATGACCATGGGGAGACGTAATGGCGGTATGGAGCATCGTACCAATCTCCGAGTTGCCCAGCGATTCTCGGCTGGATGCAGAATATTACCAGCCCGAGTTTGTGAATCTTGACAGGTTGCTTGAGCTACAAGACGCGGTTTCTTGGGGAGAGATCGACGGATATTTCATCGTTGGCCCTTTCGGCTCATCGTTTCTGGTCGAAAACTACGAGCATGATTCGCCCTTTCGATACGTTCGTGGGCGTGATGTAAAACCCTTCTTCCTATTGGATGACCAGAACTGTTCAATCCCCGAAACGGATTACCACCGCCTAGCCAAGTACCACCTGAAACGCGGCGACCTACTGGTTTCAGTCGTGGGTACACTAGGCAATGTGGCTATCGTCACCGACGATATGGGGCAGTGCGTGTTTAGCTGTAAGAGCACGGCGTATCGGTCAGAGGGAATAGACCCCTTCTTTCTATGCGCCTATCTCAACAGCGCCGTTGGTCAGGCATACTTCCGTCGGTTGCCGCGTGGACACGTTCAAACAGGCCTGAATCTTCCGGACTTGCAGGGTATTCCCGTTCCTCGGCTTTCCTCCGCGGCTGAATCAGACATCGGTGAAATCGTTAGGCGGTCGTATGAATCCTTACGAGATTCTAAAGACACCTACGCCGAGGCGGAAGCGTTGCTGGAGTCGGCATTGGGTCTGGACAACCTGGACCTGACGCCTCGGCTGTACTATGAGCGGTCCTACGCCGACGTGCAGGCCGCCGCCCGCTTCGACGCTGAGTACTACCAGCCACCCAAGAAAGCGGTTCTGGATGCTTTGGGGAAGATGCCAGGGCAAACGGTGAGCGATCAATACCGATCGGTCCGTCAACTTTGGCAGCCCGACCAAGCTGACGACACGGAGCAAGTTCGCAACTACGATCTGACGGACGCTCTGCAACCATTCCTTGACGACACCGTGGAGCCAACGACGCGAGAAACAATCGCGAGCACTAAGAAGAAGCTGAAGCCCGGCGACTTGGTTGTTTCGCGTCTACGGCACTACTTGAAGGAAATCGCGGTGGTCCTGGACGCCGGCCCGATTCAAATGGTTGGGTCAACCGAGTTCATCGTTCTGCGGCCGCAGAAGGGTGCGGTTTGCGTCGAGGCGCTGCTGGTGTACCTGCGCTCAAAGTATGCCCAGACGGTTTTGAAATGGTGTCAAGACGGGTCGAACCACCCGCGCTTCAACGAGAAGGAACTATTGAGATTGCGCGTCCCCGACGCGATGCGTGACCATCAAGATGAAATCGCAGCGAAGGTCAGAGCATCCATCGACGCCCGGCGTGATGCCCGGCGGCTGCTGGGCGAAGCTAAGTCGATGGTCGAAAAAGCGATACTTGGAGAGACCGGCAGCACACCGAATGGAAAGCCGCTTAGCGGGTTTATGCAGGCTATATAAATTTTGTTCGAGTGTAAGGGGCTATCGGCATAGAACCATGATTTGGCTCTTTTGGCTCGGAATCGTCTTTACTCTGGTCGCTCCGATCGTGATAGGAGTCGCTTATGGTGATCAGACTACAAATTGGATTGCCGCTCTTTGTGGAGCCTTCGTTACATTTATGGCGAAAATCGAGAGCATTGCAGAACTATCCCTGGGGCCTGTTAAAGCGCGAATGAAGGAGAAGATGGAGGAAGCGGCTGCGGCGGTGTTTTTAAGAGCCGAAGCAGCAGTGCATCACGGCGTTGCTGGTCGTCAGCCGTTTTGCTCGCGTGTTTTCTAGCCGCCATCGGTGCACCATAACATGACTTGGGCCATATTTAGCGACGAACATATCCAAGCCATTGGCGAAATCATCAGCACTGGCTCTCCTAGAGTCACCGCCATCATAGGCGGTGCGTTGCTATCGTACCGTTTCTCCGCTTGTTCCTGGCTCGCCCGGGTGGGGAGCAGTCTAATTGACCTAGCAACTCGGAATCCGGTACCCTGATTCCGGCTATCCGGCCCATCGCCGAGGCGAGCGGCAGCGCGTGCGTAACCGCGGTACGATTCAAATCCGCCCCCCCTCATAATACGGTAGTCACACTCTCCCTTAGTCCAAGCTGTGCCATCGACTGGCGCGTTCTTGTAACTCTTATTCCAACAATCCTCGACGCGTTCCCATACGTTCCCGAGCATGTCGAACAATTCAAAACCGTTCGGCTGAAAGGTTCCCACTGGTGCGGTCTGGGCAAAACCATCAACGCAAGAATGCATCGGCGGTTGAATGAGGATTAGGCCACTGATCAGCCTCATCACGCCAGCACAGATCGCCGAGGCCCAAAGGTTGGCACGCGAGTGGATCAACAAGCGCGCGTTGTGACCCCTGCCGAGATCGGGGACGCTCAGCGGCTGGTGGCGATGTGGGAACAACCGGGGGAGTGCGATGCTGACGGCTGACAAACGAACGGCGGCTCTTTAGGCTGCCACGCCAGCTTCCCGATTTTCGTGCGCTCATTCGGATATCAAGTACGACGCCTTGCCCTCACGCCACGCGCTGGTCGACTTACACCGCTTGCAGACCCGCTCGCCGGCCCATTCGCTCACAAAGGTTTTGTGGCACATAAGGCACCGCCTGTGCTTCTGCTCGTACTCGTGCTCCGGTTTCGGCTTACCCTTTGATCGCATAGTCATGCCGCTCTACACAATTGCCCTCCACGGCCCTTGTAGCGCGAGACTGTGTCAAGATTTTGACGTTGCAACGAACGGGAGAGCCAGTTGGGGGAGTGCGGTGAGGAGACTTAGGCCGTGAACTCATAAACGGAATTCCCCAAGCGGTGGCAATCCGTCTCTGCCTACACACCCAAGAGCCGACGAACCAGCCGTGAATGTCTGCTTGACGCCCGTTAGTGGAAGCTTCCGGGTGTGGTGGCATACCGACGGTTCTAACCAAGAACGGAAGTTCGCGTTGACTGGGCGCAACGATCTCGTTCGGCCATCGCAAAAGCTTAGCTCTATCGCTTTAAACAGCCGCAGAA
>JAZGDL010000114.1:0-42653 GCA_036477795.1 Phycisphaerae bacterium
CATGATCACCGGCAGCGGTTTCATCACCGTGCTGTTCCTGGGGGGATGGCATCTGCCGGGCGTCCCGGGCCTGCAACCGCAAGACGTCTCAGTGTGGGCCATGCTGTTCAAGATGCTGGTCATGGGGTTGAAGATCGTGGCGTTTTTGTTCTTTTTCATGTGGATACGTTGGACGCTGCCCCGCTTTCGATTCGATCAGCTCATGCGCTTGTCGTGGAAAGGGCTGCTGCCCATCAGCATGCTGCTGGCCGGCTATGCGACGGTGCTGGTGTACCTGGGCAAGGGCACCAGCATCCCCTGGGCGCTGGGAGGGAACATGGTCGCTTTGCTGCTGGTGATCGCGTACAACGGGATGGGCCGGTCCATCGTGACCGGCAGAGAGGCTAGTATGCCCGCACTGGCGGTGCAAAGTCCGGCTAAGAGCCTATCCCGGTAAGGGTGCCACAGGCTCCCTTGCGGGGGGTGCCCCACCTTCTCTGAAGGTGGGGGCTGGATGATACGACAAGGTCCGACGTTGGCGCGTGGATCATCGTGTCCCCCACCTCGAAACGAGGTGGGCCACCCACCCGTTGATGGAAGGTGCCGCGAGGATCGTACGAGTTGGTTAAGGACCAGGACATCATCGTCATTGATGAGCCCGATCTTTCGGCGGTGGAGCGGCTTTATCTCCCACAGATCGTCGGCGGATTGGCCACCACGCTCCGCCATATGTTCAAGAAGAACATCACGGTGCAGTATCCGGAGAAGCAGCGCGAGCTTCGCGTGGACAACTACCGCGGCGTGCACCGGCTGAACCGCGACGAGCAAGGCCGGGTGGCGTGTGTGGCCTGTTTCATGTGCGAGGCGGCGTGCCCGGCTCACTGCATTCACATCGTGGGCGCGGAATCGCCCTGGCCTGATCGCGAGAAATACCCGGTTCAGTTCGACATCGACGAGCTGCGTTGCATTTACTGCGGCATGTGCGAGGAAGCCTGTCCGGTCGACGCCATCGAGCTGACTCCGGAGTACGACCTGGTGGGCAGAACGCGGGAGGAGATGATCTTCGACAAGGAGAAACTCCTGGAGGTCCACGACCGCACCATCGACGTCAAGCCCCGCAAGAACCCGCGAATCACCGGCTACGCGGGCACGGGCAACCGCCCGGCCAATCCCGCTTCGGGAGACACGCATTGATCACCGAATGGACCTTGATGGTCTACGCCACGTTCGCCCTGGGGGCGTTGGCCGTCTATTTCCTTCTGCCGCGCACCGGGCGCTCGACAACAATGGCCGGCGCCATTCTCGGCGTGGCGGCGCTGGCGGCAGCCATGGTGCTCTGCGCCAGCAAGTTTCGCGGCTCGGGCGGCGGGAACTTAGTTTTCTATATGTCGGCGGTTGTGGCGGTGGGTTCAGCCGTGAAAGTGATCACCCATAAGAAACCGCTATACAGCGCCTTGTATTTCGTGTTGACGGTGATTGCCGTCACGCCGCTGTTGATTCTACAGGAGGCGGAATTCCTGGCGATTGCCCTGGTGATTATCTACGCCGGCGCCATCCTGGTGACGTATGTCTTTGTGATCATGTTGGCCCAACAGGGCGGCCAGCCGTTGTACGACCGCCGTGCCCGAGAGCCCCTGGTGGCCGTCTTGGGTGGATTCCTGACCATGGCGGTCATCGCCGGACAGATGGCCCTGCTGCCCGAAGAGCGTGCCAGCACCGGAGAACTGACGGCCTCAACCGCCGCGTCAACAACGGCTGCCGACGATATCGATATCGACAACACCCGGCAGGTCGGCCGGGTCATGATGACGGATTACGTTGTCGCCTTTGAGCTGGCAGGCGTATTGCTCCTCATAGCCATGGTAGGAGCGATCGCCATGTCGCAAAAGCGTGTTCCCTCTGCGGCATTCGAAGCGGAGCCGCAACCGCCCGGAAAGGCCGGGCGGGAAGCGGCCCCGTTCTGAGGCGTGGAGCGTTTTGGCGATTGGACATCGATGCGGAGCTTAGAGCGGGGGTGCCCCACCTTCTCTGAAGGTGGGGGCTGGATGATACGGCAAGGTCCGACGTTGGCGCGTGGATCATCGTGTCCCCCACCTCGAAACGAGGTGGGCCACCCCGTCCTGGCGACCCGCGGGAAGGGATTCTCGCGGCGGATGGGTGCGAGAAAGGATTCTCGCACCAGCACTATTGGCAGACCCCGCGCTGGCGCTTGGGGCTCGGATAAGCTCGTAGTCGACTTCGTGCGGCGATCACATGACGGAATGGTTGCAGGAAACGTCCGGTGAATGACATTGCACCATATATCATTCTGAGTGCGTTGCTGTTTGCCATCGGCCTGGTGGGATTTCTGTCGCGGCGCAACTTGATCGTGATCTTCCTCTCCACGGAAATCATGTTTCAAGGCGTGGTCCTGAACCTGGTGGCCATGGGGCGGATGCACGGTCAGGTCAACGGGCAAGTCTTCGCGTTGTTCCTGTTGGCTATTGCCGCGGTGGAAGCCGGGCTGGCGTTGGGCCTGGTGGTGCTGTTGTTCCGACGTCAAAGCACGTTGGACGCCCAAAGCTGGACCAGCATGTGGGGCTGACCGAGGATGGATGAATCTGCAATTCGAACCTGGTCGATTCTGACCATTCTGCTACCGCTGGCCGGCGCCGTTGTGGCCGGTGCGTTAGGTCCCCTGATCCTTCGCGGGCGTAGCCATTGGCCGGTGATTCTTGGTGTCGGCGGTGCGCTGGTCGGATCGGTCATCCTGTTCGGTCAGGTGCGCGGTGCCGGGGATGGCCACCAAGCGCTGACCATTACCGTCTATGAATGGCTGGCGCTTCGAGCGGGCAGTTGGGTCAACGTGGAGTTTCTGATCGATCCGCTGACCGTGGTCATGCTGCTGGTAGTCACCGGCATATCACTTCTGGTGGTGATCTACTCGCGGGACTACATGCGTGATCAGGGCAAGCCGGTCCACGGATATGAGCGGTTCTTCGCCTACCTTGGTTTGTTTGTGTTTTCGATGTGCACGCTGGTGCTGGGGGGCAACTTCCTGTTGCTCTATCTGGGCTGGGAGGCGGTGGGCCTGTGCAGCTATCTGCTGATCGGGTTCTACTACGGCAAGCCCTCGGCGGCGGCCGCGGCCAAGAAAGCCTTTCTGGTCAATCGGGTAGGTGACTTCGGCTTCGGCCTGGGGATACTGCTGATCTATATGACGTTCAACAGTTTGGACTATGCCACCGTCTTCGGCATGGTCGAAAACGGGGTCACCTGGACGGGGGCGTCCCTCACCGGTGGCCGCGTTACCGCGATCGCGCTTCTGCTGCTGTGTGGGGCCATCGGCAAGAGCGCCCAGATACCCTTGTTCGTCTGGCTGCCGGATGCCATGGAGGGCCCCTCGCCGGTCTCTGCATTGATCCATGCCGCCACCATGGTGACTGCCGGCGTGTACATGGTGGCCCGATGCGGCGTGATCTTCGCCGCCTCGCCGTTGGCCATGGCCGTCGTCGCCGTCATCGGCGCCTTGACCGCACTGTTCGCCGCGACCATCGCCCTCACTCAGCACGACATGAAGCGCATCCTTGCTTACTCAACAATCAGCCAACTAGGCTACATGTTCCTGGGGTTGGGCGTATCCGCAGCCGGGGCAGCCATCTTCCATCTGTACACCCATGCCTTTTTCAAGGCCTTGTTGTTCCTGGCCGCCGGCAGTGTGATGCACTCGATGGGTGGAATCATTGACCTCCGTAGATTCAGCGGGCTGCGGCGGGTGATGCCCTGGACCTATGCCACCATGCTGGTAGGGGCGTTGGCCCTGGCCGGCTTTCCCCTGCTCTCGGGCTTTTGGAGCAAAGACGAGATCATCCACGCCGCCTTTGTTCAATCGCGTTTTCTGGGATTCGTGGCGATGGGGACGGCCCTGCTGACCGCGCTTTACACCTTCCGCATGTTCTTCCGCGCGTTCCACGGCGTAACCAGGGTCCCGGAGGGGGTGCACGCCCATGAGTCCGGCGGCTGGATGATCGCACCGCTGGTGGTGCTGGCCCTGGGAGCCGTATTGGCGGGGTACATAGGTGTTCAAGTGGGAGACGGCGGGATGCTGGGATTATTCAAGCCGCACGGGGACTTCCATCATTTCCTGGAGCCGGCGATGGCGCCGTTTGCCGCAGCCACTCACGAAGTGCCTGCAACCAGCCATCTGCAGGAGTTCGGTCTGATGTACGCCTCCGCGGTGCTGGCTGTTTTCGGCATCCTGGTCGCCTACTTCTTTTATGTTGACAGCCCCATGCTTGCCATGGTGGTGCAGCGTATCTTTCCCACCACCCACAGAATCCTCGCGCACAAGTACTACGTCGACGAACTGTACGATCGTTGGATCGTCAGCCCGTTGCACCGCCTGGGGCGTTTCTTCTACGGCGTGGACGAGTACTTCATCGATTCGCTGGTCTGGCTGGTTACGGCGGTTCCCCGCGTGCTCGGCCTGATTCTGCGCACCCTGCAGCGCGGGGCGCTCCAGGGTTACGGCGCGTCCATGATGCTGGGGCTGGCGGTGATTATGGTGTTGGTCCTTATGGGCTCGCTGCCCTGAGGCGGCTCGGCATGTTGGATAAGAGGACATAGGCGTTGACCAACTGGACACTGACAATGTTGATCTTTTCGCCGCTGATCGGCGTGGTGTTCCTGATGCTGATCGACCGCACGGACTACAAGCGGCTCCGGTTCATGGCCCTGGTCACTTCGCTGGCAACCCTGGTGCTGGCGGTGGTGGCTGCGTTGGAGTTTCGGGACGCTGCCAACGCGTTCAGCGGAGGAGGATGGGCCGACTACCATCTTGAAGCCGAGACCTCGTGGATCGGTGACGCCAGTGGGGCCAGCCGCGTCGACATCAGCTACCACGTGGGCATCGACGGGGTGAGCCTGTGGCTGATGATGCTCACGGCCTTTCTGATGCCCCTGGCCGTTTGGGGCAGTTTTTCTTCCATTCGCGACCGGGCCCGTGAATACTACGTGCTCATGCTGTTGCTCGAGGTGGGCATGCTGGGCGTGTTCTGCGCCATGGATCTGCTGTTGTTCTATGTCTGCTTCGAGTTCACGCTGGTGCCGCTTTATTTCATCATCGGCATTTGGGGCGGCCCCCAAAGGCGGCGGGCGGCAAACAAGTTCTTCATCTACACCCTTTCGGGCGGCGTGCTGATCTTCGCCGCCGTCTTGTACCTGGCCTACTACGCCTATGCCTACGGGCCGAATCAGGTGTTCACCCTGGACATGCAAGAGCTCACGCGAATGGGGCAGTCCTACGCCATACCGTTTGACGTGCAGTGGTGGTTGTTCATTGCCTTTGCGGCAGGGTTTGCCATAAAGGTCCCGTTCTTCCCGGTACACACCTGGCTGCCGTTGGCCCACACCGAAGCGCCCACCGCGGGCAGTGTGATTCTCGCCGGCGTCCTGTTGAAGCTGGGCACTTACGGTTTCTTCAGACTGAGCCTGCCCATCCTGCCCGACGCCTCCGTCGCGTTCGCCCCGTTGATGGCCACGCTGGCTGTTCTTGGAATCCTGTACGGAGCGCTGTGCGCTTGGGTGCAGACCGACGTCAAGAAGCTGGTGGCCTATTCCTCCGTGTCACACCTGGGCTTCTGCATGTTGGGGCTGTTCAGCTTGAAGATGGCCGGCGTGACCGGATCGCTCCTGTACATGGTCAATCATGGCCTGTCCACCGGGGCCCTCTTTCTCGTCATCGGCATGATCTACGAACGCTATCACACGCGTGAGATGGGCAAGCTTGGCGGCCTGGCTAAGCCCATGCCCTGGATGGCGTTTTTCCTGGTGTTCTTCACGCTCAGTAGCATCGGTCTGCCCGGTCTCAACGGATTCGTGGGCGAGATTCTGGTGCTGCTGGGAACCGCCACCTCCGGGAGCACCGCCGACACCTATCCGCCAGGCCCGTTGGGGTTCGGCTACGCGGTACCAGCCGCCCTGGGAATCATCCTGGGCGCGGTCTACATGCTGACCATGTGCCGGCGCATTCTATTCGGGCCCCTGCGCGAGCCGCCCAATACACCCGATACCAAACACGGGCTGACCCGCGACCTGACCCTTCGGGAACGATTGGTGCTGGCCCCGATCGCCATAGCCTGTGTGCTGTTAGGTGTCTGGCCCAAACCGCTGATCGAGTCGATGCAACCCGCCATCGCTGCGAACGTGTTTCAAGATGATGCCGCCCGATACTACTACGGCCAAGGGGCGCCGGAACCGTTCAAGAACCCACCACTGCTGGTGCGACCGCTGGTGCGAGAATCCCTTCTCGCACCCCGGCATCGAGGGATTCCCATCCCGCCGCTTGTCAGACCGTTGGGCGAAGGCATTCGCCCGCCAAGTGGGAGCGAGATAGGAATCTCGCTCCAGCGAAACACCGAGATCCGAGCCCCGAGCGCCAGCGAGCGGGTCATCAGCGCCGCCGTAATGGGAGACCACGCATCATGACGGGCGCGACGTACTTCATTCAGTTCTCTCCGGAGTTGTGCCTTCTTGCCGGTGCGTGCCTGGCTTGGATTGTCGGCGCATCCAAGCACGCCACTACGCGGTCGCTGCTGGCGCCGTTCACGCTGGCGGTGATAGTCGTTTCGATGTTTTGCACGTGGCGGTCCGGCGAACCGACGTACGATGCACAGCCGGCCGGCCTGCTGCTTACCGACCTGGCCCACTATGTCCGTTGGGCGACACTGGCTGTGGGTGCGCTGCTCCTGCTCGTGAACTGGCGGGTGCCCGCCGATCGTGAGCAGGGCGAGTTCTTCGGCATGATGCTTTGCTCGATGGCGGGCGTGATGCTGACCGCCGCCGCCAACGACCTGGTGGTGTTGTTCTTCGCGCTGGAATTGGTGAGCATACCGACGTACATCCTGGTGGCCCTAAGCCGCACCGATCAGCGGGCCTCGGAAGGGGCGGTGAAGTACTTTTTCCTGGGTGCCCTGGCAGCCGCCCTGATGGTCTACGGCTTCAGCTTTCTGTACGGGGTCGGCGGAACAACCGTTCTCAGTTCGACCTCGGGGCATTCGCTGCAAAGCCACTTCGCCCAGCGCGGGGCTATGAGCTCGTTCGCCATTATAGGTGTGCTGCTGGCGTTCGCCGGGCTTTCGTTCAAAGTGGTGGCCGTTCCTTTTCACGCATATGTAGCGGACGTTTACGAGGGGGCGGCCTCAGCCGTCACCGGTCTGCTGGGGTTTCTTCCGAAGCTGGCCGGCTTCGTCGCCATGGTGAAGCTGATTAGCATGTGCGGTTGGCAATTGCCGGAAGCGCTGGTATGGATGCTGTGGGTAGTGGCGGCATTGACCATGACGGTGGGCAACGTGTTGGCACTGCTCCAGACCAACGTCAAGCGCATCCTGGCATATTCGAGTATCGCCCACAGCGGCTACATGCTGATCGGTCTGCTGGTAGGACCGACCTGGGGTGCGGGACCCATGCAAAACGGGGTGGCGGCGTTGCTGTTCTACGTCGTTGTCTACGGGGTCATGAACCTGGGCGCGTTTGCGGTGCTGGCCAGCTTGAGCATCAATCAGAGCCGCGACCGTAAGGGAGCGGTCATCCCCGAGTCGCCGGATTCATCCCGCCCGGTCGAAACACTCGACGATCTCGCGGGCATCTCCCGGCGAGCGCCGTTAGCGGCGCTGGCGATGGCCGTCTGCGTGTTCAGCCTCATGGGCTTCCCGCCCACCGCGGGCTTCATCGGCAAGGTCTATTTGTTCTCGGGCGCCTTCGCAACCGGCGAATCGTCGCTGGTCGTGCTGGCGGTGATTGCCGTGGTCAACTCCGCCATCGGAGCGGCCTATTATCTAAGAGTGGCCGCGGCATGTTACTTGCGCGACCCCACAGCCGAAGTGGCACGCGAAGGCGGCATCATGATGCGGGCGGCGTTGAGCATTTGCAGCGTGGCGATGATTGTGTTGTTCGTTCGGCCCAACGAAGTGATGCACCAGGCCCAAATGGCCGCGTACAGCGTGCACGAAGTCGATGCATCATCGCTGGCTCGAGCCCAACCCGCCGCTGCAAACGGTCAGGAACGAATCCGTCAGATTCCCGAAGTAGCGGGCCGTTAGATAGACGGCACAATCATCGCTTGGAGCGCTTGGGCCCCGTATGCCGTTGGAACAGGCAATCTGCGTCGCCGTTCGTCAGAATGCAGGTTTCGTCGTCATGGGCGCCGCATTGCAGGCAATACTGGTCAAAACCCTGGTCGGCTTCGGCCAGGGCGCTGGCAATCCGCTGCAGAGTGTCAATCTCTCTGGACACGTCGCGCATCTTCGACGACCTTATCGCGTTGCGGACCAGTTGCCGCTGCCGGCGGCGCACCGCTTGTTGTTGGAGCTTGCCCTGTTTGGTCAACTCCAGGGCGACCTCCCGGCGATCTCGCTTGGTGGACCGGCGCACCACGAGCCTGGCACGCTCCATGGAGTCGACAATCTGGGTTACCGCCGGCTTGCTGACCCCAAGGAAGCGAGCAACCTGGCTCGACGTCTGGCTCCCGCGCGAGGACAGCAGCCGAAGGATTTGCACCTTCGACCCGGACAGGGGCTTATTCGCGACGGCCTTCACCGCGCGAGTTTCCAGAACCTGGTCCACGGCGCGTGAGAGCACCAACAAAGCTTTGAACAATCCATCAACGGCTTGTGTGGAAGAGGGCATTTTAGATCCCATTAGTGTACTCCGTTTATGACACTTGACCCGCTCGAACATTAAGTACTCTAATGGACCCCTCAGCCTTTCGCAAGTGGCTATCTCCCCCAAAAATCTAGTAGTTTCTGAAATTCACCTTGCGACTAGCCTCAGCCGCTCTTGCTGCCGGCGAATCTCGAATTGTCTGGCTACCATGTGAAAGGTAAAGCAACAGGATAATAATGACGGACACCCCTAGCTACCTCCTTGGGAACAAGGAGGAGTGCAGGTTGCGGCAAATCCAGAGGCCGCCGGTGTCTTGAACCACCACCGCGTCGCCGTTGGGGACCAGACAGATGCCCTCCGGTTTCTTACCTGGCAGGCGTATAGACCGGAACACCCTGCCATCCAAACCCGATAGCCTCAAAACCCGTTCTCCGGCGGAGATGACCAGCAGTGATCGAGATTCAACGTCGAACATGATGTCGGATATTCGTGTCAATCCCAGATCATGGGACGTAAGCACATCGACGGTCTCGGTGAGCCCAGCCAACGGGTCTGCACCGGCGGCGTTGGGTGCCTGCTCCGTGGCCCGTGCGGAGACGTCCTCTGATAAACTCACGAGCCGGGCCGGGTCGGCCTCGACAACTGCAAAAAGACGATACTCGCCTGTGCTGGTTGTCACGACTGCGACACCCTCGAGGCCTCCGTTTCGTGTCAACCCCTCGGCGAAGTCAGGGTGCGATTTGAAGTTGACCACGAGAGTTCGCAGTATCTGGTGCCTGTCGATGTCGTATTCGATGACGGCGTTGTTGGCTTTTGATGCGATGAACAATGTACCCGTTGCGGGATGCACCGACACGCCTTCCAGGTCGCCGCGAACATCGAGTCGCTGCAACACCTTGAGATGGAGATCCATTTCGACGATCTGACCTTGATCGCTGACCACAATCAGGGTCCCACGCTGAGGGTGGTAGGCCACTCCGGATGGCTCTTGCACCGGGAGGGTCACAAAGGTAGTCGGCACCGGCATTGCTTCGGAAGGGTAATAGCTCAGCGACCATGCAATCCTCGGGGATTCATGAATCGCCGCCGCGACGCTCAACACCCCCAGGGCTGTCAAGCCAAACCATAGACGCCGTCGTGGGCTCGTTTCCGGTTGGATCACTTTGGCAATCTGCTCTTCCTACCCGGCTAAGCCGAAGTTCCGCTGGTAGACGAAGCGCAAGTTTCGGCGACGGCGAAGGTTATGGTTCGGGGGTGTTGCCGGGGAAAATTCGGGGGACATAATTCGGACAATTCGGACAATTTGGGGGACATACACTTTAATTAGAAATTACAGTGTATGTCCCCCTGATTGCCCCCGGGGGGACCTTTGGGGTCAGAGCGTTGACCTTTGGTTGACCTTTGGGGTCATTGACCTTTGGGGTCATGACCTTTGCATGACCTTTGGGGTCACATGACCTTTGGGGTCAGAGCGCATTTAGTCATTAGTGAGTCTCTTTTCCAGTCGTTGTACCGTCCGGCGGCGGGCGGGGCCGGCGGATTCGATCCTGCGGATGGCCGTCACGACCCTACCGTGCGAGGCGTAGCCCAAAGCCTTGGCCACCTCGGTCGCGCGATAGCCGTACCTTCGCCGTGCCAGAAACGCCGCCACGTCGCGCGAGGCATCGTCGCTCCGCCGCCCGGTTGACCAACACGAGGGAATCGTATCTTGTACTGGGAGTCTACCCGCGCACATCGTCGGCCATCGTCCCGGCCGCATAGAGCCGCGCGCGGTGAAGCGTCGTCCGAAACCGCACGACTTACTCACCAAACCGCGCGACCAAGCTCGCGCCGAACTACTCGCGGACTCGCGGAGAAATCGCCGTAACCCCTTGTCAAACAAGCGGCAGTGCCATTCAAGCCAGACCCCTTTCCTGGGTGACCCCTTTCCTGGGTGCTCGCTACGGATCGTGGGCCAGGCGGAACCGGAGGGCGTTTTCAGGTTTGTCAGCGGGTTATGGGCCCCTCGAACGGCCTTCCAGGCCTGGTCAGCCGCGGCCGCGTGAATTTCCCCCGGAAAACCGTGGCCCATGCGAACGGAGCAGTTAAAATAGGATGGCGGATACTGCCTGCAGGCATTGGATCGTCTGCACGGTGGAGGGGGGCTGTGGTTGGCATGGGAGTTTGAGATGGATCAGATTACCAGCGAATTGATTGACAGTCTGAAACAACTGCCCGCGTCGCAAGACCCGTACCTTTCCAAGCGGGCCGAGCACCGCTACAACCTGCGGACCAGGACACACTTGGATTTACAACGCTCCGATGGAGAGACGATGCTCGTCTCTGCCCTGGACGTTTCCAACTCCGGCATTGGGTTTCTCTGTCGCCGGATCCTGGACGTAGATGAGAGGATCGGGCTTCGTTTGGCGTTTCAGCACGAGGGCGAGTTCGATTTCTTCATTGTGCGCCGCGGAACGGGGACGCTCGGCGGATACAAGATCGGCGCCGTCGTCTGCTGACCGGTTCGTAGGGGGATTTGCTCTGCTGAAGCTGGAAGGACTTGCGCATGCACTCCATGGCTTCGTCCTTTTGCCGGGCAAGTTCGTAGGCACGGGCCTTTTGCTCCCAGGCCGCCGCTTCCATGTGGCGGTTGGCGTGCCGCTGGGCCAGGTCGATACGCTTTTCGATGCATTCAAACGCGGCGTCGGTTTGCCGCCTGATCAGATGCAATTCCGCCAGTTCTTCAAAGGCCACCGTGGTGCCGTTCCAGAACTCCGTAGACTGTAGGTTGTCCAGCGCGGTGGCCAGGTGTTGCTCCGCCTGGTCGTAATCCCCCAGTTGGACGTGACAGCGGCCGATGTTGGTATGGCAGACGCCGACGTTGACATGGTCTTCCAGTTCCAGCGCCCAGGAAAGGGCCTGTCCATAGAAGCGCAACGCGTCGTGCCACCGGCCCTGTCGTAGAGCGATCTCTCCGCGGCCGTTGTACGGTGACACCAGCGATGCGGTCGCCCCCAGCGACATCTTGATGCGGATGGCCTCCTCGAAGGCCTGGTCGGCTTCATTCAGACGCTCCATGCGCGCCAGCACAAAGCCTATGTTGTTGCACTCCTTGGCCAGCAGCGGCAGCAGATTCAATTCGTCCGCCATCTCCGCGGCCCGCTGCAGCAGTTCATAGGCTCTTGGATACTCGCCTTTGAAGTAGTACATGGTGCCCAGGTTGGCAGCCGCTTCCACCAGGCGGTAGGGATCGTCACGCTGGTGAGCGATAGCTTCAAACCGCTTGTGATGCGTGATGGCTTCGTCGTACCGCCCAAGTCGCGAGTGGCACACGCCCATCAGGCTGAGCAGCTCCAGAGAATCGGCCTCCCGGCAAAGACCGGCTTGGGCATGCTCAATCGCTTTAGCGTATCGCCCCGCGACAAACGCCGCCCGGCTGGCCGCATAGTGCCGGCTGACCGCCCGGCTGACGCCACGAGACGCGCGATTCACCCCGCTGGTGCGACCGCTGGTGCGAGAATCCTTTCTCGCACCCTTCCATTGGTAGCCCAGCGCCTCGGCCACCTCCTTGGCCAGTCGTGCCTGCACATCAATGATGTCTTCGTACTCACCGGTCACCCGTGCCAGCGTGCGGGAAACCCACGGACTCGAATCCGTGGGTTTCGCAGCGGTGATATCCGAGGCGCCTGCCATCACCCGCCCCCCGACCTTCTGAAACCCGCCACGCACAACAACCGCCGCACCGACCAGTCGTGCTGCCTCCAGGATTTGCGCGTTGCCGATCTCCGACAGGCTCTCGGCGTACATCCTGCCTAGCAGAGCCAACAGTTCATGTCGATCGACGACCTGCACGCCCTCAATCATCAGGAGCGTGCGGTGAATCTCCTCAGCCAAGGCCTCGCCAAGCCAGTCGTCCGCCTGGTCCGATGACAGGTTCCTGAACGGCAGCACCACAACCCCCTTGGGCGCCCCCAGTGTGGGACAGGCTTTCCAGCCTGTCGTTTGACCAGGCACCTGAACAGTGCCGCCCGCTGAGTCAGTGGCCTCGATCCAATCCGCCAGCTCGCGGGAAAGCGCCGCGGCCGAACCGAAACGCTGGTCCACGGCGGGTGACAGGCATTTCTCAACAACGTTCTGAAGCCACTTGGGCACCGGCGGGACGATCTCATGCGGCCATTGGACGGCCGCGTGGTTGTCGCCGCCGGTGAGGTAGCCGAGCGGGCCCGCTTGTCCCCGCTGCGGCGCTCTGCCGACGAGCAGGTGGTAGAGCGTCGCACCCAGGCTGTAAAGATCGCTCCTCTCATCGGGTTCCCCCGCCGCCTCGCGCATTTCCGGCGCCATATACTGCGGGGTCCCCAAGCCCACGGATTCCGATCCGTGGGTTTCCCCACTGCCAAGCCCACGGATTTGAATCCGTGGGTTTTCGTCCAGCATGCGTGACAGCCCGAGATCGGTGATCTTGACCGTCCCGTCCGGACGCAGGATCAGGTTGCTCGGTTTGATGTCACGGTGCAGCAGGCCCGCTTGGTGGATCGCAGCCAGTCCCTCGGCGGTCTGAATACCGATCCGGGCAACCTGAGGCCAGGACAGACGCCCACACGTCCGCACCACCACGCCCAGATTGGCCCCTTGCGCATACTCCATGACGAAGTACCACGAATCGCCGCTATGGTCGCAGTCCAAAACGCGGGCCACGTTGGGATGCTTGATGCGAAAGCCCGCCTTGGCTTCGTCTATAAAGCGCCGGCAGGCATCTTCGCAATAGCCCGGATCTCCCCGGGTCAGAATCTTCACCACACAGGGTTCGTCCAGCACCAGGTGCCGCGCGAGATACACCCGTCCGGGTCCCTGCGCTCGAAGCGGTGAAATGAGGCGATACCGGTCCACCGGCAGCAAGTTGTGGTCACGGTAATCCGGGGCCTGGGTCAGACCTGGATCTTCCGGGTACACGAACCCGCAGTCCCGGCACCGTGCCAGCGGAAGCCCACGGATTCGAATCCGTGGGTTTCGCAGCCCAGCGGGTGTAAGTTGGCCACCGCAATGCGGGCAGCAGCTCGCGCCTTTCTTGCCCTTCATAGCCCCGTTCATTCCACAAGGTCAATGGCTACGAATCGCCATTGTCTTTCTGGACCGTCTTGAGTTTCTGTGCAAGCTCCAGAAGGATTCTCGATCCGATTTCACGCGGAAGGTGGTGCCAAAATGCCACCGTCTCGTTGGGATTCTCGAACGTGCGCGTCAGGCTGCGACAATACAACAGCGGCATCACATCGCTCCACGAGACGTCTTCGGTTTCCACCCACAAGAGTGTGTGACCACGGCAGATGGCCGGAAACGACCATGTGGCTGCGTAGCCAACCAGTCGGTCCGACGAAGAACTGATATGGGCCCGCATCGCCGCCGACCAACGCAACGCCCTACGCAGGGACGACGGCAGCACATCAAAGGTGCCCTGTAGCTGGCTGAGTTGGGCCCGCTCGACATCCTCCAGCCGATCGGCGCCGAAAACATAACGCAAACCGATCTCCTTGGTCGCCACCAGCGACGCGATTTGCTCAACCAAGGCCAGATCGTGCTCTTCAGGAAACGTCCCGGCGCCGATCATCCACACATTCGCATTTCGCAGCCAACCCGCACGGTCCAGGTGGCTGACCAGTTGTGTGAACGACATGATGGTCATCCCCGCCGGCGAAACGTCGCGTACCCGCCGAGGCAGTTGTTCCGTCAGGTCGCCGCCGTCGAACGACAGTCTTTCGGACATCTTGTCGCTGCTGATGCCTATAGCGTCTGCCAGTCGTTCAAGATCGCGTTGCGTGATGCGCGCTTTGCCGTTTTCCACCTCGCTGAGGAACTTGCCGGAGCGGGAAATCGCCCGAGCCAACTGCACCTGAGTGAGACCCGCCCGGATACGATTGAGCTTGATTGACCTGCCAACTCCCGGTTCAACAAACAATTGTGTGTTTTCCGTCACTTCAGCGTTCCTTTATTTAAGACAGAGTCGCACATTCACCAACATGGAGGCATCGGCCGTATGCCATACCCATAACGTCTAGTCCACGCATGTTAACGGAAATAGCGACTATTTCGGCTTGTCTCCCGGTAAGTAAGCGTACGTCGCGGCTTTCCTGAGCACCGCAGCCTATCCCCGTCGCCTTGAATTTGCTTGACCCTGCTGATAGCCCGTAGTACGTTCCCAATAGCTACAAACGCTATTACCGGACCTCGACCGGCACTACCAATACTGTGAAGCGAGGCCGCCGACTATCCGCGTCGGCATTTCACAGCGTGTGTGACGTGCCGGTTAGGGCGTAAGTAAACAGTTAATTGTTCGTGCTGTCGCGGGAGTTCTGAGCCGGAAAGCTCCATCCCCTGCCGCGGCCCGACGGTCATTCCGACGACGACGCGCGGAATCCCGCGGTCTCGGACCGTCGGTCCCCGAGAGGCGAACCCGGTAGCCGGGCTCTTGTTGGAGCGGCAGCGCGAACGCGGCCTAGCCATGAGAGCATTCACGATGCCAGCGGACCCCCGAAGACATCCCCGAACCGAACGCGGGCCCGCCTGCGCTCCTGCGTACCGGTCAACGGTTCGTCGGCGGAAAGCTCGCTTCATCTCCAATCCAAATCCCTGTTTCTTCCAAAGTTTTTTGAACCTCCGTGTTTTGAAAGGAAACCAGGTATGTTGTTGATTCGGGAAGCAATTTCGTTACTGGGCACAGCCGTCTTTGAGTTCGGCGTTGGGGCCATGCGATTGGCCGCAGAAGCCGTTAGGTTCCTGAGCGATTTCACGGACGAAATCCCGCTCTGACCTCGCCGGTGCTCCACAACACTGTCGGTTTCCGCGTCGCCCTCCTTGGCGCTGCGTGTAGCGCTTTGCCCACGCGTCTTGATAAATCCACATAACGCGAACACTGAGGCCATCTCCCGGGCCATCTGACCGCAGCGCTTGCCTTTGCTGTGGGCCAGCACCCGCACCAGGCGGCCGTTGTGAAAGTATATGGTGGCATGTTTCAGCCTGATCTGCAGGGAGGGGCTCGGCCAGTCCGGCAGGCGACAAACGCTGAACTCATAGTTATTTCCCAGCGCCCAGCGGAGGATCATACGGTTGATGGCGGATACGGTCATCGGCAATTCGCTCCCTTGCGACTTTCTGGTTTCCTGAACGGGGGCTCTCCTTGTGGGAAACCGGCGACGGCTGCCTCCCCGCCGGCTTGCGTTGACCACTCGCTGCACGGTGATGCACGCCAATGCTGCGAGAGACCATCGACCGGCAGCGAGAATGGGCTTAAGCCAATCTCCGGCGGCCCCGGGCCGCTCCCGCGTAAGTAACAGCAGCACCTTTTACGCCATCTCTTGGCACCACTACGGCAAGACCGCAGGGCCCGCCGGATCGCGGAAGCCGCCGCGTCTGCAGGCCGTTTGAACGCGGCCCGATACGAGCGCCGCCCATGCGGTAAACAACTTACTTTACCTTCCGTAAGTGTCAGCCACGTGACACTACCGCCAAACCGGCGGCAAAAAATTATAACCGGCCCACCGGACGCCTCACCGCGGCGAGGTTCGTGCGGCGGGGGCCTTGCGGGGAAGGTCCGTTGTTGTTGCACCCCATAACCGTTTGGACCGATCGCCCGGATAAGCTAATCGCGCCTGAACGATACCGCGGCCGTCGTTTTTGGGAGAACGGTATGGTCTGTGGCGATTGCAAACGAGGGAGCATTTCGAGCCGATGTAGAAGTCGGAACATATTTGCGGGCCCCGCCGGGCGGGTGGGCACTGCCGGAACCATTCCAACTCCACGGATTCGAGTCCGTTGGTTTCCGGAGCCGCACGAACCGGGACGATGCTCCGATCTATGGTACGAGGTGACACAGGCATGGCAGAGCACAAAGGGGTTTTGACGACCGGAGACGTCGCGCGGATCTGCCAGGTGGCTCCCAGAACGGTTTCCAAGTGGTTCGACAGCGGCCGTCTCAAGGGATACCGCGTACCGGGCAGCAAAGATCGCCGTATACCGCTGGATGATCTGATACGCTTCATGCGCCAGCATGGGATGCCGCTGGGCCCCCTGGACACCGGTAGCACCAGGGTCCTGGTGGTCGTGCCTGACCGGCTATTTCGCGAGTCCCTTGTCGACTCGCTCAACAGCCAGAGATGGTGCGAGTGCGCCGGCGCCGAGTCGCCCTTCAGCGCGGGAGTGGTAGCCGCCAGGATGAGGCCGCATGTCATCATCGTTGACGCAGCCACACCCGATCTCCGCCGCGCCGACCTCTGCAAAGCCGCACGCAGCAGCGAGGCACTCCAGGAAGTCAAGATCATCGCCTTGACCCACGACCGCGCCGCCTGTGACCAATTCAAGCGCGAAGGCTACGACGATTGTCTGGTGCGTCCTTTCGAGGTCACCGACGTCGTCCGGACCATCGATACCGTAACTGGCGATTGACGATTGCGGATTGGGAATTGGGGATTGCGGATTGCGGATTGGGTGGTAGGGCAGGCGGTTGTCCCGCACCAACAACGCCGTTGGCCCAACGGCGTTGTTGGTGCGGGGCGTTCGCCTGCCTTCACAGTCATTTCGCTGTTTTGGAGGGCGCTTTGAAGACAACAGCCCAGTCGCTGCGTCGAAACGTTGCCAGGAACCATATCCCCACGGGCATGGCGTAGCTGCCGGCGAACGACTTAACAAGCACCCAATCCGCGAATCCCAGCGCCTTTTCGCCAACTGCCCCTAACTCAAACAAGCCCAACACCGGGTTGCTGAATGCGCCCAGCAGAAGAATCAGTATTCTCAGACCGATGAACGCGTGGACCAGCAGCAGCCCCCAGCCCAGACTCTTCAGGCGGCGCGACCAACGAATCGGTGTGGACAGGATCAGCGCAATCACGAACGCCGTCGGCTGGTAACCTGTGAACCCGCTACGCCCCCTGTTGGCAGCTTCGGCTCCGGTCCTGCGGTTCTTGAACAGCAGTTGGGTATCCGCCTCGACCGAGCTGATCTCGCCCTCGATCGGCTCAAAGCGGACCTCGCCGTGGGTGCCGAACTTGCCGAATACCGTGTTCGCGAAGAACCGGAAGTACGCACCGTAGGGCTTGGCTACGCCCTGCCACGCGAACATCAGCAGCAGGAAGTAGACAACGAACCGCGCGAAGAAACCGCCCACCAGTCTAGGTTGAAACATCAGCTTTGCCGTCCCGGCTGCTCGTCGCCCACTGCACCCAGATCGCCCAAAAGGCGATGGCCAGCACGATAAACGCAGCCTGCCATACTTCATAGTGCATCATGTCGAATATGGAATGGAAATGAATCCCGATGAAGAACAAGCTGACGATCCGCAGGAGATTGATGGTCAGCAGGGAGATCACCCCGATCACCATCCCGGGCAGCTTCCGCCGGAAGGCGACCGGCGAAGCCAACACCGCCGCCACGAAGGCCGCCGACGGCTCCAGGGCATCACAACCAGCCACAATGTTGACCGAGAACTCCGAGGACCTGATCAACGTATGCGAGGCGGTCGCTTCATGCCCCAGGACAGTCAACAGACCAGCGGAAGCCGAAGCGATCTGGGCCAGATACCAGTCACGAAAATCACTCCCCAGGAACGACGTGAAATAGTCAATCGAATAATAGGCGCACATCACCACGACGAAGATGATCACCGCCCGCAGCACCGGCCGCTTCTCCGCGGACCAGGACTGCCGCCCGTCCGGGGGTGTTGATGCGCCATTGCCCCGGCTGCGCGAACGGCGCTCGGCCCCCTGTGATATGCCGCCTTTCCCACCCCGTCCGGGTGGTTTCCGCCTCTTGTTATTGCCGGATCGGCCCATCGTCGCCTGTAGCGCCTCGTCAAAACCTCGACATGCTCTCCTACGCCTCCACTATAGCCGACCGCACCGATCCAAACAACGTCGGCGTCCCGTTATCGGCCGCAATCGCAGATAACCTGGGTCTTTCGTAACCGTTCAGCCGTTCTACGGTGCTCCGCGGTGAATTATCCGGGCCAAGGGCAGACGCCGGAGATTAACGCGACGGTTGTTCGGCGTTGGCGGAGTCTTCGGGCGGCGGGACCGCTTTGATCAAGCGGTCGATCAGGGTCTCAAGCGCCTCCTTGACGTCCGGCGGCAGGTCTTTTTCATATATGAGGATCTCCCCGCGGCCGGGGATCATGAGGATAGCGACGGGTCGATCGCTGCTTGTCGGGCGTTGCGGGTTGGAGAAGCGGACGCCGTCCCGGCCAACCGCAAATGACAGACCCGTCGCACCGCAGATCACTTCAAGGGCCTGCTCAACGGAGGCATCGACCAGCAGCACCGAAAAGTCCCGTCGTGTCTCATGGGGCACGGAAGCGACCGCGCCGGGCTCGAAGTGAAACGTCATGTGTGCCTTTTGGGCCAACTCCGCCAGCACGTCGGACAGCCGCTGGTGTTGAGCTCGAAGCGTTATGGGTCTGGACAGTTCGCGCTGGATCTGGCGCCCCCGCTCAATCACCACGATCCTCTTGCCCGACGGGTACCACGTCCAACCGACCGCTTCACACGCTCTCGAAAGGACCTCGCTCGCGGGACCCGCGCCGGCGCGATTCAACGATTGCAGCAGGGCCTCCGCCGGAGCATCATGATCCACTTGAAAATGCAAGCGATCCCGCAGGGCTCCCCAACCTTCTTCGCCGGCGCTCCACTCCAGACTTCCCAGCCACTGCAGCGTCTCCAACTCATCCCAGGTCGCCCGCCGACCGATCCGCCGCAACGCCGGCGCCGGCTCCACCACCAGACCGTCCCCGGCCACCCGGTAGCGCATGCCCAGCGGTTTCACCAGCCGCTCGATCCCATCGCGCAGCGGAATGTTCTTCATCCGCGCCGTCATTCTGGTGTTGGCCCCGTGAGGGAGCAGCTTCAGCGACTCCGGCGAAATCGAGATAGCCACACCGGTCTGCTCCGCCACGGTCAAGAACGCTTCCGGAAGCGGTTTGTCCACCACCTCAAAATGCACCACCTGATCAAGGGCCTGATGAATCAGGCTTTCCATGTCAACTTGAGCGGGCGCCACCGTCGCCCAAACGAAACAAGCTATCGCAGCATTCATTGCTTTGACCTCAAGCTGTCGATCGTCGGGAAACGCACGTGCCTTCCGACGGCAGCCTGGGCAATCACCATCGGTATTCTGTCAACGATAACGCCGGCCTCACGGCTGTACGAAACGTAAGCATCTTCATCATCCCGGGGCACCGGCATCGGTCGCCCGATGCGGACCATCACTTCAGGTAACCCCGTGGTGACGCCTAACGGATCCTGCAAGAACACGAACAGAGCAATCAGCGCCGCTGCCGCAGCCGCCGGCACAAAGAGTCTGAAGATCAAACCATTGCCGCCAGCCGGCCGATCCAGGGCGGCGCGGCGACGCTGAAACTCCTCGTCGAACCGCGACCAGTCCGGCTCGGGAACATCCCCACCCCATTCCCGCACCAGCCCGTCAACGGCCCGATAGGCTTCGAGCGTTCGGGCCAGTTGGACATCCCTCTTGAGCCGTTTCTCGAGCCCGCGCCGTGCAGTTTCATCCAGCGTACCGTCCAGGTACTGACTGATAAGGAACTCGATCTGTTCTTGAGTGCCATTTACCGGCTGCATAAGCGTCAGTCCTGCTCCGATTCAAGATACTGGGCCAGCGTTTGCTTCAACGCCTTGCGGGCCTGGAAAACATTCCATTTCACCATTTCAACGCTGCACTCCAGCATGTCCGCCACTTCCTTCTGCGGGATGCCGGCCATGCTCGACATCACCAGCGATTGGCGTTGCGGCTCGGACAGATCCGCTATTGCAGCAGCCATTGCTTTTTTCAGTTCCTGCTCACGGCGATCCGCCGCAGGCGTGCCGCTGGTGGTCAACAACCTTCCATCAGCTCCTCGCGGATCGATGCTTGCTTCGACGGTATCGTCCAGTCCCGACATGGCCGATGCCGCACGAGATCGCCGGTAATTCAGCGCAAGATTGCTGACTATCCGCATCAGCCAGGACCCGAACCGGCTGCGGTCGGCAAGTTGATCCAGGCTTTGATAGGCCTTTAGCAGCGCATCCTGGGCTACGTCGGCGGCGTCTTCCCGATTGCTCAACAGCCGATACGCAACCGCGTACGCCCGTCGCTGATACCGCCGGACCAGGGCGTCGAACCCTGCCGACTGCCCGCTGAGCACCTCCTCAACCAGCCGGGCGTCCTCCGCCGCTTGGCCGTTAATCCTGTCCGACCGGTCTTGCACGTCCCTGATGGTAGACAACCGTTTGGGTTAAGGGTTAGCGATCTGTTTGCAGACGAAGCCCGTGACCGATAATCATTAGAAGAGCCGTTCTATCGCATATTTGTCCGAATTCCAATCCGAAATCCGCAATCTCGGCCTCATCCCCCGCCCCTGCAACGATCTGTCGATTTAGTCGCCCGTGGGGCTCCCCAATGTAGCGCCACCCCTTGTGGGTGGCGCAGGACGACGGTGCGCCACCCACAAGGGGTGGCGCTACAGCATAAATCGACAGCCCCTGGAAGGGACGGGGCACGGGCTCGTGCGGGCTTCTGAATCGAGGAATCTTGGATTGGCGGAAGGCCCGCGGCGGGATATCATAATCTCCTATGCGGTACGCGTCTGTGGCAACCCTCGGTCATGAAATCAGTCAGTGATATCGAAGAGACCCGCCGCCAAGTGCTGGCGATGCGTCGTGACGGTCACACTGTCGGCTTAGTGCTGACCATGGGGGCCCTGCATATCGGTCATCGTTCGCTCATCGACGCCGCCCGGAAACGTTGCCACCGCGTCGTCGTCAGCATCTTCGTGAACCCAACGCAGTTCGCGCCGGGCGAGGACTGCGATCGCTATCCCAGGACGATCGAAGCCGACCTGGCGGTCTGTCGAGAATCAGGCGTTGACCTGGTGTTCGTGCCCTCCGTCGAACAGATGTACGCCGCGGACGCCGCTACCACCGTCCACGTCGACCGGTTGACTGAAGGTCTTTGCGGCGCCCATCGGCTCGGGCACTTTGACGGAGTGACGACCGTTGTCACCAAGCTCTTCAATATCGTGCCCGCACACATGGCGTTCTTCGGAGAGAAGGATTACCAGCAATTGAAAACCGTACAGCGCATGGTGCTCGATCTCAACCTGCCGATCCAGATCGTGCCCTGCCCCACCGTGCGCGAGCCCGATGGTCTTGCCGTTTCCAGCCGAAACAGCTACCTCACCCCGTCACAACGCCGGCAAGCACTTTCCCTCTATCGCGCTCTGCGGAACGCCGTCGATGCATTTGCCGCGGGTCAGCGCGACGCCCGGCAGCTTACCGAGCAGGCCGCTGGGGAGATCCGCGGGGCCGGCCCCGTCGAAATCGACTACGTCAGCGTCGTCGACGCGGAGACCCTTGAACCGCTCGAAATCGTGGACGCACCAGCCAGAATCTGTGTAGCGGCCCGCATCGGTCGCTGCCGCCTGATCGATAACCTCCCGCTGGCGTCGTCCAAGTGAATGCCGGTCATGCATGCGGGATGCGGTCGTATCGTCGCTGAAGTGCGTTGACCGTTGTTCATGGCACTGTTTTCGGTGTGGGGGTTGGCGGATTGGACGGTGATGCACCCGAACCAGGATCAAACGGACGTGGTTGCCACAAAAAATGAAGCCAAATCCGGCACGGGCCTTTGACCCGTGGTCCCCACCGGCTGTAAAGTGGTGCCACATCCCTTGACATCCCCCGCACGTTGATGCAGCCTGTACCAGTTGTAATCCTCGCACAGGCCCCGATTGGTCTCGTGTGATCCGATGAACTCATCAACCTATGTTTCGGAAAGGAGCGATACCATGTCCACTACGCGATCGTTTGGTCTGCGTTGTGGTTCCCGTCTGGTTGGGTCCCGATGTGCATCGGGACTGGTTCTCCTGACGCTGCTCGCGAGCACGCCGGGGGCGATGGCTCAAACGTTCTGGAACACGGGGCAAGACGGCGACTGGTTTGACGGGGGCAACTGGACCCTTGGGGTCCCGGTTATAGGCACGGACGCCTTCATCAACTCGCCACCGGACAGCGACGCCTACACCGTGGCGATCGACGGCAACGTGAACTGTTGCGCGCTGGCTCGGAGACTGGGGATGGCCCCCGCCTTTCCCGGAGCGGTTCTGTTCATCACCAACAACGCAGTCTTGGATGTTGAGCAGGAGATCACGATCGGCCCCAGCGCGGTGATCTCCCTTGATAGGTTCACGAGTCTGTCTGCCGGGACTAACACGTGGGACGCCGATCCCGACATCATCATCGAAGGCGTGCTCGAGCTCTTGAGGGACGCGCACATATCGGATGGTTCGATCGAGAACCGCGATGGTGGTGAAATACGCGTCAACGTCACGGGCGGCTGCTGTAATCCTACGGGCATCCGACTCCACGACGGGATCAACGATGGCCTGATAGCGGTCACGAGCGGTGGCCCCGGTTCGGGAACCATGCTTGAGAGGGGCGGGACCGCTTGCTGCGATATCACCAACAGCCTCACTGGCGTCATCGATCTGAGAGCCGCTGAACTCGGTTTTATTGATCCCTTGGTGAACAACGGGGTGCTGCGCGGCTACGGAGTTGTCGCGAACTCCTCTGGTTTCACAAACTTCTCGACAGTCCTCGTCGAGGAAGGGGGCCCCGCCCCCGCATGGGAAAGCCTCTGGTTCGACGGCGGGTGGACCAATGAAATGGGCGGTAACGTCACACTCGCCGACGGGATCCTGAACGGGAGTATGCTTACCAACCTTGGAACGCTGCAAGGCAATGGCACGGTCCAGATCTTCGTCGAGAACCATGGCCTGGTGACCGTCGACACCCGTGACAACCTTGTGTTTGATTCGGGGGGGCTCTTGGACAACCAAGAGGACGGTACGGTCTTGATGAACGGGGGCATCCTCTCTGGGTGGTTCAGCAATAACGGAACGATCACCGGTTCGGGATCGATCCTGGGCAACTTCGGGAACTCGGGAACGATCTGGCTCCCGGACGGCGAGACCCTGGCGATCACGGCTGCTACGGGGGGAGGTGGAGGCGGGGAACCTGGAGGGCGGGACTCGTCAAACGGGCAGGCTGATCTTGTAGGCGGTGGTTTGTGGGTGAACTCGTCGGACGGGCAGATCGATCTTGCGGGTGGGACCTTGACCGGAGGGCAGTTCTGGAATTCCGGCTTGATCGACGCCCGTGCAGGCACCAGCAGCATCATGTCGGACGTGTTCCTGACCTCGGGAAGCACGGTCAATGTTGCGGCCACGCTGGTTAGTGGGGGAACTATGAACCTTGGTGGGCAATCCGTTTCCTCGAATGGTGACGGGGGAGGCCTCTGGATCAACGACGGGACCGTCATGGGACCGGGGACCATTGGTGTTGATTTTGAAAACCGCGGCTCAGTCTTCGCGAACGGGCAGCTTCGGCTCACGGCGGCGTCAAACAACCTGGGGAGCATCGCACTCGGCTGGTTCGTATCAGGAACGCTGCTCGTCGACGGCACGCTCACCAACGGAGGATTCTTGACTCTCTTTGCCGGGCAGGTGGCTGGAGGCGGGACGGTCGAGAACGGCCCGTCCGGGACGATCATGGGTTTCGGGCTGATCACCGCCGCCTTGGACAACGCCGGGGGGCAGGTCGTTGCCGACGGCGGTCAGTTGACCATCACCAACCTGGCGGGGCCGCAAAACGGGCGGTTGACGGTGTTGGATGGCGCGGGGATGACCGCAGTCGGAGGTTTCAGCAACAACGGACAAATCATTCTTTCCGGGGCCACGGCCCAATTCGGCGGCGGCGAGATCGAGAACTGGGGCCGAATTGCCGGGCGAGGGACGGTCACCAACGACATCACGAATGTGGGCGTGATCGAGCCGGAGGCCGGCAGGACGCTAACGCTCTCGGGACAAGTGACCAACCTTGGCATGCTGGCGGCCCGCGACGGCGCAACGTTGTACATCGGCCCCGTCCCCATTTTCCCCGTCACCAGCAGCGGATTGATCTTGATCGAGGATGGAATCATCGAGTTCCACCTGGCGGACGTCACCAACACCGGCATCATCGCCGGGTTCGGCGACCTGCGAGCGGCGACCCTGAACAATGACGGGGTGATGGAGCTGCTCACCGGAGTCTCCTTCGTTGACGCGGCGGTCAACAACAACGCCACCTTGAACATGACAACGACGACGGTGATCTTCACCGGCCCCGTCGTCAACAGCGGTTCCATCAAAACCACCGACGCCGTGGTCATCTTCGCCGACGAGTTCACTAATAATGGCGCCTACATAAGCGATCCGAGCACACAATCCTTCGGACGGCTCACCAACGGCCCAACCGGAACCTTGATCGGTGGGGTCGGGGACGTTTTCGTGGTCAGCAGGAGTTTCGATAACCAAAGTACCAACGTGGATGCGTGGGACACCGCGGCGGCCGAGCTTCAGTTCATCAGCGGTGGACCGGCCATCGCCGTCGAGGCCGCGGGCGAAGACCTCGGACCGGTGCCGGCAGGGCTGGTGGGCAACTTCTCAATCGGTATTCTGCGTGTCAGCGGCGTGGGCACGGAGGTGCAGGTGGTGGATCTGCACGACAACACCGCAGGCCCCGGCAGCGAGGCCGTCTACGCCGATACCATTATCCTGGAGAGCGGCACAACCTTCACTCTCGGCGAGGGCAACGTCTACTACAGGACATTGGACATGGGCGGCGGCGTCACCATCAATGAGGACGGCGCAGGCCGACTCCTGCGGATCGTGCGCCCCGGCGACTTTAACAACGACGGGGTCGTGGACCTGTTTGACTACGCGGCCTTTGTCGGATGCGTCACCGGTCCGGACGCCGGGCCCCCGGCGCCGGGTTGCGAGGTGTTCGACTTTGACACCGACGACGACGTCGACTTGATCGACTGGTCCGGGTTCCAGTCGGTATTCGGCACGCCATGAACCGGAGCAGAGGAAAGGGACGGAGACTCGAACAACGAAACTCGAAATGCGGAACACGAAACAAGCTCGAATGACCGAAAAAGGAAATCCAAGAAAGCTCGAAGTCGAAGCGTGAAAGTTTCGGTCATTTGAGTTTTGGTCCTTCGGATTCGTTTCGGATTTCGTGCTTCGAGATGTGACGTACAAAAGCCCACGGGTTGCAACCCGTGGGCTTTAACAATTCGACCCGGCGTTACAACTCGTTACAACTCGTTCCCACTCGTTCGCACTCGCTCGGCAGGGATCAACGTCCCCCCACACGCACGGTATGTTCGCTCGAACGCCGCGTCAGGTCGCGAACCATCTTGCGGTATGCCGGTCCCGGGTCGGGATAGGTGTCCGGCTCAGGCAGGTTCCACTTAGCCAGAAGCTTGGCGTTGTCCTCTCTCCCGATCGACAGGTCGGACAGTTTGCGGTCGTCGTAGTATTCTTCGTGGTGCACCAGGGCATCGCGGCACCCGATCACCTTCAGTCCAGCCTCCAACTGGACCTTCAAGGCCAAGTCCGGATCGAATCCGAAGAAGTAGTACCGCTCATCGGCATAGCCAAGATTGGCCAGCAGCGATCGCCGCAGCAATCCGAAGTTGGCGTATGGATACCCGCGGATGTTGTAGAGTCGATAAGTCCGCCCCTCGTGCTCCACGCTGTCCAGCACGTTGCGCGTCCGATCCCAGTTGTGGTAAAATGCCACGATCCCGATATCATCATGGGCTTCGAGCATGGCGATGGCCGCATCCACGCTGCCGGGCAACGGGTAGGCGTCATCGTTCAGCCACATCACGTACTTGCCCCGGGCGGCTCGGAACCCCTTATTGAAAGCCTTGACCGCCCCCTCCCGTTCTTGCTCCAGGATGACGTGCAGATTGCCGTCGCTGGCCAGGAATTCGCGGGTGCCGTCGGACGATCCGCCGTCTACTATGACCAGTTCATGGGATGATGACAGGTTCGCCCGAACGGCTGCAATGCACCGGCAAAGCCGCGACAGCCGGTTGTACGTCGGCACTACGATACTGGCGGCGATCGGTTCCGACATGCTGACTCCGTGCATGCTGCTGAAAAAAATCGGTAAACATATATCGACGAAAACCGGCGACCGACTGGCGAGATTCGTGTACAATTCAACCGGCTTGCCCAATGGGGAGTCGCCATCAATGCTTTCAACGCTGTCATGCCTGCTGATCGCCCTCGCCGGCGAGCCCACGGATTCGAATCCGCGGGTTTCGCCGGAAGCGGTCGATTATGGTGCGACTGCACAAAATGATCTGCCTTACCAGGGCATCTGGCCGACACCCAAGATGATCGACGGCCTGCTCGCGCGATGGACCGACGAAACCGCGGAGGAGTACGGTTTGAACTCCGACCAGCGCGTGAGGCTCGAGAACCAGTTGGCCAAGCGCTGGCCCCCGTTCTTACGGCAACACCGGCGCGTCTTGCAGCCGCTGCTTAACGAGTTTCTCGAAGTCCGCATCGCCCCGACTCCGCCTGACGCGCAGTCGGTCAGCGCGTGGGCCCAACGCGCCGTGCCCGTGTTCCAGTTGTTCCAGGAGCAATTCATCGAAACGCAGCGCGAAATGGCCGATCTGTTCACCCCACCGCAACAGGCCAGCCTGGCCCGCAACTCGCTCAAGACCACCGCCGGCCTCCAGCTTTTTCAGGCCAAGCTTGAAGCCTGGCAGCGCGGTCACTTTGCCGAGCACGAGTGGTGGGATCCGCCCAAGAGCGTCCTCCGCCGGCGGGCGGAAAAAACCTCAAGCCGCGTCGCTAGTGCCGCCCCATCCACCGCCCGGCAACGCATCGATGAGGAACTGTTCCGATGGGACCGTTTCGTCGATCAGTTCGCCCGTACCTATGAACTCAACACCTCCCAGCGCGAGACGGCATACTCTATTCTGCGCGAGTGCAAGCAGCGGGCCTTGGCCCATCGGGACCGCTACCGCGCCCGCATGGAGCGGCTAGAAAAAACCATCAACACCGACCACAATATCACCGACGAGGGTCGCCCGGAGATCATCGCCATGTACGGGCCCATTGATCGCATCTTTACCGAGTTGGAGACGCGCCTCAAACCTATCCCCACCGCCGTCCAATCTATCAACGCTAAGCCCACGGATTCGAATCCGTGGGTTTCCGGGACAGCTGTGGGACCGGCTTTCCAGCCGGTCAAACGACAGGCTGGAAAGCCCGTCCCACACAGGCCGTCCCATTCCGATGTTCAGCAACCATGACCGACAGCAAGCCCAAAGTGGTGGTGGCCATGAGCGGCGGCGTCGATTCCAGCGTTGCAGCCTGCCTGCTGCACGAGCAGGGCTACGAGGTCATGGGCTTGTTCATGCGCATCGGCGTCGACGCTCCGGAGTCCTCCGGTCCCACACAGGCTGACTCTACGCACCGACAGGGCTGCTGCAGCGCCTCTGACGCCGCCGACGCCCGCTTCGTCGCCGGTAAGCTGGGCATCCCCTTTTTCGCGCTCAACTTCAAGAAGGATTTCGACGGGCTGATCAACTACTTTTCCGACGAATACGCCAGCGCTCGCACGCCCAACCCCTGCGTCATGTGCAACCACAAGCTCAAGTTCGGCAGACTCACCGAGTACGCCGACGCCGTCGGAGCCCGTTACATCGCCACCGGCCACTACGCCCGCATTGACCGCACAAACGGTACACTGCTGCTGCGCTGCGCCGTCGACAGCCGCAAAGACCAGTCTTACGTGCTCTTCGGCGTCGCGCCGGAGCTGCTGGACCGCGTCATATTCCCCATCGGCCACCTGACCAAGACCCAGGTACGAGACCAGGCCGCCCGCTTCGGCCTGCCCGTCTGTGACAAACCCGATTCGGTCGAGATTTGCTTCGTTCCCGATCGCGACTACGCTCGTGTTGTCAAGGAGCGCCGCCCGGACGCCTTCACCGAGGGCGACGTCGTCAACCAAGAGGGCGTCATCCTGGGCCGCCACCGGGGCATCGGCCATTTCACCGTAGGCCAGCGACGCGGCCTGGGCATCGCCACCGGAGTGCCAATCTATGTCACTTCGGTTGACTCGAACAGCAACACCGTCACCGTCGGCAGCCGCGACAGGCTCTTGAAGCGAGGCCTGATTGCTGAGGGCGTTCGCATGGCCGCCTCCGGGTTGGGGCGATCTTTCCGGGCTGACGCCAAAATCCGCTACCTGCACCGCGCCGCACCGGCGACCGTCCACCTGTGGGACAGGGTTCCCAGCCTGTCATCTGACCGGCTGGAAAGCCGGTCCCACACCGCCCGCGTCATCTTCGACGACCCCCAGCTCGCCCCCGCTCCCGGCCAGGCTGTCGTTTTCTACGGAAACGACCTGGTCCTCGGCGGCGGCTGGATCGCTCGTTCGTTCGACGTCTGATCCCGTCCCTGGGATGAACGGGTCGTTCTCGTTGAGGGATGAGTCAGGAACCTACCGTTGAGCGGTCGCGACGGTTTCGCTGCGGGCAAACAGATGTGCGGATGCATTGACCGAGTCGATCGAGTCAATCAACGCATAACGGTTCTGCAAGTGTTCCACCCACTCCTGCCGCTCGTTCTTCCAGTCGTGCGAAAACAGGAACCATACCCGCGGGTGCTTTACCATCCACGCCTCGAAGCGGTCGGCGAACGCACTCAGATTCTGCCGGTCGGACGTCGGCTGCACCTGGACCGGTACGTCGATGTCCTGCCAGTGCAAGGTGAAAAACCGGGCCACGCCTTCGCCGTCAGGCCGCCACAGACGTTCGTCAAGATCAGCGTAAAACTCAAACGCGCTGGTGGCACCGTAGTAGACAAAAACCGCATCGCCCGGCTGAACGTTCGAGCGGATGTGGGCGACCGCCGGTCGAATGTGCTCGCTCACCTGCGGCGACAACACCGTCGACTCGAACGCACGAAACACCGGAACACCGAAGCAGGCCCCCAGCAAGAGGACTGATCCCGGCGACCACCAGGTTCTCCGCATCATCTGCCACAAACCGCACCCGACCACCACCGAGAGTATCGGCACTAGAAAGGTCATGGTCCGTAGCCGGCCCATCGGCCATATCCGCAGGGCCCCCACCAGCACAACCTCCACGCCAAGAATCATCAACGCCACACACAGCGGACGGCAACGTTTCCAAAGAACATTAGCCGCCGTCCCCATCGCCAACACCTCCACCGTCGCGACGCACCAGCTCAACGGCGGCCAGTCGTGTGTGATCCCCAGCACGTATTGGGCGGCCCCCTTGACGCTGACCACAAGCCACGTTGCCAGCACCGCGGGCGTGTACGCCGCTGGAAACATGATCTCCTGCGTGTCGTAGTAAGCGAGAGCCACTGCAAGCCATGGACTGCCCGTGTACCACACATAGCATCCCGCGGCCACGAAGCCCAGCACGGACGCAACCACCACAAAGTGCCGTCGTAATGACGAGCCGCGGGATTCATCCCGCGCGGCCTTCATCCCGCGCAGCCAGCAGTAGCGCCACGCCAGCACCGGCATCCAAGCCGCGGTCACCAGCGCCCCGGTAAACGTGAACCCCAGCCCCGCCAGCGATGCAAGAAGGAACAGATAGAGCTGTCGACGGGTCCCCGACCGATAGGTTGCCAACCCGGCCCACAGCAGCACGGCGCACACCAACGCTTCAAGCGAGAATTCCTTGATCGTTCGTGAGTAGAACACCAGCACCGGATGACATGCCGCCACCGCAGCCACCAGGACCGCCGACTCTGCGTCCAGGTAGCGCCGCGAGAATCCATAGAGCACCAGCACGCAGGCCACCCCCGCCATGGCAAAGGGCAGTCTGAGCACAAGTTCGCCGCGACCTACGGCGTGCTGTATGGTCCACAGCATCACGAACTTCAGAGGTGGGAATCGCTTGGCCTCCTTCATCGACCCATGGTGCGACCAGTTCGCCCGCCAGGCCTCATCGTGGCTGAAGCTGTCGTAGCCCAGGTTACAAAGGCGAAACAACGCCGCCGCCGACACGACGAGCAAAAGAACGATGATGTAACCGCGAGACACCGCCGTCCTCCGAAGCCCTTGTGGGACAGGCTTTCTGGCCTGTCATTTGACCGGCTGGAAAGCCGGTCCCACTCCCCGAGACCTATCGGTTGCGGCCCCGGGCCTCTCCAATCGGTTCTCATAATAACCTGAATTGCGCCAGCCCAGACTCCGATACCCATCAATACGAGCCGCGACCGTACGGGACCGAACGCTCTGCCGAGAACCCTTTCTCGGCACGCGGGGAGGGACCGAGAAGGGATTCTCGGTCCAGCGGTCCAGTCGCCGTACGTTCCATTCGCGTAGGTGGGCACTGGCGGATCCCGGCGCGCCGGGACCAGTGGCACCCCTGCTAGGGAGTCAGGCACCGTTGTCGAATCACGATCATCAACTGACCCTGGGCGTCATCGGTTGCGGCCACTGGGGCCCCAACCACATTCGTGTGTTCTCAGAGCTCCAGCGCTCCCGTGTCCGAGCCTGCGCCGATTTGAACCCGTCGAAACTTGAGCAGATGCGCCGGCGGTTCCCTGGGATACGCACCACGTTGGACTACCGCGATCTGCTCGACGACGACGCCATCGAGGCCGTCGTCATCGCCACCCCCACCGGCACGCACGCCGAGGTTACGCGAAATGCGCTACGAGCCGGAAAGCACGTTCTCATTGAAAAGCCGCTGTGCACACGAAGCGCAGAAGCCGCCGAACTTGAGTTACTGGCCGGCGCAGCCGAACGCGTGCTCATGGTCGGGCACGTCTACCTGTTCAATGCCGGCGTCATCAAGCTTCGCGAGCTGGTGGAGTCCGGCGCTCTGGGGCGAATCCACTACCTGGACGCGGTAAGGACCAACCTGGGCCCCATCCGCGGCGACGTCAATGCCGTCTACGATCTCGGATCCCACGACATCAGCATCTTCAACCACCTGCTGGGGCAGGCCCCCGTCGAGGTCTCCGCCGTTGGTCGATGCATCTCCCAGGAACAGATTGAGGACGTTTGCTTTGTCACCCTGAAATACCCTGACGGCGCGTTAGGCCACATTCATGTCAGTTGGCTCAATCCCAGCAAGGTACGCACGCTTACGGTGGTCGGCGAGCGACAGATGGCCCTTTGGGACGACGTCAGCCCCTTCGAGTCCCTGCGCCTCTACGACAAGGGCATCCGACAGCAGCCCCATTACGACTCCTTCGGGGAGTTCCAGTACTTGCTCCGCAATGAAGACGTGAGGATTCCCCGGATCGAGCGGAGCGAGCCGCTGGTCAATCAGGCCAACGCCTTTCTGGACTGTGTTCTGGACGGTGGGCCCTGTCGCTCGGGCGGGGCCGAAGGACGCGGTGTCGTCGAGGTCCTTGAGGCGGCAACTGAGTCGAGCCGTCTTGGCGGATCGTTCTGCCCGGTCCAGCAACGTCCGTCCACACCGCGCCAAGAAGCGGCAACGCCGAAACACAGCAGAACAGTAAGCTTGGCCCCGCGATCGAGGTATACAGTTGTAGAGCAGGCCGGGGCACAATCTGTGAACGCTGCCGAAGGGCCTTTTGTTGAACAGGAGCAACTGCGATGATGAAAGCCGTGTCCCCGACCGCCCAGATCGCCAGTGGGTGTCGCATCGGAAACTTTGTGACCATTGGCGATGATGTCGTCGTTGGTGAGAACGTCCACATCGGTCACAACGTCGTGATCCATGAGGGAGCATACATCGGTGCGGGCACCACCATCCAGGACCACACCGTGATCGGGCGCCAGCCCCTATCCAGCTCGGTGGCCACTCGTCCCGCGACATGCTGCCCACCGATCCGAATCGCCCAGGAGTGCATCATCGGAAGTCACGTTGTTCTGTACGCTGGCGTCGTTCTTCAAGATCGTGTGATGGTGGCAGACCTGGCTTCGATCAGGGAAGGGTCGGTGATCAAGTCAAAGGCGAGCATCGGCCGCGGGGTGCTCGTAGAGTACGACACCGTCGTCGGTGAGCGCTGCAAGATCCAGACCGGCTGCCATCTAACCGGGAACATGATCATCGAAGCCGATGTCTTCTTCGGCGGCGAAGTCCACACCATGAACGACAAACAGCTCGACCGCGACAAAGGCTTACCGATGGTCGGACCACACATCAAACGCGGGGCGCGTGTTGGAGGTAACGCCACAGTCCTCCCGGGGATCACCGTCGGGTTCGACTCCGTCGTGGGCGCCGGAGCGGTCGTGACAAAAGATGTACCGGATGGAACCATCGTAGTCGGCAACCCGGCCCGGTTCCTGAAGAGAGTTCCCGACCATCTTCGTTTGGCGGATACCGTCCAGCGAGACTACACGGCGACACCAACATGAACGCAACGGTGCTCGTCGCTCCTTGCGCGTACAACGAAATCCCGAAAATCGCAAGAGTGCTGGACCGCCTCGACGGGGTCCCAGGCATCGATGTCGTGGTTGTCGACGACGGCTCAACCGACGGAACCACCCAGCTCATCCGTAGCCGAAACCAGGCTACGGTCCGCCACCAGCACCGATCCGGCGCCGGTGCTTGCGTCCGAAGCGCGATCCACTACTTCCTCGACCGCGACTATGAAATACTGGTCATGCTCGCCGGCAACGACAAAGATCGTCCCGCCGAGATCCTCCGGTTGATCGAGCCCATCCTTGGGAACGAATGCGACCTGGTCCAGGGCTCGCGCTATTTGCCGGGTGGATACGCCGGTAACACGCCGTTCTATCGTCGCGTTGCAACACGCTACGTACACCCGTGGCTGTTCTCCGGGGTCATCGGGCAGCGGATGACCGACACCACCAATGGCTTCCGTGCCATTCACCGCAGGGTGCTCCAAGACTCGCGAATGAACCTCGAGGCACGATGGCTGGACGGCTACGAACTTGAGCCCTACCTGCTCTACAAGGCCGTCAAACTGGGGTACCGCGTCGGCGAAGTGCCGGTCACCAAGGTGTATCCGCCCAAGGCGGTGGGGTACACCAAGATGAAGCCGGTCACGGGTTGGTGGAGCATTCTCCGGCCCATCTTCCTGCTCGGTCTGGGCATCAAGAACTGAACGACGCACCATAGGGACCCACCAAGGAACAGAGCCGCGACCGTAAGGGAGCGGGAGACACGGGGGCACGAAAAGGTCGAAGGTCGAAGGTCGAAGGTCGAAGGTCGAAGGTCAAAGGTCAAAGGTCGAAGGTCAAAGGTCGGAAGGTAGGGACCTTGGACTTTCGACCTTGGACCTTGGACCTTAATCGTCAATCGTCAGGCACGGAAGCGGTGGACATATGAAGATCCCGCTGGTCAATCTCGAGCGACAACACCAGGAGCTGCACGACGAGATCAAAGACGTGATCGAAGCGGTGATCCGCCGTTCGGACTTCATCCTTGGCCGGGAGGTCGAAGCATTTGAACAGGAGTTCGCCCGCTACTGCCAGGCCGAACATTGCATCGGTGTCGGTAGCGGGCTCGACGCCCTCACCCTGATCCTCAAGGGACTGGGCATCGGCCGTGGGGACGAGGTCATCACCGCCGCCAACACCTTCATCGCCACCGCACTGGCCATTCACCGGGCCGGCGCCGTCCCCGTCCTGATCGACCACCACCCGGAAACCTATAACGTCGATCCGCAACGGTTGGCCGCCGCCATCACGCCTCGCAGCAAAGCCATCCTGCCCGTCCACCTCTACGGGCAACCCGCCGACATGGATCCCCTGCGGACCGTTGCCGACGAGCATGGCCTGTACCTCATCGAGGACGCCTGCCAGGCCCACGGAGCCCGCTACAAGGGCCGACGCTGCGGCTCAATAGGCCACGCCGCCGCCTTCAGCTTTTATCCGGGAAAGAACCTGGGGGCCATGGGAGACGCCGGAGCCGTGGTCACCAATGATGACGAACTCGCCCGATGGATCAGAACCGCTCGGAACTACGGCTCCTCGTCCAAGAACCACCACGATATCCGCGGCTGGAACACCCGGCTGGACAACATCCAGGCAGCCGTGCTGCGCGTCAAACTGCACCACCTGGACCAGTGGAACGCCAGACGACGAGCCCTCGCCGACCGCTACAGAGCCCTGCTGGCTCCCTCATTCACAACCGCGACCGTAACGGACCCGACCCCCCCCTTCGTCCCTTCGTCCCTTCGTCCCTCCGTCCCTTCCTCTGGATTGATCCTGCCCCAACAGCGGCCGGACGCCGAGCACGTCTATCACCTGTTCGTGGTGCGAACCGCTCGGCGGGACGAACTGCTGAAGCATCTCAATGCCGCCGGCATCGGCGCCGCCGTCCACTATCCCGTCCCCATCCACCGGCAGCCGGCATTTACAGGGCGCTGCGTCGTCCCCAGCCCCCTGACTTATGCCGAACAATGTAGTGACACGATCCTGTCACTTCCGATGTGCCCCTACACTACGTTGGAGGACGTGCGGATCGTCGCCGACGCCATCAACCAAGCTGGAAACCTGAAATGCGAAACACCAAGAGCGTGATGATGCAACCGCAGAGCACGCAGAGATCGCGGAGGGGCAATAGATGAAGGCACGGAGAGAGGAAGGGACGGAGGGTAAGAAAGGGACGAAGGGACGAAGGGGAATCCGCAATCCGCAATCCCCAATCGTCAATCGTCAATCGTCAATCGTCAATCCCCACTCTTCACTCTCCGCGACCGGAACCCGCTCTTACACGTTCGGGGTATCGCCCAAGGCGGCATGACGACTGCCGGCGGAGGCGGCACCGGACAGCGCCGGGGCAACGCTAAGCAATCCTATGATCAGCGCAAAAGTATAGAGCACCGGATCCACCCAGAGAGAAAAATCGACCACCTGCTGGGCCAGCACAGCCGCTATGCCCAGCAGCAGTGCCAGACACACCGCCCGCCAAGGCCCATCCGTTGCAGACACCGCCCGGGCACCCGTGTACAACACCCCCACAAGCAGCACCGCAAACATGGACACCCCTATGGCACCGGTCTCAGCCAACAGATAGAAGTAGAGATTATGCGGCACCACAAACACCCGGCGGGCCAGCCCCATTCGCACCTCGTCTTCCTTGGACAGGGCCCACTCCAACTCCGGCTCATACTCCAGAAGATATAGCTTATAGTTGTTCAACCCGACGCCCAGCATCGGGAACCTGGTAGCCAGGGCGAACACCGTGCGATTCTGCTTGGCCCTGAAATCCAGTGATTCGGAAAGGTCGCGCGTGATTCGCTCATAAATGAAGTTGGTGAACGGCAGTAACGCGACCGCTGCCAGGAAGGCACCGACGGACAGGAGCCCGATGATCCGCTGGGCACGTGCCTTGCAGAACCAGACCAGCCCCACGGCAAGGGCGCCCGTCTGTACGGCGGCCAGCACCCAAGGCCAACGGGACAGAGTGCACGCCAGACCGGCTAATCCGATCAACCCGCAAACGCCGCACAGTAAACGAACCGGCTTGGAACGTAATGTCACACCCAGCGCTAAAAAGACGGGAACTGGAAGCAGCAGATAACAGGCCAGGTTGCTGGGATGCCCGATGGTCCCCTGGCCGCGGATCCATCCGCCCACCGCCGCTTGGCCGGCCGCTTGAAACGCCGCGTCCGCCGCCTGGCCGATGCCGAACATGGACAGCACGCCGCCCACACGTTTCAAGGCAACCTGGGTGATCGCCAGACCGGATTGGGCGAGCATGGCGCAGCCCAACGCAGCGATGCAGACCCACCATTCCTCACGGCGCACGTTGCAACGCACGTACCAGATCACCAGCCCGACTTTCACCAGTCGCAGCAGCTCAAAGAAGCCCCATGACATGCGCTCGGAGGCCAGCGTCGACAGAACACAAGCCGCAAAAAAAGGCAGCAGCCAAGGCCATGACGCCCGTCCCAAGGGTGCCGACCGCTGCTTCAGCACGACGGCCTGGTACGCCCAGATGCCCAGCAACCCGGCAAAGAAAATGTCCGCCGGAATCCAGTAGAAGCCCTGGGAGCCGTGGTTGCCCAAGACGCGGTCAAGGCTGTAATACATGCGGCTGTAGGTCAGTGAGAACAGCCAGGCGAACAGCAGCACCGCCTTGGGACGCCGCGTCACCACCGCGGCGAACGGCACCGCACCTGCCATCAGGACCAGAGCGGTTTTCTTTGCCGTTGGTTGGCCGACCTTGAGGGCCACCCCGAATGCGCAGGCGCCGATCAAAACCAGAATGAGCAACGACACGACTCGTTGCCAGGCGAACTCAATGACCCGAAACCTCTGTGCCAATCTCCAGGTCCTTCCCAATGGAATGGTGCGAGAAGGGATTCTCGCGCCATTCGATGGTCAACTTCCGAGACGCGACCGTAAGGGAGCGTGTGAGGACAGTGACACGCTCTTACGGTCGCGTCTCTGTTCAGTATTCCGTCAAAGATCCGGTGCGCTTGGCCAATCGCACGGCCTGGTCGAAGGCCACGATTCCCAGCGCCACCAACACTACGGCAAACGCGCCCAGCTTCATCAGGATCGAAGTGAGATCGGACGGTGCGTATCCTCGCAGCAGCGCGAAGCGCATCCCCTCCAGGGCGTGGGTCAAGGGGACCCAGGCGGCTAACTGCTGCAGCCAGTGGGGGAGCATCGCGGCCGGAAATAGCACGCCGCTCACCAGTATCACCAGATAACCTGCCACCGTCATGATCGACTCACCACGCTTGATCAGCATGATAACGCTGGCCCACAACATCCCGATGCCCACGAAAGACAGGACCGTCATTACAAAGATGGTCAGCGCCGACAGTAGATCGGCCTGTTCCATCCCCACACCGTAGATCGTGGCACCGATCACCAGATAGAGCACGAACCGAATCCCGCTGAAAAAATAGCCCCACAGCGACGAAAGGAGCAGTATGACCGGCAGATGCACCGGCGACATCAGCACCGCCTCCAGCGTGCCGGTCAACTGGCCCTCGCGGATCTGTTTGGCGAACGCGGTCAGGCTCACCCCGACGCAATCGGTCAGGGCGATTCCAATCAATAGAAACGCCAGATAACTCCCGCCATAGTCGTCCAGCGCCGGAATGTTCTGATCGCCGATGGTCTTGCCGATGTAGTAGAACACTCCCAGCACCAGCAGACTTCCCACCATCTGCACGGCGAACGAAGTCCGGTAGCTCATCGCGATCATCGCGTCACGTTTGAAAAACGCCCAGATGAGTCTCATCGCACGAACTCCGGAAACTGGTGCTGCGACACGCCTGAATCGATGGGTAATCCGAGCCGCGCCCGTAAGGAAGCGGTTTGCAGAGGTATCAGAGACTTTCGTTCGTCCGCTCCCTGACGGTCGCGGCTCGGTTCATTACCGCCCATCGAATGACCCCTGTCGCAACACTAGTCTCTAGTATCTAGTCTATCGCCCAGCACCAGTGAACAGAACACGTCATCAAACGGCACCCGCTCGGTTTCGCAGCGCACCACCGTTCCACCAGAACGCAGAATGGTATGCAGGGCCCGCGAGAGGGCGTCGCTGCCTTTGCGGGTGCGCAAGCGAAGCGTGATGCAGCCCTCTGCACCGGCAGCAGGCTGCCAGTGCCGCCCAGCGTCATCCTCCCGCTCAACGGTGACGTCGAACAGGCCCGCCTCCTCATCCGCCTCCAACTGTCCGTTGGGATGAAACCCGCCGACGGTCACACGGTGAATCTCGAAATCCTGCTGGTGCCAGCGGTCGTGAATCTCCCGAATGGTCCCTTGCGCGATGACCCGGCCGCGGTTGATGATCACCACCCGGTCGCACAGGGCCTCGGCTTCATCCAATTGGTTGGTCGCGATCAGGTGCGTCTGACCCGGAAAGCGGGCCCGGTTTTCCACGATCCATCTTCGGATGTTCTGGGTGCTCATGGGATCGAGGCTGCGGGTGGGCTCGTCATACAGAACGATTTGCGGGTCGCTCAACAGGCCGCGGGCGATGGCCAGCTTCTGCTTCATCCCCGAAGAATAGCTCGAAAAGGGTTGCCCGGCGGCATCGGTAAGGTCCAGCGTGTCCAGCAAAGAAGCGATGCGCTCGGACGCCTTGGTCGGCGACAGCCCGTACAGCGTCGCGAAGAACTCCAGATTGTGGCGGCCGGTCAACCGCCAGTAAAAGCTTCGCTCATCGCAGGTCACCAGGCCCAACTGTCTGCGGGCCCGTAGCGGTTGTGCGGCCACGTCAAAACCGGATAGGCGGACATGACCGGTGGTGGGGTAGAGGAGCGTGGCGATAATCTTCAGGAGCGTGGTCTTGCCCGCTCCGTTCGGTCCCAGTAAGCCGACCGTCTCGCCCTGGCGCACGGTGATGGAGACATCCTCCAGGGCCATCTTCCCGCCGGATGTGGAGGCGTTCTTCCGTGCGGGCAGGAGAGAGGGACGGGTATAGCGCTTGAAGACGTGCTCGACCTCGATCACCGGAGCGTTGACGATGTTGCGTTGCTTCTCGGACATGGCACAAGCCTTCAGGGCTCACAACCCACCAACTGGTCCACACGGCGGACCCTACGGGACTTACAACCCACCAACTGGTCCGCACGGCGGACCCTACCAGACAAACCAGCTATCCCCGGCGCTCTCTGGGGTGCAATTGTTACCGACACCGCAACCGTCCGCAAGGTGGGCTTGCGGAAGCGCGCACGCTCGCTCGATGACGCGCATCTGTATGCCCGGTTGCCCTTTCAGTGTGAGGGCGTGGGGGTAGTGCGATCGGTCGGGCGCGCATGCGGTAATTGTAGATAATTGTTTGTAGGCGCGCAAAACACTCAATTGTTATGCCAATATCCGAGCCGCCCGATCGAATCAGGGTATACTGAACGGGATTGGTATGCGCGTGGTGGTGGCGCGTAGCAGCGGTATCGACGACTCTATCATCGCGAGGTGGTCCGCACGGCGGACCCTACAGTGCGGGGTGGTCCGCACGGCGGACCCTACAGTGCGGGGTGGTCCGCACGGCGGGCCCTACAGGAAACTACGGTGGCGGCGGGCAACCAGGGTTGTGACAACGGCAGTCTTGGCGTGCGGCATAGTCTCTTGGTGTACACCACGCCACGGGCCTTGTTTGAGCGTGTTGAGGACACCGGGGCTTACGGGGGGTCGCTGGTCACACTGCTCGGTCTGTTCGTGTTGATGGGTTATGTTCTAGTGCAGTCCGGGTTGATCGGTCAGGAGATGGACATACAAACCGAAAAGCGATTGGCTGACCTGGAAGACTCGCGCGTTGATCTGGTGGACCGCGTCGCCATGCGCGGGCAGTTGGAGGACGCCCGGAAACAGGGTGAGTTCAACAAGACCATCGCCCGGCTGGGCGCCATTGTCTTGAAGCCCATCTACGTGCTGGTGTCGATTCTGCTGATCGCCTCGGTGCTGTACGCCGTGGTGGCGCTAGCCGGGCGCAAACCGCAATGGCATACGTTGATGTCCATCTGCGTGTACGCAGCCTTCATCGATCTGTTCGCCCACGGAGTGTGGCTGGCCATGATCTTCTACTACAGAACGCTTAGTGTGGACACCTCGTTGCGGTCGCTGTGGTCAGCCGACGGGCCGGCGGTGCTGGCCGCGGTGGATCCGTTCCGCATCTGGTTCTGGGTGCTGGCTGGCATAGGTCTGACGGTGACGCAACAACTCAGCCGGCGAATGGCTGTGGTGACCTGTACATTGATGTGCCTGGTAGCGATGGGCCTGGTGGTCGCAATGGAGTTCGTGCCGAAAGGGTAGGCATCACCGAAAGGATGGAGGAGTCCCTATGAAGGGGTTAGTGACCTTGTTGGTATTGATCGCGATTGCGGGAGGCGTGTTCGCGCTGGGCAGTCTGCGCCGTGATTCGGACGACAAACCTCTTCTGAACGTGGCCAAGGAGGTGGCTTTGACCGTCGCCGTAGCCAAACCGGAGCGCGAGGACATCATCCGGTTGGTGCAGGCACCGGGCGACGTGGAGCCGGTGCTGGAAGTGGAGATCAGTTCAGAGATCGTCGCCAAGATTGAGGAGATGCCCATCGAGGAGGGCGACGTGGTCACCAAGGGCCAACTGCTGTGCCGCCTGGACGACGACAAGATTCTGGCCGACCTGGAATCAGCCCAGGCCCGGATCGCACAACTGAAGGCAGCCATCACCCAGGCCGACGCCGACGCCGAGAAGGCCGACCGTGACTGCAACCGGCAGAAACGCCTGTCCGAATCCAATGCCACATCCGATCTCGAAATGTTGGACTACCTGACCATCTGGAAGAAAGCCAACGCCGCGGTGGAGATGCGCCGATTCGAACTGGTACAGGCTGAAGCGATGCGCAAGCGCCTTCAAGAGGATCTCAAGCGCACGGTAATCGATTCGCCCATCGACGGGGTGGTCTCCAGGTTGCGAGCCAAGCAGGGCGAGGTGGTGATCACCGGCACCATGAACAATCCGGGGACGGTGATCATGACCATCAGCGATCTTTCCCAGATGCAGGTGCGGGCTCGGGTGGACGAGGTGGACGTGCCTCTGGTCCAGCCCGGCCAAAAGGCCCGCCTGTATCTTCAGTCCGATTCCGCCGTTCCCGTGCCGGCGCGGGTGATGCGGGTGGCGACCAAGGGCAGCCGGCTGACCGGGCGGGACGTGGTCACCTTCGAAACCCTGCTGGAGGTGCAATCCAACGATCCCCGGATCAAGCCGGGCATGACCGCCAACGTCGAGATCGAGGTCGACCATCGCGCCGAGGCTATCACCGTGCCGGTTGAAGCGGTGGTACACCGTATGCGCAAAGACCTGCCCAAGAAAATCGTAGAGCAGTTCGACAGTCGCCAGATCGAATTGGACCTCTCCGAGCGGGCCCGGCAGGCCCAGTACATCAAGGTGGTGTACGTGATGGAGGACGAGGTAGCCAGGGTCCGGCTGATCGAAGCGGGCATCGCCGATACGCGGCGGGTCGAGCTGCGCGACGGCGTGGCCATGGAGGACTTGGTGATCACCGGTCCTTATCGCAGTCTGGATCAACTCGAGGACGGCAAGAAGGTGGCGCTGGCGGACGAGGACAAGGAAAAGACCGACGAAGCAGCGATCCGAGACGCGACCGTAAGGGAGTCGGGGGAGCAAGGGGGCCAGGAATCCGAGCAAGTGGCTGAGCAGGAAGACGAAGAGGACGACTCAACCCAGGAACAGACCGTGGCTGCGAGCTTGTCGCCATGAGCGCGCCCGGCAAAGGGATGATCGAACTGGAAGGCGTGGAGAAGGTCTACCGAGTGGGCACCGAGCTGGTGCGGGCTTTGCGTGGTGTAACGTTGACCATTGCCCGGAACGAATACGTAGCCATCATGGGTCCGAGCGGCTCGGGCAAAAGCACCTTGATGAACATCGTGGGGTGCCTTGACATCCCCACAGCCGGTTCCTACCACCTCGCCGGCAAGGACGTAGCCAAGCTATCACAGTCCAAGCTGGCCAGAATTCGCGGAAGGCAGATCGGCTTTGTGTTTCAGACGTTCGAGCTGTTGCCTCGGACGACGGCGTTGAAGAACGTTCAGCTCCCCCTGATGTACGCCCAACTGCCGCACAAGAAACAGCGGGCCCTGGCCGCTCTGGAGCGGGTGGGCCTGGCCGATCGCGCCACACACCGGCCCAATCAGCTTTCGGGCGGCGAGAAACAGCGGGTGGCCATCGCCCGTGCCCTGGTCCAGGGCCCCGACATCATTCTGGCTGACGAGCCCACCGGAAACCTGGACAGCAAGACCGGGGCTGGAATCATGGCCGTCTTCGACTCGCTCCACGCCGAAGGACAGACCATGATCATCGTGACGCACGAAGAGGAGATCGCCCGCCGATGCCACCGGGTCATTCGGCTGCGGGACGGCCTCATCGCCTCGGACGAGCGTCGGGACGGGGCGGAAGGACCTTTGGGTGCGAGAAAGGATTCTCGCACCAGCAGTGCGGCGCCGGCGGCGGCGTCATGATTCGGTCTGTTCTCCGCATTCCGATTGTTGTCTGGCGCTGGTTTCTAGCAACATCGTCGCGCAGTGGGCAGAACGTCAGCACCGCATTCGTTCAAATCTGGGCGAACAAGGGCCGGTCCATCCTGACCACGCTGGGCATTATCATCGCCGTCACGTCGATCATCACCGTCATCTCCATGGTGGAGGGGTTCGGCAACTACATGACCAACATGCTGCGCGGCTACGGGACGCAGTACATGTATGTCCATCCCTATACGCCGCCGGCGC
>JAZGDL010000115.1:0-3772 GCA_036477795.1 Phycisphaerae bacterium
ACTCGGCGAGGGCCGGTGACGCGGTTACGGGCAGGCGCCCCAATTCAGTATCAGCTCGAGCAGGTCGGGCACGCCAACGTCGCCGTCGCCGTTGAAATCAGGCGGACCGCCGGGGTCGGTGCCCCAGAGCAGTATCAGCTCAAGAAGGTCCGGCACGCCAACGTTGCCGTCGTCGTCGAGATCCCACGGGCAGGGATCGCCTTCTTGCCAGGCTTGGATGTTGTCCAGACCCTCGGCCCCGTTGTCAGGGGACCAGAGGTTGACGCGGCCGATCGGAATCGGCGACCAGACGCCGAGGAAATTCGTACCGGCCGGATCGGCAGGCGCGGCCATCATGCCAAGAAAATTGTTGTTGATGTCATAGACTCGCATCTCGAGCGAGCCTGGCGCCGAGAAGCGGAGCGTGTTGCCCCCGACACCAGTCTTTTCGTCGGTGAAGATCAGGTCGAGGCTGTCCACGAAGAAGTTGGCGATAACGACGTCGCTGACAAAATTCCCGGCAGGTGCGCCAAAAGCCACCAAGGCGTTAGCCCCGCGGGGATTAGGATCAGTCGGGTTGCCGCCACTAAGGTTGGACTGGACCTGCAAGTTGGGTAGGCCAGTCAGGCCATCCGGGAACGCGGGCGGGTTGGGGATCCCGGACACGAGCGGATCATCCATGCCGACGACTTCGCCTGGAGCTAGGTTCGCTTCCTCATAGTCTTCGATCCCCTTGAGAACCTTCCCCTCACCAGCGTTGAACGCCTCGAACTCAGCCTGGTTGGTGAACCAGATCAGTTCACCCGGCGGGCCGCCTTGGCAGAGATCGGCCGCCTCAGAGGCGCACCCCTGATCCCACTCGACGTCGCAGCAGAACGGATTGACTTGGCAGACCTTGTTGCAGCAGACCGGATCATCGCAGCCGGGGGTCCCGTTGGACTCGAAGCAACTGCCCTCGCCGGGGCAGGCTGGGTTGCCGCAGATCGCGGCTGCGATTTCGGCGCAGATGCTGTCCCACTCGACGATGCAGCAGAGGGGCTCGATTTCGCAGACCGCCTCGCAGCAGGCCCGGTCGTTGCAGCCGGGCGTCCCGTTCCCCTCCGGGTCGAAGCAGTTGCCTTCACCCGGGCAGAACGGGTTGCCGACTTTCCACGCCTGGATGTTGTCGCCGCCCTCGCCTCCGTTGTCGGGGTCGAAGATATTGATGCGGCCGATTAGAGTAGGCGACCAGACCCCGATGAAGTTAGTGCCGCTGCGGTCGGCAGGAGTCGTCATCATCCCCAGGAGCACGTTGATCGTGCTATAGACACGGACCTCAACCGAAGCCCCGCCCTGCACGGTGACGGTATTGAAGCCGACACCACGTCTTTGGCTCGGTGAAGATCAGGTCCAGACTGTTGACGAAAATGTTGGAGAGGACGACGTCACTGACCGCCCCGAGGCGCCCGGCCGACACCGCCACCAAGCCGTTGGGGCCCTGAGGATCCGGGACGGTCGGATTGCCTGCGAGACGGTTGGACTGCACAATCAAGTTGGGCAGACCCGTCATGCCATCCGGGAAGGGGAACCCATCCGGCAAGTTGGGCACACCTGATTCCAACGGGTCGTCGAAGCCATGGAGGTTGTTGGGGTCCAGGATCGATTCCTCGTAGTCTTCGGTCCCCTTGAGAAACTTCCCCTGACTAGTGACGAACGCCTCGAAGTCAGCCTGGTTGTCGAACCAGATCAGTCCACCCTGGACTTCGCCCGCAATCCGAAGCGCCGTCGGACCCGCGGGGACTTCGTCACCGTTGCTGTTGCGCGAGAACGAATCCTCACCGGTGACACCCAGGAAGATCGCCGACCAGTGTTGCGGATCACCGTTGTTCGTCCACTGCATCCAGTAGTTGCCAGGAAGCAGCGCGACGTTGTGCGCTTCATCCCGCCACGACGATTGACCGGAATCAGGTTGCAGGAAGTAGACCGCGCTACTGATCGGATTGGCTTCATCCGGGTTGCCGCCGACATCGGGTAAGAGCCTGCCCAGTATGCCGCGGCCGTTGGGATCAGCGAGATTCCAGCCGTCGGTTCCGATTGTGGTGACCGCCCAGCCTGGCGAGGGCACGGTGAACGGTTGGAAGACCTGCCATTCACTTGCAGCGCCGACGGTGCGGCCGCTGAAGAAATCCATGGAGCCGTTATCCAGCAGGAATCCGCCGGCCGTTGCGGTCGGCGGCGCAGTTGTCCCTATGCGGGGCGCAAGGGTGTCGCTCAGCATGGATCCGCGGGCAGTTGGGGTCCGTTGCGCCTCCGCGGGTACGCCGGGCACAATCGTCTGTCCATCTGGCGTTGTCCTTTCCTGTGCTAGCGGCTGTGCCCACAGGGCGGGCGTCAGGGCCGCGATCAAACCAATGACGACAGCGCCCTTGATACAGATGCAGTTGCGTAACATGTTTCCTGACTCCTTCCTCGATCCTTGAAGCATGTGGTTCGGTTGACTCGAAAGTGGAAAAGCGAAATCGTGACCCCACCCTGCACCACGGCCCTAGACATCGCCGCCGCGCAGATGAGCGACTTGGTCGCGCTCTTGCTCGCGTCAAAAGAAAAGATGAGCGCGGTCTGCCCGGTGATCAGTGTTCTCCTCCTCAAACTCTGCCCGCCAAACCGTGCCTGGCCGTCGCCGACCGAGCCGCGCCGGTAGTGCGCCCTCCGCGCCACCCCGCCGGACCCCCGGTAACTCCCAGCCTACCTGAGCCGCTGAGTCATGGCAAGAGTAAATCGGCCCAATTTGTCCGGTTTTCTCGGCCCTTGGGCGACAAGACGCTGGGGACGTGTAGCGTGTCGGCCGCTGCGGGGATCGTCCGCCGCCCTTGGCCAGCCCGGGAGGTCACGCGGCCCGCTGCGACGACCGCCGAACGATGCGGGGCGTCGTACCCCGCCGACCGGTGGCAACGGAAGGAAAAGCGCAAGCCAAATCGAACTGATCCCCCTGGCGCGCAGTCCGCCTGCGGCGGATGGTCGAATCCTCGCCATTAAGCTCGGGCTCGACTCCGCGGCGAGACGCCGCGGCGCCGAGAGCTGATCGCTGACCGCGTTGGGCTATGACTCGGGGGCGGCGCTGCCCTGAATTGCCGAGGGCGTATCGGCGCTCAATTCGCGACGCATGATCTTGCCGGTGGGATTGCGCGGCAGCTTGTCGATCAGGCGAATCTCGCGCGGCACCTTGAACTGCGCCAAGTAATCGCGGCAATACGCGCGCAGCGCTGTCTCGTCAAACCTAGCGTCGTCATTGATTTCAACGAATGCGAGCGCGACTTCGCCGCGCGAAGAATCCTGCATCCCAACGACGGCCGAGTCGAGAACAGAGGCGTGGGCGTTGAGCACTTCTTCGATCTCGCGCGGGAACACGTTCTCCCCGCCGATGATGAGCATCTCTTTGATGCGCCCGGTGATGTAGAGATAGCCATCGGCATCGATCCGCCCCATATCGCCGGTCTTGAAGTAGCCCTCGTCGTCGAAGACCGCAGCCGTTTCATCGGGCAGCTTGTAATACCCAGCCATGATGTTCGGGCCGCGGATGCAGATTTCGCCCTCTTCATCTACGCCGAGGCGTGTTCCGTCGGGGGCGACGATCTTCTCCTGAACGTCGGGTATCGGCATGCCGACGGACTTGATTTGGTCATCCTCCGGCCGGTTCCAGTTCGTGACGGGCCCGGTTTCGGTGAGGCCGTAGCCCTCCTTGATCGTGACGCCGAACCGATCGCGGAAGCCGTCGAATATCGCGCCGGGAAGCGGCTCACCGCCGGAGACGATG
>JAZGDL010000116.1:0-19206 GCA_036477795.1 Phycisphaerae bacterium
ATACCTGGCCTGCGTGTACCCCTTGCCCATGCCACACCCGCGACGTCGCCGTCACCAGCGTAGGGTTCGGGGCCGAGCGGTTGGCTAGACCTTCCTCGTACGACTCTTTCATTCGCGACTCCAGACCGGTTTATCCCGGCGCTTTCCCTGACCCCCTTTCCCCCCCTTTCCCCCCCAGCCCGTCGTCAGAGCATGCAGAATTCCATTGTGCGTTCCACTGAGTCCCCCTCATTCGAGTTTTCCGCGTTCATAGGGCAAGGCTCAGGCGATGCGGGAACTTGAATTCGTGGCCCGTCTTCCGAATCCAGTGGATCCACTCCGGCGGGTGTTTCCATTTAATCATCACGGATAGGTAAACGCACGAATGTCATCATTATTGTTGCGGTGTGCCCAGTTCGCTCAGAGATGCTCGTTGCAATAGCATCCTCACCTGATCGTTCAGCAATGGCATCTCAATCTGGTGTTGATCTAGACGAGTTGATGCATCGCCGAGGACCCGCAGCGCCTCGTCAGAGGCTCGCAAGCCGATAAGAGCGCGGCCCAACTCCGTACGCAGCGTGATATGCAAGTGGTGTTGCGGATTCAACAAGCCGTTTGCGATATTTATCGCTTCCCTTAGGGACACGCTCGCTTCGTCAAAGCGTTTATATCTGTTCAGAACGCCGGCCAGATCGTACAGTGCGAACACGATACCCGGGTCAACATGTTCCAGTTCCGCCCGGCGGGATGTCAACGTGTCACGGTAGACGGCCACCGCACCGTCGACATCGCCGCTTGCATAGAGAAGGCGCGACAGAGTAGCCTCGTACTCGTGACGCTCCGTTGAGACCTCAATCGGGCAGTGTCTCAGCGCTCTTCGAATTAGAGAAATTGCTGCATGCACGTCGCCCACTGCTTCATATGCCCGCCCCAGCGTATAACGATTGTAATGGTATTCATCGGTACTCTTTTCGAACGCTCGCTTGGCAACCTCCAGGGCCAATTCGGGATTCCGGAGATCATACGGATAAACCGTCAGTAACTCTCGGGCGTAGCAGTTCAACACGTACGCGCCCGGTTCCGGATTGTCAGCCGACAATTTCCGGTATGTGATCAGTTCTTCTGCTATGGGGCGAGCGGTGGCAGTGTCACCCTTCTCCGCAAGCATACGAATGTATGAACGCGCCGCCCATAATGTAGTTCCGTTTCGTTCACCCAGATGTAGACGGTCGGCGGACCAAGCCAGACGGTAGTGTTCTTCTGCGATGGAGAAATTGCCCAGTTTCTCGTATGCGTAGCCAAGTGCACCAAGAATTGGCCAGTTTAACGGGTCATCATTGCCGTGATGTGCGTGGAGGGTAGTCAAGTTGCGCAGATGCTGCGTAGCGCCGGAAACGAAGTCGCGGCTACGCACGAGAGCAAGTCCTAGAAAATGATCCAGCTCTCGGCGTTGCGGGTGAGCGGCGCCGTAGACGCCCTGCAGTCTGTCTAGGACGTCCGACAAAATTGCCAGCGCGGTCTGACTGCGCGCCATCGATGAGTAGACACAATGCGCATGGTAGATTTCTGCATGAATCGTATCCGGATGCAACGGACCGCAGACTCTTTTCAGGCCGCTGACAGCCGGCCCAAACACGGCGTCGGCATCGTTCAGTCTGCGCAGATGGGCCAGTGCGACACCAAGATCCGCCAACGCAATCAACGTGGCTGGATGTGATTCGCCGAGCACGCGCCGGCCTTCTTCATAAGCCGCTCGCAATTCCTCTTCCGCGCGCACATGGTCGTTGTCCGCCATCCACTTCGCACGCGCGAAGTGCACTTTGGAAATGACTGTTGCTGCGTTACCCTGGCCTAAGAGGCGCCTGCGACGTTCAAGTGTGTCGCCGTGTAATCTGCTCGCTTGTGCAAGGTCCCTTCGGAGATACGCCAGTCGGCCGCACTGAAACGCAGCCTCCAGTGTCAATGGATGATCACGCCCGAGTCGTTGGCTGCATTGGGATAACAATGTCTCCGCGGAAGCCTCGATTTCGGTCGCGCGCCCGTGATCAAATCCAAGTTCGATCAGGTCAAGACGAACGGAGATTATGTGCGGATCGAACGGCCCAAGCTCTTGCTGTAGGGATAGCAGGGCTCGTTCAAGATGCTGTTTCGCGGGCCCATCCTGACCCAGACTGGCGTAGGCCTCACCGATGGCAGTTTCAACGCGGCCGCGAATAACGGGTTCATCTTCGAATGCGGTTTCTATGCGCTTGGCCGCGATATCCAGCTGTTGTCTTACGGTCAGCTCTTCGCCTTGCGCCACCTCCGGCTTCGCAGCGGCGATCATATCACCTGTTAAGAAATCCAGCGTAGCCTGTCCGATTCGGGCTTCGCGCGACGCTCGACGGTAGAGTGCGTTCATCCACACGGCTATCACCACTAGTGCTACAAACGAGAAACCAAGAAGTGCGAAGGCGGCTCTGTTGCGTAACACCAGCTTGCGAATCTGATAGCCAGTAGTCGGTGCTCTAGCCAGGAGGGGCTCTTTCCGAAAGTACCGGTTGATGTCCTCGGCGATCGCACCGGCGGATTGGTAACGGTCACCCGGATCTTTTGACAGACATTTCTGAATGATAGTATCGATCTCGCCATCAATTCCCGCACGGTGGCGACTAGGGCGCAGCGGCTCGGACTCAACAATTGATCGGAGCACCTCCTGCATCGGCCGATCAATGGCGTGAGGCAGTCGTCCCGTTAACATCTGGTACAGAACGACGCCGAGAGAGTAAACATCGCTGCGAAGATCGATCCGGTCCGCGCTTCCGCCGGCCTGCTCCGGGCTCGCCCACGCGAGAGATCCCATGAACTGACCTGTCATTGTGACGTGGCCACCGTGTGACTCGTTCGTCGCTACCTTTGCCAATCCAAAATCAAGAATGTGGGGCACGCAGTGCTCGTCGATACGAATGTTGCTCGGCTTCAAATCGCGGTGCATGATGCCATGTACGTGCGCTGCATTCACCCCCTCGCAAATCTTGACAAAGAGTTTCAGCGCCGCGTCGATCGAGAGGTCTGCCTTGCGGACGTAGTCATCCAGCGCGTCACCGGAAATATAATCCATGACAAAATAGAAACTGCCATACGCTTGACCGCTGTGGAGGATGGTGACCACGCCGGGATGGCATAGTCGGCCAAGAATCTGGACCTCTCTTTCGAACCGAATACGGTCTCGCGCGCCCGCGAACGGTCCTTCTTTGAGCACCTTGATGGCCACTCGCCGCCGCGTCGACTTCTGAAGGCCCTCGTAAACGACACCTTGGCCACCCCTACTGATCTCGCGCCGGATCTCATATCCTTCGAAACTGCTCGGGAACGGATCCTGAAGGACCGAATCCTGAGTCGCAGAAGGAGATGCTCCGTCGGCGTTTTCATCGCCGAATACCTGGCTGATCGCCGCGTCGATCAGGTTCCGTTCAGAATTGATTGAAGAGTCGTCGCTGGGACACATCGGTTGCCTGGCTACTCGATTCGAAAGCCCCCTGTTAATATGTCAGCGCACACCAACGGCACTGTAGTATCCAATTCAGTTCCAGAATCGAAACCAGTCTGCCCGTTTCACGCGAAATCTGTAAAAAACTTCGAACTCGCCCCCATTGCAGCGCGAAGAAGATCGTGCGCCCGGCTGCGCAGCATGTAAACCGCTCCGACGCTCCGCCCGATAGATTCGGCGATCTGTTTCGCCGGTCTCTCGTCCAGGTCATACAAACGAACCACCCGGCGGTACGTCTCCGGAAGATTCTCGATAGCCTGCTCCATCTCATCACGCGCCTCATCTCGACCCACATGCCGGCTGGGAGACGTTCCGCTGTCGCTTAGCAGGTTGTACAGTTCGACGTAGGACCCGTCCGAACGGATTGCCTCCACCCGCCGCCGGTTTCCACCACGTTTGTCCGCCCCGAGCATCCGCAAGGCGTCGCGCAGGTTGCATTCCGCCAAGCTCGAAAGCCACGCCCGAAAAGCACCGTCTCCCAGCGGCGTAAAGTGGCGGATATTCTGAAAAGCGTCTGCGTAGGTCTGCTGCATCACGTCATCTTCCGAGAGAACCGATTGCCAGCGCTCCGGGATTTGACCGGCCATTGCCCGCCGCACGGTGGGACCCGTTGATTCAAGAAGAGTAGCAAGCGCCTCCCGATCACCGCGAATGGCGCGCAAAATCGCTTCATCCTGCGACGTTGGCATCCAATATCCTCTCTTGACGCAGCGTTGTGGAACAGCCCCACGGGTGACCACTCACGTCGTCTTCACGTGGGAGCGCTTGAGATGGAGCGATTCTCGGGCCCAAATCGAAAGCTGTGACGGCGTCTTTCGACAGCCCCGACGCCTCACAGCCCCCATGATAGCAGAAAAACGGCCCAACCAACAAAAAACACCATTATCCGCGTGAATATTCGGACCGTTTTGCGATTTCATCCTTACGGAGAAGCGGAACCCTTGCATTTGCACTCGGCTGAAGGCGGGGTTCCTGAGGCGCATGACACTTCCTGACACGAAATCGACTGACACTTCACAGTGTTGCCGCCCGAGTGGAACGCGAATGCCAGGACTCCAAGACTCTCGGCGTTTCTTGAATGCCGCTTGCCGGATTCGTTTTACTGTTGGCAATCCGGGCGAGCCGGTGGCTACCTTGACGGGGCGGTCGGGGTCGCTCAGATCCTTGCACGACCCAACTGATGCCGGTGTAGCAATGGGCGCTACATTTCCATTTGTTCATTTTGCGCGGCGAAACCCCGTTTCTTCTGTACATGTAGTTATGCCTCGCCAGCCATCGCGCGAGGCCGACGGGTGTGGGCACCGCGTTTACCTAAGCATGCTGTATATGTTTCATGGGGAGTGCCAGTGCGCGGATGATTCAGAGTAGAAGGAGACAGACATGACACGGGTAGTATTCGGTCTGATAGTGGCAGGCGGAGTGTTGCTTCACGCTGTGGCGGCTAGTGGGCAGTTTGGTGTGCCGATCACCGACCCGGCTCCGCTGAACAATAACGCCGAGTCGGACAACGCCGATGACCTGCAACCACGGCTGGCGTTCGACGGGGCGGGCAACTGGGTGGCCGTCTGGTGGTCGGATGAGAACCTCGACGGAATCGGAACGGATTGGGACATCTTGGTAGCCCGTAGCAGTGACGGCGGAACCACCTGGACCGATCCGGTGCCGCTCAACACCAATGCCGCGTCCGACAGCGGAGACGACACTGCTGCCGACATCGCCACTGACGGAGCCGGCAACTGGGTTGTCGTGTGGGATTCCAACAATCCGTTTGAAGGTAGCTTGAACATCGGAGACGATACCGACATCCTGGTTACCCGGATCACCACCACGGATCTGCTGAGTGGCCAAACTTGGAGCGATCCGGTTGCGCTCAACCACAACGCCCCCGGAGGTACTGGCGGCGATATAGGTACCTTCGACGTCCGTCCTCGCATCGCCACGGACAAGGCGGGTCATTGGGTGGTGGTCTGGGATTCCGCGGAGGACATCGGCGGGATCGGCACTGATCAGGACGTGCTAGTGGCCCGCAGCAGTGACAACGGCGCGTCCTGGAGCGACGCCGCCCCGTTGGAACCGGTCCCGGAGCCGAACACGTTCGCCGACTTCTTTGCGACGATCAGCACCGATGGCGCGGGGGCATGGTTGGCAGCCTGGCAGGAACACGTGGGTGGCAGTTTCAGGGATGGGGCCAACGTCCGTATCGTTCGCAGCACGGACAACGGGGCGACCTGGCCCGAGTCCGTTCTGATTACCACTGACGGCGGTCCGGAAACCGGATGCCACCGGTCCCCTAAGCTTGCCAACGATGGAGCGGGGAATTGGGTGGCCATCTGGAAATTCGACGACGATTGTGGTTTTGACTCGATTGGAGCCGACGAGGAAATCCTTGTGTCCCGCAGTAGTGACAGCGGGTTGACCTGGAGCGATCCGTTGCAGATCAGCACCACCGCCCCCGCGGAGATGGGTGGCGATAACCTTCCCCACATGACAACCGACGGAGCCGGTAACTGGATCGCTGTTTGGATGTCCGATGAGGATCCCGCTGGAATTACGGGACCCGATACCGACATCTTTCTGAGCCAAAGCAATGACAACGGGGCGAGCTGGAGTGCTCCTGTCCCACTCAACACAAACGCCTCAACGGACAGCGGCAACGATCTATCCCCTTGGATAGCAACAGACGGGGCTGACAATTGGCTGGTCTCCTGGAGTTCCTTTAATGTCCTTCCCCCAGTGAGTCCGATCCTGGGGACCAGCACCGACCTCGACATTTTAGTCGCCCGCAGCAGCGACGACGGGGTGACCTGGACCGGCCCGGCGGACCTCAACAACAACGCTGAGTCGGACAACGGTCGTGACTTTTGGCCCGCCCTGGCCTCCGACGAAGCGGGTCACTGGGTGGCCGTCTGGACTGCCAACGAGGACCTCGACGGGATTGGAACCGATGATGACATCTTTGTAGCCCGCAGCAGCGACAACGGGGCGACCTGGACCGACCCGGTGCCCCTCAACACCAACGCCGCGTTCGACACCGGAGACGACCGTGTACCGGGCATCGCCACAGACGGGGCGGGCAACTGGGTGGCAGTCTGGTCCTCTTTCGACGACCTCGCAGGAACCATCGGCACGGACACTGACATGCTGGTCTCGCGCAGCACCGACAACGGGGCAACGTGGACCAACCCCGCTCCGCTCAATAACGACGCCGCTTCCGATGAGAGGTTCGAAGGAAATGTCGCGCTGACCACTGACGCACGGGGGACCTGGATGGCCGTATGGAACGGCTCACGGGGGTCGGCGGGAACGGACAACGACATTTTCTTCTCCCGCAGCTTCAACAATGGAGTGAACTGGACGGACGTGATGCCGCTCAACACCAACGCCGCCTCGGACAGCGGAACCGACGCCCTCCCTGCCGTGAGCACCGACAGCGCTGGAAACTGGGTGGTGATCTGGGAGTCCAACGAGGATCTCGACGGGATCGGTACGGATAACGACATTCTCGTGGCCCGCAGTAACAACAATGGGATGACGTGGACCGACCCGGTGCCTCTAAACAATAACGCCGGCTCGGATACCGGCACCGACGGGGGGAGGGCGCACCTGACCACCGATGGGCGGGGCCACTGGGTGGCTGCCTGGGCATCGAGGGAAGACCTCTTCGGGATTGGAACGGATTCGGACATCCTGGTAGCCCGCAGCACGGATAACGGGATGAGCTGGACCGACCCCGTGCCCCTGAACACAGACGCGGCCACGGACGCCGAGGACGATCGACTTTTCGGGAAAATCAGTACGGACAAATCCGGAAACTGGGTTGCGGTCTGGCAGGTGGGCGCCTTTTTTGCTGAGTCGGACATTCGAGTCGCTCGAAGCACCGACAACGGGGCGACGTGGACCGACCCCGTGCCGCTGAACACGAATGCAGGCTTAGATACCGGCATCGATTCCTTGCCAAGACTAGCGAACGATTCCGCGGGCAACTGGGTGGCCATCTGGGCATCCAACGACGCCTTTAGCCCGCGTCCGCCGCTTCCCAGGGGACCGCTCGGCTCCGATTTCGACATTCTGGTGGCGCGGTTCGTTCTACCCCCTTGTCCGCCCGACCAGCCTGACTTGGACGGCGACGGTGTGGGCGACGCCTGTGACAACTGTCCGTTTGAGCGCAACGTCAAACAGCTCGACGCGGACGGCGATGGTCTCGGCGATCTCTGCGACAACTGTCCTGACAATCCTAATGCGGCGCAAGAGGACGAAGACCTTGATGGCGTGGGCGATGTTTGCGACAACTGCTCCGTTCCCAATCAGAACCAAGACGACTGCGACGGCGATGGTGTTGGGGATTTCTGCGACGACGACATCGACAACGACGGTATACCCAATGAATTCGACGTGTGCGATTTCACTCCCCTCCGCGGCCGGGGAAACGTGATTCGCAGCGAATCTCATCCCCTCCGCGGAACGCTTACTTGTGACCTTGATGGCGATTGTGACTGTGATCTCCATGATTTCGCTGAGTTTCAGAGGATGGTAACCGGTTCTGGTTGCGCGAGTGGCACAGCCGTCTCGGAATCTATATGTCACGCCGAGGAACCGTGAAGAAATGTGAAAGGCGATGATGATGAGAAAGCACTTAGGAACTCTAATAAAACGGGGTGAAATCAGAGCCGCGACCGTAAGGGAGCGGTCAATGCCTGACGATTCTCCCGCTTCCTGACGGGCGCGTCTCGGTTTTGTTAGAGTCCCTTACGACTTGCCGCCGGCGGTGCATTGCTTGCGGGGCCGGTAGGCAGCGCGGGTAGCGGCCTGCGGCTACAATACCCCAGCCTCATGAGGTGTCGGTTGCAGATAATGGCAAGGAGTCATCCCATGAAGCTACCCGGGAGTCTCGGAAAACGGATTGGGAATACTGCTTACTGGCCAGCGCTGTCACCCCTCAGAGCGACTCCCGCGTCGTTGTTCTCGCTCATGATAATCATCGCAGCAGCGGCACTACCGATCGCAGCGCACGCACAAACTGGCGCTTGCTGTCGAGAAAACGGTACTTGCGTCGATGTTACACTCTCCCCTGGATTCCCCTGCTCTTGCGGACCAGCCGGGGTCTGCGAGCACATTTCATTTTGTGACTGCGACGAATTTCAGGGGTCCGGCACCCACTGCATCGACGACGACGTAACATGCCTGGCCGCGTGCTGCACTGAGGGAGCCGGCGCCACGCGTATGATCGACTTCTCAATGACCCAGCTGCTGCCGCGAGGCTGTGAGAATAAGGCGGTACATCTCTGTCACACTCGTTGTCGTACCCAACAGGCATGTGACGAAAGACTTGGTTTTTGTCTTCCGATTGAAAGATGTACCGTGGAAACTCCGGCAGTCGGACAGTTGTGTGAAGATGAACCGTGTCGCGGTGCATGTTGCCTTTGCTCGGGGGGGAGTTGCACGTGCGAGCGTCAAACACAGCTGTCGGTGTGCGAAGAGAAAGGGGGGTTGTACAAGGGAAATGGCACTACGTGCCCTGATGTTGACTGTGATCTTCCGCATGGTGCGTGTTGCCTTGAGAACGGCAGGTGCGTGGATGATGTACCGGAGGTTGTGTGTGGATGCCCGGGTGGCGTCGAGTGCCTCACCGACCCAAATTGCTCCTGCAATAGTTTTCTGGGCGACGGTACGACCTGTGCGGACTCCGAGTGTCGCGGTTCTTGCTGCCGTACGCGAGAAGTGAATAGCCCTGATCCGTCATGCTTTAACATTGCCGTGCACTTATGCGACTATTACTGTTCACCGGACATGAACTGCAGGGCCAATCCGGGCCTCGCGTGCTCTCAGGGATTGTGTTCAGGGGCGTGTTGCGAAGATCGTGACTGCTTTAATGATGTTGAGCCGAACAGCTGTATTGGCAGGTTCCTGGGCGCTGGTGCGACCTGTGCGGGCCATTCTTTTGAATGTACCTCAGCGTGCTGTATCGACAACGGCAGGTTTGAGCTCAACACCTGTGAACTGCAGACGTTCGAAGAGTGCGTTATCCCGAATGGCTGGACTACTTTTTTCCGCGGCATGTTTTGCGCCCTACCTGGGGGCGTCAACTGCCAGGATGGCGCGTGTTATCAGAGAGATGGGTCTTGTGTTTTGGAAAACCGGGGAAATTCGTGCTTCTCGATTTATGCGGGCCCAGGAACGAGGTGCGAGCCGGGGGGAGGTGTCGGTGCCTGTTGTGACTTCAGTAGTTCGCCAATCTGCACCGACGGTGTTCCACCCGGGAGATGTGCCGACATCGGCGGACAGGAGTTCAAAGGTCTGGGGAGCACTTGTGATGCCGTTCAGTGCGGAGAAGGAGCATGTTGCTTTCTCACGGACGGTGACGACATGTGCGAAGGACCGCTTACCGCGACGGAATGTACGGCTTCAAATGGGAGATATCAGGGGAACGGTTCGAGTTGCGGGGACGGGGAGTGTCCTTATGTTGCATGCGGAGCCGGCAGCGGAAGTTGCTGCGCAATTCACGGGGGCTTGGGTTGCACGGACGCGTCCTGCTGCGCAAAGGTCTGTGCCGAGATGTCAAGTTGCTGCACGGTCGGTTGGGGCAGCCGCTGTGTCGAACTCGCGAGAAAAAATTGCAAACAATCGACGTTTGAGTACTGCGGCTATCCAGGCGCCTGCTGCTATCCAGACGGCGCTTGCGTCGAGTTCATCAGAGCTGCTCAGTGTCTCAACGCCGGCGGCGACTTCAGAGGCGGTCATTCAGGCTGCTTCCCCACTCCGGGAAGTTGCATTTGCGGCGGCACCAGCTTGAGCTGCCTCCCCGGTGCCGATCTTCTTCGCGATATGACGGTCGCCCTCGACGACTATGAAGTGCTGCATGAGTTCACCTTCGGTCCCGATCTGCGCAGCCAGGCCTCGGGGGAAGACACGATACCTGTGCTTCCCTGGCCTGATCCTGATCGCGATTTCGACTTTGACCTCCACGACTTCGCGGTCCTGCAAAGAGAGTTTACGGGCCATCTGTTCGCACAAGACATCGGATGCGTCGAACTCCGCGGAGTCATCACATCCGTCAATGACCCGGGCAATCTCCTTGAAGGCGGCGTTCAGGTGGGCCAGACCGTTTACGGCGGCTACAGCTTCGACGTCACCACCTCCGACAGTAATGAGCTCCCATTCGTCGGAGAATACGTTCACAACAGACCTCAACACCGCTTGTGGATCGGTGCGGGCCGGCACATATTTCGGCGTGATCCCTTCGACATCGACTGCGTGATCCAAGTTGTTGATTCGACCGAGGATGCGTTCATCGTACAAGGCCGTTCCAACGTGCGTTTGAAGCACGATGTGATCGTTGAAGAAATACGCTGGCAGCTTTTCGATGGATCGGGGACGGCACTCTCGGGAACTACGCTACCGTTCATGGCGCCCGCGCTTGAGGATTGGACTTCCTCTTTGCTAACGATCAAGGGCGGGAGGACGGGCAGCCCATTCGAACAATTTGAATTAACGGGCGAGATCACCGACGTGGCGTGTATTCGCAATCCCGCGTGTGAGGCGTGCATCGCAGACTCGCACTGCGGTGACGGCCACTGCGCACCGGACGAAACCTGCCAGAATTGTGCACCGGACTGTGGAACGTGTCCTCCACAAAACGACACGTGCAACGGCGCCGAATCACTCACGGTGCCCGGCACTACCGTCGGCCGGGCTGACGCAGCCGGCGTTGAGTCGCCCATCGGCTGTGCAATAGCTCCCGGAAGCCAAGGCGTTTGGTATCGTGTCACCGGCACCGGAAACATGATGACAGCCACAACCTGCCGCGGTCTGACGGAGTTCGACACGCGACTAAGCGTTTTTTGCAATGGTTGTGAGACCCCCATCTGCGTGAAAGCAAATGATGATGATTGTCAACTCTTCGATCCGTTAACGTCCACGGTGCGTTGGTGCTCTCAAGACGGAGCGGAGTATTTTATTCTGGCACACTGGCGTGAAGGCGAATCCGGTTTTTTTGTCCTCCAAGTGTCGGAGGAACTGCCTTGCGATGATGCACGCCTGTGCGGACCCGACTGCAATGAAAACGGCAGACCCGATGTTGAAGACATCGCAACCGGAAGGAGCGATGACTGCGACCACGACACGGTCCCCGACGAATGCCAGCCTGATTGCAACACGAACGGACTTAATGACAGATGCGAATTACAGGACGGCAGCGCATCGGATTGCAACCTGAACGAGGTCCTTGATGAATGCGAACTGAACGCAGGTGGTGCCGACTGTAACGGCAACGGAGTTCCAGATGGGTGCGACATTGCTTTCGGGACATCTCGTGACCTCAACTTGAACAACATTCCCGACTCGTGCGAAGGATCCTGCTGTTTGCCCAAGGACACGCCGGGCTGTTCGGACTCGATTGTTCAGGACTGTGTCTGCTCGTTCGACAACTACTGCTGCAGTATCGCCTGGGACGGGCTGTGCTCGATAGAGGCGGAGCAGTGCGGATCTTGTTATGGGGACTGTCTCGTTGCGAATAGTACGCCGGGGTGTTCCGACGGATTGATCGAGTTGTGCGTGTGTTCTGGTATGCCAGATTGTTGCGAAGTCGTCTGGAGCGCAGAATGCGCGGACGCGGCGGGGCGGTGTGATGAACCGTGACGAACGGGTCGGGCAAAAAAGGCGGAGACTTGCTGTATCGCGGCGGGCACCCCGCGCCAGGCGATTACGCCCCCCGCCCAACGCGACCGGAACGATTCCGGCTAAGAAGGTTGGGTGCGCCGCGGCTCGTCTCAGTTGCGAGAAATAGGGCGTTGTCGAACGGACCGTCCGGATCAGTTCGGTGGTTGCCGGGCGACATCCATTACAAAGTGTTGTACTAGCATGGAGAAAAGCAATGCGTCTGAATCCGATTCTGCCCTCGTGTGCAATTGGGATGGTGGTTTCCTTTACCATCGCAAGCGCTGCTTCTGAGAACGATCCGCCCTTCATCGATACGATGGACAACCTCGTTCCCGTCTCGATTACAACTGGTTTTGAAGATAATGTCCTCGTTGTAGACGTTTTTTCAGTAGCCACATTCTGTCGCGATTCAGCTATGGAAGCGCCGCCCGATGCGGAATCGCAAGCGTGCATTGAAGCCAGATTGGCGTGTAGGTTCATGGGGGGGCCCGTCTGCGTGGAGGCGATCGTGGCGTGTGCTTTACTCACGGAGTCGCTCCGGGACTCATGTGCCCTGGAAATCGCTCCGTGTGAGGGACACTGTCCGCAAACTGGGGTCGCTACCGAACTCATTGGTTGCGGGGACAATCCGTTTGCGCTCGGATGCTGCTGCCGATACAGGTTCAGGCACACTTTTCGTGTGCTCCAACTCCCTCCGGACGGAACGCTTCTCGCCGTCACGCTGGATCCGAAAAACCTCATCGAGGAACTTGCCGTCGGCGCGGAAGATGACAACGAAATCTCGACCACATTTCGGCTGTGCAACGACCCTGTGGCCGATACGGATGGGGATGGCGACGTCGACTTTATTGATTTTGGAAACCTGCAAGTCTGCGTTACAGGAGAAGGCAACCCGCTCCCAGGTTTCCAGCCAGACTGCGCTTGTCTTGACAGCGATGGCGATGGCGACGTTGACGTAGACGATTTCGCTGCGTGGCAATTTTGCGTTGGTGGTGCTGGCATACCTGCGGATCCCGATTGCGATGACGATTCCGACGGTGACGGCGTCCCGGACGCCGTCGACAACTGCATCGATGATCCGAACCCCCTGCAAGTGGACCTCGACGAGGATGGGGTAGGCGATCTATGCGACAATTGTCCCACTCAGCCCAATCCTGAACAGACCGACACGAATGACGATGGCGGGGGGGACGCCTGCGCACCTTCGCCCGAGTTTGCCCACTGCGGGGATCCGTTTGTTCCGACGCCCGGCATTGCGCCGGCGCTGTTCGATAAGAAGCTTCCACATCCGACGATGAATGGCGTCATCCACCCTGTGATTCAACTCAGCACCGCCCTGATGGACGAGCACCGAGATAGGCTTGCCTCTCCGGATCTGCAGTTCCTCAGCTTGCACACGCCCATCGCCTTCAATCTTTTCCTGGCTGCACTGCCCCAAGCGGAGCTCCAGACGGTTCAGGCGTTGCCCTTTGTTCGCGCTATCTTTCCCTATCCCGCGGAGTGTCGACTCGGGGAGGAAATATGTGCAGGGTTGCCGTTTGCCCGATGGTCCGGTGACCCGCGCCCACAGCCCAGCGCGCGCATGGAGCTGGCCATGGCTTCTGACTTCGCCCGACAGTTCACCGTGCTCTTCGGCGGCGATGACGGAAGCCTCGGTCTCAGCAGCCTGGGCGATACCTGGGAACATGACGGAACAGACTGGCATCAGCGGAATCCCCAAAACGCGCCCTCTCCTCGCCGCGACCACGCGATGGCCTACGATGAGCAACGCGGCGCCACCGTCTTGTTTGGAGGCTTGTTCTTCGATTTCAATCTTGGAGAGATTGAAACCGACGAGACCTGGGTGTGGGATGGGGCGAACTGGACCTTTGTTGCCCCGACGAATAATACATTGCCCACACCACGACGTGGCCACGCCATGGCCTACGATAATGAACGTGGCCATGTGGTCCTCTTCGGCGGCAGGGACTTTCTCGGAAACCTCGTCGATGACACGTGGATCTGGGACGGAGCCAACTGGACGGAGCAGTTCCCCGCAGACAGTCCCGCACCGCGTTCTCAGCACGCCATGGCCTTCGATGCCCATCACAGGAAGATCGTGCTGTTTGGCGGAGACGATGGCGGCAGTGCGTCCAACGACACCTGGATTTGGGACGGCACCACCTGGGAACGGCACGACCCCATCAATCCCCCGCCTGACCGTCGCCGAGCCCATGCCATGGCAGGACGCCGGGAGGGCTGCGGCGTATTCTTGTCCGGTGGCCGGACCGAAATCGGAGCGACCCTGGACGACGAGTGGTTCTGGGACGGCGAAGACTGGTCGCAGGTCGAAACACCTTCGTCCCCGCCGGCGCGCAGCGAATCCAGTTTGGTCCATGATGCGGCTCGCCAACGTTTTGTCTTGTTCGGCGGGCGTGGCATTCAGGGTAACGTCTTGACCGAAACGTGGAAACTAGAGCGGAGTCCGGTGATGGACGTCGTCTTACATCAAGACGTGCCAAACGCCGCCGGCAATACGATTCTCGCGGATCATGATGTTATTGTGCTGCAACCCGGTGTGACGATCGACGGCTCACTGCGGGTCAATACCTGGCACGTCGCTGTCCCGGAATCTGAGATTACAGTTCTGGCAGCCGAAGAGCCGGTTGTGCACGTGCAATTCAGCGGCCGGAACGCGACTACTAATGATGGAAGCCGTATGGCAATTGGCACCGATGTGGCGCAGGCGCCTCCCTTTGGTTTCGACGGTGACGGTGCTACCGGTGCGGGTTTTACGATTGCTGAAATTGACGGAGGATGGGCGGCCGGAGACCCTGCCGGCCCGGCGATCATAGGTGTAGCCCATGCCGCTCTGATCGGGCGTGTCATCGTTCGGGATCTTGCGGGGGCTCTCAATCCTCCCGCCGCCCCGATGGGATGTGGAATTCCCAGGCAGATTCTGTGCAATACGTGCGCTTACAATAAACACGCTACTCACGTCGGTGGTACAATGATCGGGGATGGCGCGGGGAACATGGCGATGGTTGGAATGGCACCTCTAGCAGACATTGTATCCTACGAGTTTATAGGCCCTACCAGTGGTGTCACCGAGGTGGTTTGTGAACTAACCGATTCGGATCAGAATTTTGGTGCGCGGCTTGCTAACAATTCGTGGGGGCGGCGCCCAAACCGGAACCAGGCTCTGTATGATGCGAATTGCCAAGGCGTGGATAGACGGATCCGTAGTGCTTCAGATCAGAGCGTTATTTGGTCGGCGGGCAACGCTCAGCAGCGTTGTCGGCTAGGGAGAACACTCTGCGGTCCGGGGTTGCCGCCAATCTACCAAGGTCCAAGTACGGGCGGGATGTGCACGGCGCCACCGCCCGGTGTTACACCTCCGACCGCCATTGCCGAGCCGGCAGCCCTCGTACGAAACCGCTTCTTCACGGTCTCGGGAAGTTGGGGATCGTCCGCTAAGAATGCATTGGTCGTCGGGGCGGTCAATTCGGGCGCGCCATCGGCGCCTGGTACCCTTGGGCGAATGACGACCTTCAGTGCCTGGGGGCCTACGCAGGATGGTCGGATCAAACCGGATCTCGTCGCTGCCGGCGCTGAAAATAATATTCGCGATGGAGGAGCGGCAGGCGACCCGGACCCGCGGATCACTTCTACAGAGTGTGACAATGGCGCAAGACCCGCGGTCGGTCCGTGCACCGACGTCACTAACACTATCTACCTGCCGGTGAGAGGTACGTCGCAGGCAGCGCCGGCGGTCACCGGTGGAATCGCGCTCGTTCTGGACCAGCAGGGAGTGAGCGGCACCGTGCCAGATGACCTGCCCCTCGATTCCGATTCGCTCAAGGCATTAATGATTCACACCGCCACTGACCTGCAGGTTCACTTTCCAAACGCGACTACCGGAGCGTTCATGACACTCCAAAACTGTGGTGGGACAGGTCAAGACTGCTGGCCCGTGCCGAACGTCATGCCAGGTACGGTGCAGGATGGCCCGGACTACGTGAATGGATGGGGACTGGTGAACGTTCCGGCCGCGATGCAGAAGGTCATGGATGGGAATCCTCCGCTCGAGCTTCTCCCCTCGGGATGTCCGGTAAGTAAAATGTATGCGCAGTTGCCCTTCAACAGCCCCCTAGATGTGGGCGGCGATCCAGATTCGATCGGCATCCCCGACTGCGAGGACAGCGTCGGCATTCCGCTCGATCGGATTTGGGATTGGATCGGCTTCATCAATGTTCCCGAGGGATCGACCCAACTCAAGGTGACGATCGCGTGGAACGACTGCCCGTCACCACCACCCGGTGCGGGCGCAACGGGATCGTTGCTGGTGAATGATCTGGATCTTCTCGTGGTGCCAGGCACCCGAGTAGGTACGGGCTTCACCCCGGACGGCACATACTACTATTCGTGGTTCCTAGACCCGGCATGCCCATATCGGGCCGCTGCACCCGTCGTTGTGAATTCATGGGATCCAAGGATCTATGCGGATCACCGCAATAATGTGGAGCAGGTGATTATCATTGATCCCGATCCGGGCGATTACAAGATTGTGGTCCAGGGTAGGGGGCTGGCTGATGATTGCGATGGAGACGGCGTTGGGGGCGATACGCAGCCATTTGCAATCATCATCTCGATGCCGCCAATGTGGCCTTAAGGAGCTGTCTTGCCGGGTGGCCCTACTGAGCCTCAGACAAAGGGGCAAGGGGCCGATCAGCCCCGAGCAGAGCGAGGAGATTCGCAAGCGTGTAGAGCCTTTCGCACCGGTTGTGCCCGCTTTATCCACGGTTCCTGTGAGCCGGAGGGTGGACCTTTTCCAGAGGGTACAATTAGGGATGCTTGCCTAAAGCACACAAAATTCATCGCGCCCCTTGAGCTGGATCCCAACAACTCCAGTCGGCTTTATGTTGGCACGGCACGGTTATGGGTCACAGATGATGCGCACGCCGACGACGTTCAATGGCAGGTGGTCAAGGACTTTATCGATCCGGCTTGAGCCTCGTCGACGTGACGGCTTCTTTCGGAGAGAGGCTGACAGACCGACTTCTCGCCGTCGCCTATGATCTAGAGATTGAGTACACAATCGATATCGAGGGATTCCTTGACCCTCCCCCATGGCTTAGACCGGCTATCGATTTTGGACGTATTGGCAAAATGCCTTGTCCGAGAGGGCATTTCATGCCTGCTTGTCCCGAGAAGATCCCCTTTGAACTGATGCATCCGATCGTGCTGCCCGAGTCGCCCTGTCACAAGTTCGGGTGTCCAGATTACTTTGTCATCAATTTGCCGGCTAGGAGTAAATTCGATATGCGTTTCGCATCAAGCGAAGACCTAACGTATGAGTTGTTCGATATCGATCATAACTTAAAGGGTTCCGCAAAGCCTATACCCTCAGCTGCGCGAAGTGGCGACGAACCAATATCGAGAGCTGGCGAATTGAGGAAGCGGCTTGAAATTGATGATCTTTTCGCGGGGCGATATATACTTGTCGTGCAAGGCCCTGAAGCTCCGTATACTGCCGAATTTCATCCGGTCGATACAGACGGTGATGGAATCGCCGACCCGGTGGATAATTGTCCTTTCGCGAGCAATCCCTCGCAGTGTGACCTCGATGACGATTTGCATGGGACTGTTTGTGACTCCGAGGCCAATTTCGATCACGACTGCGTCTCCGATCTGACGGACTTTGGGCAGTTTTTCGAATGCATCACAGTTCAGGGTGAGCCGGTTGGGAAATGTGTGGAGGCGGATATTTTTGAGGACAACGTATTGAACCTGTACGATTTTGGGAAACTCCAAACGATTTTCGGTGTGCCGTGCAGGACATGTCCGGACTCTTGCCAAAACGGCTGTCCCACGGGTGCCTGCTGTGCCTTCGGCCAGTGCACCGATGGCGTCACGGCCGGAACGTGTGTCGCCGGTGGCGGGACCTATCAGGGCGACGCCTCGCTGTGCTCGGCGGATGTGATCTGCCCGGAAGTGTCCAAGGATCCTCGCGCCGGTCTTCGTATCAGACCGACGCGCTCGGAGTGGACCCAAACAGGAGGCAGACAATGAAGCATCTAGTACAAAAGTCGCGGGATTCGTCGCGGCGGCAGTCTTCGGGACGGGGCTCCTCGAATTCGTCGTTTTTCGATCGGAGAGCAATGATGAGTATCTCATTCACGATTCCCCGCCTGATATGCTTGGTTGCGGCCGTTAGGGTCTGCGATGAAATAACTGTGTCAAGTCATCTTTTCCGTCTTGGCCGAATGGTATAGTTCCAATCGCCGTGGAAGTCATCGCGATGCAGGTTGATCTTGGCCCACTCCTCATCGGAGACCTTACGCCCCGTCGGATACCGGCGGCGGTCCAACCGGCAGGAAACTTTCAGTCCCGTAGTCGTAGTTGTCTTGGCGATGAGGTTCACCACGGTCGCATAGTCAGCCAAGGGTTCGCCTCGCCAATTGGAGCTGATGAAGGAGAACAGCCGATGTTCCACCTTGTTCCACTTGCTCGTTCCTGGGGGAAAATGACAGACCGACATCGGAAGCCTCAACTCGTCGGCCAAACGTTGAAGTTCCCACTTCCACAGACGCAACCGAGACCCGTTGCTGCCGCCCGCGCCCACAAGTGGGACTGGTCTCCGCCGTGATCAGCAGTCGTTTCGCTTTAGGATAGGCGCTTCTCCCCTGAGCCAGCCACCATTTCCGGATCGACGCCACCGCGAAGGTCCCCGTATCATGATCCGTGCCTACATTGACAAAGCCGCGGTTTCTCGCCAGATCATACACCCCGTACGGGTGCGCGCGGGGAACGTCGGGGCTGGGGAAGTCGTGGCCGTTGACCTTCGGGGCTTCGCCCTTTCGATGCCATTCGGCCCCGCCATTCTTGTAGTTTCCGATAAGCTCCTTCTTCTTGGTGTCCACGGAAATAACCGGTTGGGCGGCACGCATCTCCGCCGTCACGCGGGCGTTGATGTGCTCGAATTGCGCATTGCGATCGGGATGCTGTTTTCCCTCAATCGTCTTGCGGTTGCCCTGGAGGCTGTAGCCCATCCCATGGAGAAG
>JAZGDL010000117.1:0-10633 GCA_036477795.1 Phycisphaerae bacterium
GTTCATCAATGGTGCAGGCTGATCGTCGCGGCAGCTTGGATGTGTCCATGCAGGTGACCGGCTTGGCCCCTGACCGACCCTGGCAAAGAGCGTCCCAGAACGAACTCACGTCGCAGCCGATCGGCGACATGAGGCCCAGACCGGTAATGACAATATCCTCAGGCAACATGCCGCCTCTCTACGCCTACGCGATCCAGTACACCGGATGCGGTGAGCAGGCGCAAGCTTGTCCGTTAAGTCTGCCGCTGGTGCGAGAATCCCTTCTCGCACCTATATGTGGGACAGGCTTTCCAGCCTGTCATTTGACCGGCTGGAAAGCCGGTCCCACACCGCCGCGAGGGGGAACCGAGAAGGGATTCTCGGTCCAGCGTCATTCTCTGATACCGCTGCAAACCGCTTCCTTACGGGCGCGGCTCGGATTACCCATCGATTCAGGCGCGCCGCAGCACGGTTACTCCGTCGCTACAACGCCTTCACGCCGCAGCCACCCGCTCCGCCATCATCTCGAATATCTCGTTCAGCGACCCCACACGCTGAACCACGTTCTCCGGCAGATCCTGCTGAATAATTGACTCGATGGTGGCCAGCAAGTGCACCCCGTCGAGAGAATCCAAGCCCAACTCCGGCAGCGGCTTGTTCAAATCGATCGATTCCGGAGCCATGCTCAGCGTGCTCGCCACCCACTCCAGAATCTCCCGCCGGGCTGATTCAAAGTTGACCATAACACACCCCCATCTTCAAGCCGGCGCGAAAGCATGGCCGGATGCCTTGAGATTCCGTACCTCTAATCGGACAAATGGATATTCAATATGTTCTTGCAGCCACATTCTCAGCGTCTCCCGCCAACGCCGATAAGCGTCTGAACGAACGCCATCCCGCCGGATAACGCTTTCGACGCCGTCACATCGCTCAATCGCCGCGGTGATCGCATCTCGACGAGCGTCCTGGTACCCATCCAACGCATGAGCGAAGAAGTCCGGATCGCTGATCGACCGGGCTTTGTAAGCAAAGCACATGCCCAGCAATACGTCCGGGTGCCACCCTTCCGGCATTTGCTCGAGGACCTCGAGGCCACGCTCCGGCCGATCCACCGTGGTGAACACCACCGCTAAGCCCGCCCCTGCCGCCACGTCCCCGGCGTAAGGCCCACATGATCTTATCTGCTCGATGAGTTCCGCCGGCTGATCCATGAACCGGAACCAAAGGCTGCGGCCCAGGCCCTGATACGCAGCATGAACGGCATATCCGTCCAGGGCCGCTAATCGGGGACGCCATCGGGATTCGTCGGCGTAATCAAAGAAGCCGAACTTGAAGCCGTAACCGTCCCAACAGAGCATGCCCAGAAGCGGGTCAAGCTGGGCCACTATACGCTCGAGTCGTGCCGGTGCATGGTCGCGCATGGCGTGCCAGAATCCCAGCCCGACATAGTGCAGGTAGCGATACCCCGGTCGCCGTCGAACAAGTGATTCCTCAAATCCATGCGGCGAAAACCTGCCGATGGCCCGCAGCGGATAGCCCATAGCCGCCCCTTCCTCTGCGAATGGGCGGAAGAAGACCGGCAGGCCATCGCTGTATTGCGACCACGCCCGCGACGATCGGCCCGCGATCATGGCATTGAATCCACCGGCGAACGCTTCACAAATGCCCTCGACGCAACTGCAATCCTCGGGCCTGGAAACCTTAAAACCCAACTTAGCCGGCGCCATGGTTCCCGGTTTGATGCACGCTGGGCGCAGCACCAGCCGCCAGGCCCCCGTAGCCAAGGCCGCGGCAATCAGCAACGCAATACCGGCCACACCCAACCAAAGCACCGCTCGGCCTCCAAAGAGGTGATCCTCCGACAGCCAATTCTAGCAACCGCCGGCCCCTTTTACAAAAACTCACTTAGGGACTCTAACAAAACGGGGTGAAATCAGAGCCGCGACCGTAAGGGAGCGGGCCGTGACCTAACAAAACGGGGTGAAATCAGAGTCGCGACCCTGAGGGCGACCAAGGCGGGAGCCCGAAGGGAGCGGGCCGTGCCCGACTATTCTTCCGCTTCCTGACGGGCGCGGCTCGGTTTTGTTTGAGTCCCTTAGGGCAGCGAAAAGGGGCCATTCTCTTTTCCAGCCCTTGACGGCCGGGGATCGATTTGTATAGAGGGTTCATGGGCCGTTAGCTCAGTTGGTAGAGCAGCTGACTCTTAATCAGCGGGTCGTAGGTTCGAGTCCTACACGGCTCAGTCGTAAGTCGTTGAGCCGCAAGCACTTAGAAAAAAGACCGCCGGTGCGAGAATCCACGCTGCCGGTGCGAGAATCCACGCTGCTGGTGCGAGAATCCAGGCTGCTGGTGCGAGAATCCCTTCTCGCACCTATCCGCGATGGGGTACCGAGAAGGGATTCCCGGTCCAGCGTTCCGGGACTGGTGCAGCAGTGCGAGCGGGTTTTTCAACAGGCCGCACGCCGTCGTCGAGACGATCGCAGCTTCGGGTTGACGTTGTGCGAGTGCGCGGTATATTCCAGGTGTCGAAGCAGGCTAGCTCCGAGCCCAAGTACCGGGCGAGAGGTTTTCATCCCGGGGCGTCAGGGCATTCGCTTTGAGCGACTTTTGATCCGGGCTTCCGGAGCGCCGACCTCCTTGGGCCGCCTGCTTCGGCTTTTCTTTCACCTGCACGGCCCGCTCCCAATTACTCGCGCCAAGGAACTGTGGGACAGGTTTTCTCACCTGTCATTGACCGGCTGGAAAGCCGGTCCCACATCAGGGGCACGTCTGGCCCGTCCATGTCACGTCGGGTGCCACTGGCGGCTTGTCCGCCAGTGCACGGGCAGGCAAGTAAGCGCGTAGGGTCCGCCTTGCGGACCACGAACGCGAGATTAGTGGTCGGCTACGGGGTGGTCCGCACGGCGGACCCTACGCGTCTGGCCCGTTGAATGTTCGAAGGTTAAAGGTTCTAATTCGCGACTTGCAACCTTCAACCTTCGACCTTCGACCTCCAACCTTTTAACCTTCAACCTCCACTATGGACACGTCGGCCCCGTCCATGTGTCACCCCCGCCCGCGGCGGTGGCACCGAAACATTTGAAGATGTCGGCGAAGAACGTGACCTGCTGGTCCGGCACGTCCTTCCAGTTACCCTGGGTGTCCACCTCGATCCCACGATCCGGCCCCATGAAAAACGGGGCGCCGGCGGCGGCAGTGTTACTGAACTGCTTGAACAGGTCGGCGAAGAACGTGGTCTGCCCGTCGCCGCTGGAGTCGCAGAACACCCACGTCGGATCGTCAGGCTGTACCGGCGCCGCGTCCGGCCCGGCGCAGTCGACGCAGCGCGCCGTCACCGTCGGTTTCGAGATGGGCCCCCCGTTCGCAAGAGTAGCGAAACTGGGACACACGGCCTTGCCGGTGACATACAGGGCGTTGTTACCACCGCTGGTCCATACATCCGGCGTCAGGAAGTCGGCGCTCGCACAGTCAGCCGTCGTCTTGCCGATATTGACCAGAACCGTTCCAGCCGGATCCTCCGGGTAGTCGACGTGAGTCAGCTTCACCCAGCCCTCGTTCGGATTCCCGCCGTCCGTACCGCACTCAACACGAAAGGCTACCGGATTCGTATTGTTCGGATCCGGCTCAATCTGGATGTAGCGCGACCCGATCCCGCTCGTCACGGCCGTCGGCGGCAGGCAGGGCTCGCAAGCGTCCCCGATACCGTCCATGTCGATGTCCTCTTGGGCGGGGTTCGCAACATCCGGACAGTTGTCGCGCACACCGTCAAAATCGTCCGGGACTCCATCATCGTCGGTGTCGAGGGGGGCGATCATCCCGAAGTTGGAGAAGTGGTTCACCTCAGCGGAGCACGTAGCAATGAATGTCCCTGGAGGAGATTCGTCAACGGAGCAGACCGTCCCCGCGACTGCGACGAAAGTGTCGGGGATCGAGTCTCCGTCTGTGTCGGTCAGGATATATATGTCCAGCTTGTTACGCTGATTGGCGTTAAGACCGCTGACGTCCGCGACCAACGTCAGAGTCACGGGGTTGTCAAACGTGAATCCGTCCGGCTCGAGATCGTACACCGCGATCGCGGAACCCAAGCCCGGATTCGGCCCCAGCGTTAGATCCACCTCGGGATCGTTGATAACCGTTTGGTTTACGGAAATAGTCACATCGCTGGAAACGTCACCCGGGTCGACATCGATCGTCAACGCCCCGTCGGGCGTTTGGATGGTACCACCCTCGTCTGCCGTAATCTCCTCCGCAGTGGAACCATCGGGGTTGCACAGGTCGGCTGCATCCGTCGGGCATATATCGCACAGATCGCCCGCGCCATCACCGTCCGTCTCCACTTGCTGTGGATTGGCAACCGTCGGGCAGTTGTCAGAGGCATCCGGGACGGTATCGCCGTCAGCGTCGGGATCGCACACGCTTGGCTCCCCGGTGCATGTCCATCCGGCTTCCTCCGTGCAGGTCGAGGAGCACCCATCAGTGTCGGCCGTGTTACTGTCGTCGCACTGCTCAGCGCCTTCCACCACACCGTTTCCGCAAATGCTCGGGGGGGTGATGAGGAAGACGTACGCCGCGCCGGAATTGCCAGCGCTGTTGTCGGCCTGGTTCCCGTTGACGCCCGTGGCGTTGCTGTCCTCCTGATTCGCCCCGACCACCACCGTGTCGCCGGACACGGCCACCGAGATGCCAAACTGGTCATTTCCACCGGTGTTGGACGCCTTGAGGTACGCCTCCTGGCTCCAGACACCGCCGCCGTCGCGGACGTAGACGTACCCCGCGCCGGAAAGGTCGGCGCTGTTGTCGGCCTGGTTCCCGTTGACGCCCGTGGCGTTGCTGGCTTCGCCAGGCGCCACTACCACCACCGTGTCGCCGGACACGCCCACCAAGGTGCCAAATTGGTCACCTGCATCGGTGTTGGACGCCTTGAGGTAGGCCTGCTGGCTCCAGACGCCGCCGTCGCGGAAGAAAACGTACGCCGCGCCGGCAAAGTCGGCGCTGTTGTCGCCTTCGTCTCCGTTGACGCCCGTGGCGTTGCTGTCCTCGGCAAACGCCGCGACCACTACTGTGTCGCCGGACACGCCCACCGAGATGCCAAACCCGTCAAACGCACCGGTGTTGGACGCCTTGAGGTACGCCTCCTGGGTCCAGACACCGCCGCCGTCGCGGACGTAGACGTACGCCGCGCCGGATTGCAAGACGCCGTTGTCGGCCTGGTTCCCGTCGACGCCCGTGGCGGTGCTGTCCTCGCCAGTCGCCACTACCACCACCGTGTCGCCGGACACGTCCACCCGGGCGCCAAACCGGTCATCTGCATCGGTGTTGGACGCCTTGAGGTAGGCCTGCTGGCTCCAGACGCCGACGCCGCCCTTGACGAAGACGTACGCCGCGCCGGAAACGAAGGCGCTGTTGTCGGCCTGGTTCCCGTTGATGCCCGTGGCGTTGCTGTCCTCGAACAGCGCCCCGACCACCACCGTGTCGCCGGAAACGGCCACCCAGGTGCCAAAGAAGTCACCGGCACCGGTGTTGGACGCCTTGAGGTAGGCCTGCTGGCTCCAGACGCCGCCGCCGTCGCGGACGAAGACGTACGCCGCGCCGGAACTGGGGGCGCTGTTGTCGGCCTGGTTCCCGTTGACGCCCGCAGCGTTGCTGTCCTCTTGCCGCGCCCCGACCACTACTGTGTCGCCGGACACGCCCACCGAGCGGCCAAACTCGTCATCTGCATCGGTGTTGGACGCCTTCAGGTAGGCCTGCTGGCTCCAGACGCCGCCAGCGCCCTTGACGAAGACGTACGCCGCGCCGGAAGTGACGCTGTTGTCGGCCTGGTTCCCGTTGACGCCGGTGGCGTTGCTGGCCTCCCGCCACGCCCCGACCACCACCGTGTCTCCGGACACGGCCACCGATCCGCCAAACAGGTCATTTGCACCGGTGTTGGACGCCTTGAGGTAGGCCTGCTGGGCGATGGGGTCGATGGTCAGCGGGTAGCGCGCACGGCGCTCGTCCACGGCCAGCCGCAGCCCTACGTCGTCCGCATCGATCCGCGCGGGCAGCGCCCGGTGATCCGCGTCCCAAACTTTCAGCCCGGCGTAGTGAACGACAGCGTGACCTTGTTCATCCACGAAGCTCACGCCCCGTCCATCAGCATGTCCCTGGACACGCAAGCCGCCGCGCACCGCCAGCCGCAATTCCAGCCATTCACCAGCCCCCGGTTGGGGGTCACCCGCCCCCAGTTGGGGGTCGCCCGCGCCCAGTTGGGGGTCGCCCGCGCCCGGCGGACGACTAACCAGCGTGAACCCGTGCTCCAATCCACTACGATCGTTGACGAACCACTCCCGCAGCCCCGCGTCCCAGTCGTAGGTCACCCGATCGTTCTGCGCGGTCATTTTCGCTTGGCCGCTAACGGCGCGTTCGTGACCGCCGAAGCCGTAGCTTTGCAATTCCAGTCCCCAGCGCCAACCCGCTCCGTCCGGTTCGACGGCGAAGCCGCGCCCGTCGAAATGGGTCAGCCATTGTTGGCCGGGGTTGCGGGCGCGGAACTCGCCATCCACGGCCACCGCCGCGTGGCGATGCCGCTCGTACTGCTGGCGGATGCTCTTCCAGTCTGAATCCGTCAATCCTTCGGGGACGGCGTCCTCGCTCTTTCCGGCCTCGGGCAGCCTGTCACCGACCCCGGTCGCGCCGGCGTCGAAGCTGATCCCGCCGCGGGCAGCGTCCTGTCCCTTATTGCGATAGTGATACTCCAGGCGATCACCGTCGACGTGAACATCGGGCGTATCCTGCAACCCATGGACCGCTTTGACGTTTCCTTCGTACCCGAAACCGGCCAATGTCATCCGTGCCGTCCAGGCTGACGCGTCGCCCTCGCTCGGAGCGATCCGGACCCCGGCCCCATCGAACATGAACCGAAGGTCGTTGGTCCGGTTGATCGCTTCATAGGTTGCCAGCCCGCTATGCTCACCAACGGCGTAGATGCTGCGAGCCTCTCGTTCCATCGCCGCCGACACCGCCTCGCGCAGGCCAGGCGGCATGTCCTCGGCTGATCCGTGTTGCTTGGCCTCTGACGCCCGAGCGTGTGGTGCCACGATCGATAGAATCAAGAGGCAACCAATAAGAAGAATCGGTGAAAGAAGTAGTCGAGAGATAAGTGCTTTCATGTTCGTGAACCCTCCAGCGATTGCTCGCGCGTTACGACGTGGTAACTGTTCTCAGAATTGTTCTGCGCGATAATGCAGAAACCGTCGACATAGAGGCTGCCATTCGAATCGCAATCGGGCGAGTCGTTGACACAGGCAAGCGGCGTGTCATCACCCGCCAGGTCCCCGCTCAGCGTCGAGACGTTGGTGGCCGGATCACGCTGGCTGAGCATGGTCTCGGTCGCGTTAAATCCGCCGTACACGGCCACACCGTTGATTAGTTGGAACGTGGCGTTGCGGTCCCCCTCGGCCACGCTCACCCCGTCATCTGGATGGTAGATCCCCTCGGCCACCCAAATCTCATCACCGGACATTGCGGCGTCCAACCCGTCCTGAAGAAAAACAAACGCGTCGGTCCAACTCGATCCGTTGTTCGCGCCGCCAGCGTCTGCGTCGACGTAGACAATGGCACCTGCACTCGGAAGTGCGGAGAGTACCAGCAGAACCGTGGTCAAGAAGAAAAGGGGTTTACGTGACATTTTCGTCCTCCTGGAGAAAACAATGAAACCTGTCTGATAGGAACGATTCGTCGTGTGTAAACGACGCGGGGAGGACAGTCACCTATTCTTGGCATGGATTCCACGGACACCACTCCCGTTCCCCGGGCCGGGGGTTTCTCTGTTGCTCCATTACTGTTGCGGTAGTTAGTGTGAGGTGCGGCGGTCTGTCCGGCCCCTGTAACGCATGGCCGTCGCTCCCGCGCGAAACTACCGTGTCATCGCTAAACTGGCTTCAGATCCTGATCTTATCAGACGGCACGATCGCGATCAAGCCTTTACTCAGTTGTTTCAGCGGCCTTTGTCGGCGAATATCGATGGGTGCCCACCGCTGGAAGGTATGGGGCACCGGGTGCGTGACACTATCGGCGGCTTCAGCGCCGCACTCTGATACAGCCTGAAAGGCTGACCTACAGTAGCCGTGGGCAAGTTCCGCCGAGGCGGGACGCCGCCCACGGTAACCCCAACACCCGTTCCATTCGACCCTGTAGGGGTCGCATAATCGTCCCGTCGCACGCGCCGCAGAGAATAGACGACCCTTTCAGGGTCGGATGGTTCGGTGGCGGCGCCATCCGGGGGCGGCGCTACGCTTGCCCCCGGCTACTACAGAGCAGGCCTTCAGCCTGCAACAACAACCGCCGATTCTGTCACGGACCCTGGGGCACCCGCCACGGGTCAATTTCGTTGACCCGTGCCACCCCGCGCCACCCACAAGGCGCCACCCACAAGGGGTGGCGCTGCTGTAGTCTTTCGTGCAGATGGCATTTTATCCGAGGCCCGACCGTAAGGGAGGGCACATGTTACGTCCTGCGAAGACCGCTTCCTTACGGGCGCGGCGCGGATCAATAGAAGAAGCCCGCTTCCTTACGGGCGCGGCGCGGATCAATAGAAGCGTCGCCAATTATGAAACCGCCCACAAGGCGCCACCCACAAGGGGTGGCGCTACAGCTTACGGACCGGAAAGTGCCGAGAGACGTTGGTGAGCCGGTGCGTTGGCGGCGTTCAATCGGATCGCGGCTTTGTAGGCGTTGATGGCGTCGCTTCTCCTGTCCTGAGCTTCGAGGGCGTTTCCCAGGTAATAAAAGTAGCGGTCCTGCTGCGGATCGAGCTTCGTCGCTTCAGTCAGGGCGCTTTCGGCGAGGGGCCATTCCCGTAGACTTAAGTGGGCTGCGCCCTTGACGGCTAATGCCCTGGCCTGTCGAGGGTCACCGTCGAGGGCCCGCTCGGTTTCCGCGATCGCTCTGCGAGGGTCGCCCATGGCGAGGTACACCTCGGCCAGCCCACATCGAAGAGGCGCAAAGTCCGGTTTCGTTTTCAGGGCACGGCGCAGAAGTGTCAGCGCCCGGTCATAGTCTCCTAGTTGACGATAGAGAGAGGCCAGGTTGTACATGGTACCGAAATCTTCCGGGCGTCGTTCGAGGATGGCCCGGCAGGCGTTGGCGGCTGCGTTCCAGTCTTGTGCGGCCATCTGCCGCTGATAGTCCGCGCGCAGCGCTAATATCGACCGCGCTTTTATGTGCACCTGTTGAAACAAAGGGTCCTCGAAGGTGATGCCCTCATGGCTGGTGGCCGTGCCGGTGGCAGCGAGCTCTTTCGCAGCTTGTTCGCGCTGGCCGAGCTGTAGCAGCGATCTGCCATAGAGGTATTTGATCTGATAAGCGTTGGGAGCATGACTGAGCGCTTGCCGGAGATATCCAGCGGCTTTTTCGAACTGGCGCTGTTGGTGGGCGAGCTTGCCTAGGCCAAAGTAACCATAGGCATCTTGCGGCCGAAGGGCGACGTATTTTGAGTACGCTGCCCCGGCGTCCTGGAAACGTGCGGCGGCAAGGTAAAGGTCGCCAGCGAGTGCGAACGTCGCTGCGTAACGCTCGTCGAGCCCGGCGGCGACCTCGATCTCGGTGACGGCGTCATGCAGTCGGCCGACGTCCTTGTAGAGTCTGGCGAGCAGGTGCGGCCATCGGTGGTCGGTGGGCGCGCGGCGTTTAGCCTGTCGGAAGCATTGGATGGCGTTCTCGCGGTAGGCATAGGCATAATAAATCGCGCCCACCGCGGCGTAGTGGTTAGCGTCGGGGTTCCGGCTCAGGCGCTTGGCGGCGTTGTACAGTTCGATGTAGGCGGTAGTGTCGATGGCTTCGGGCGGGGGGGGGGCTGGAAGGTTAAGACTCACGCAAAACTGAGAGAACAGATTCGTGTCGATGTCCAGCGTCAAGCTTCCGTCGGGGTTCTTGCCGGTGACAAGTTCCGGGATTTGTGGGTAGTTGGCTGAGGTGTCCGCAGTTGCGGGTGCCCCACCCGCTCCGAGGGTGGAGGACTGATTCTCGGCAACCCCGTTCCGTCCGTCCCCCCCCCCTGGAAGGGGTGGGGCACCATCATGGCGTTCACACCCTGGGAGTATGCCGGCCAGGAGCAAGGCGGACCATAACAATGCCGCAAAAGAACAATGTCTCAAGAGCGAATGTCGGAGGCGGTGATTCATTTGGTTCATCCGGGAAAAATGGGATGGCTGATCGGGGGTCGGCTTCAGCCGACCGGCGTTTGCCACCAACTTCAGTTGGTGGTCGGCGGACTCCTCGCGCTTCTTATGCTCCAGCCGGCTTCAGCCGGGCTTGTGGTATTTACCTTTCAGAATGTGGCGTTATCTCGTGTTCTGTCAAACAGAAGCCCGGCTAAAGCCGGCTCCCGCGGTGGCCTGTCGCTCGTCACCACCGGCTGAAGCCGGTGGCAAATACCGGCCGGCTGAAGCCGGTCAGGACTTCGAGCAAGCAGCCTCTGATCAGCGAATCTACGAGGAATAGCCACCGGCGGAAATCCCGGATGAACCATTCAGGGGCTGTCGATTTAGTCCGAAGTTCCGCGGCGTGGCGAGCCCGTTTAGGTTGAAATCGGGGCGGTGAGGGCTGAAAACGGGGCCTTGTGAGGGAGTGCGGGAGGTAAAACGTAGCCATGTATTTTTCATATAAATGTTCTAGT
>JAZGDL010000118.1:0-11712 GCA_036477795.1 Phycisphaerae bacterium
CTCTTCACTCTGCAAACTGGAAAATAACAGGATCCCATACAAAATCAACCCATGGCACCGAAAATCTTCATCAGTGCAGCCGAGCCCAGCGGCGATCTCCACGGGGCCGCCCTGATCCGCGAGTTCCTCGCCCAACACCCTGACGCCCACTTTGTCGGCGTCGCAGGCCCCAAAATGCGGGAACAGGGGTGCCAGGCCATCGCCGACATGACCGCCCGGGCGGCCATGCTCACGGGCGTAGTCTCGAACGCCCGGGCCGCCGCTGCCGTCCTGGCCCGCACCACGCACGAATTCTCCCACCACCACTACGACGCCGCCGTTGTCATCGATTCCCCAATGCTCAACCTCCCCATAGCCCTACGGGCCAAATCGCGGGCCATCCCCGTACTCTACTACATCGCCCCCCAGCTTTGGGCCTGGGGGGCCTACAGGGCCCACAAAGTCCGCGCCCGGGTCGATAAGCTGGCCGTCATACTACCCTTCGAAGAGGACTACTTCCGCAACGTGGGGCTCGACGCCGCCTACGTAGGCCACCCCCTGTTCGACCATCTCGCCAGCCGGCAGCCGGACCCCGCACAGGTCCGGGCCATCCAAGCCGCCGGACAGCCGGTCATCGCCGTCCTCCCGGGCTCCCGCAAACACGTGGTCCGCGAGGTGCTCCCCGGCCAATTGGAGGTGGCTGCGGCAGTCCGCCAGCGCCACCCCGACGCCCACATCGTCGTCTCGACGGCCAACCCCACCGTCGCCAAGATTATTCAAGAAGGCACAAAGGCACGCAGGCACGGAGGCACGAAGGGGAATTGCCAATCGTCAATCGTCAGTGGTCAGTCGTCACTCGCCTCGCTGCTGTCCGCGGCTGACCTTACTCTGGTCGCCTCCGGCACGGCCACACTGGAGGTCGCCTACCACGGCTGCCCCATGATCGTCATGTACAACGGCTCCAGACTCATGTATCACTTGCTCGGCCGCTGGATGATCACCAGCAAGTACCTGTCCCTGGTGAATATTCTGGCCCAGCGCGAACTGGTCCCCGAATTCATGCCCTACTACCGAACGACCGGGCCTATCGTTCGAACCGCCCTTGACCTTTTGGCATCGGCAGACCGTCTTGACCGAATCCGAGCGGAACTGGCTGAACTCATCGCCCCCATCGCCTCCCCGGGAGCGTCCGCCCGCACCGCCCGGATGTTGAGTGAAATGATCGATTCCGGGTCAGCCACAGCCGATAACAATTGACAATTGACGATTGACGATTGACGATTCTCTTCGTGCCTTGGTGCCTTCGTCCCGAGGGTCTGGTTGCCCAATCCCACGGATTTGAATCCGTGGGATTCAGTACGCTATGCCGAGAATCCCTTCTCGGCATATAGCAGAGGACCGAGAAGGGATTCTCGGTCCAGCGACCGTGGGTTTCAACGTGGAGGTGTACACCGTGCGCCTTATGAAAATGGTACGGGGAGCACTCGTTCCGGTGTGCGTTATGCTGCTGGCGCCCAATGAATCCAGCGGCCGACCAGAGCCCACCGCCCCCGAGACCGCGTCGCAGGAAGGGACGAAGGGGGAGGAAGGCACGGAGGCACGAAGGCACGAAGGGGAATCGCCAATCCGCAATCCGCAATCCGCAATCCCCAATCCGCAATCCCCGGGGACCCGGCGGATGGTGGAACGGCTGCAGGAGGCCGATCTCCAAGCCCACCCGAGAACCAACCACTATTTGAATGCCCGCCGGGTGGAAAACAAACGAAAGATGCTGCGAATGGTCCGAGACGAGAGGGTCGAAGTGGGCGCCCGCTATCACCTGGCCGTGGAGTTGGCCCGCGCGGGGAAAAACAAGGGTGCGGTCGGACAATGCGGCCAACTGGAGACACTCATCGAAGAGCAGGAGTCGCCGGTTCGCCCCAAAGCCAGACGGCAGCTCAGGGCACTGCGCGCCTTAGCCCTTCTGCGCTTCGCCGAACAGCAAAACGGAGACGCCCTGCACAACGCGGATTCGTGCCTTGTGCCCATCAAAGGAGGCGGAGTCCATGTGGTCCAAGACAGTTCCAGAGCTGCTATCGAACTGCTGGAAGCGGCGTTGAAAGAGGATCCGCAGGACATGGTGTCGCGCTGGCTTGTGAACCTGGCATATATGAACGTGGGCGAGCATCCGGAAAAAGTCCCCAAGGAGTGGTTGATACCCGAGAAAGTCTTCGACTCGGATTACGATATCAAGCGGTTTCACGATGTTGCCGGGACGCTGGGTTTGGATATCGCCGGGCTGGCCGGCGGTTCGATCATTGAGGACTTCGACGGTGACGGGTACCTGGACATCATGGCCTCATCGTGGGGCCTTCGCGACCAGATCCGGTTCTTCCGCAACAACAGGGATGGAACGTTCACCGACCGCACCAAAGAAGCCGGGCTGATCGGCATCACCGGCGGACTGAATACCTGCCACGCCGATTACAACAACGACGGGCACGCCGATGTGTTGGTTTTGCGCGGGGCCTGGTTGCAGGAAGGGGGGCGCCATCCCAATTCACTGTTGAAAAACAACGGTGACGGGACCTTCTCCGATGTCACCGAAGAGGCCGGCGCCCTGTCGTTGCACCCCACCCAAACGGCGGCCTGGTGCGATTACGACGGCGACGGATGGATCGACCTGTTCATCGGTAACGAATCGGCTCCGCAGGGCCAGCACCCCTGCGAGCTTTACCATAACAACGGCGACGGCACCTTCACGGAATGTGCGGCTCAGCAGGGGGTCGCCGCCGTCGGTTTTATCAAAGGGGTGGCCTGTGGTGACTACAACAACGACGGGCGCCCGGATATCTACCTGTCCAAGCTGGGCGGAGCGAACGTCCTCTATCGCAATGACGGGCCGGTGGAATCGGCTCAGGAGGATGGATCGTCGGGCGAGTCCGAGCGGTCGGCGGAGGGGGCTTCGGTCCGGCTGTGGCGCTTCACCGACACGTCTCAAGCGGCCGGTGTGACCGAGCCGAAGGCCAGCTTGGGGACCTGGTTCTGGGACTACGACAACGACGGCTGGATGGACCTCCTTGTCCTGGGACACGGCTGGAAAGACGTGGGGGACATGGCCGCCGAGTACCTGGGGCTGCCCCATGACGCCGCGCACGCGTGTTTGTACCACAATAACGGCGACGGCACCTTCACCGATGTTGCCTCAGCGGCCAAGGTGGACAAGCTTCTGCTGGCCATGGGCTGCAATTTCGGCGACCTGGATAACGACGGATTTCTCGACTTCTATGTCGGTACCGGCGAGCCGAGCCTAAACGCCCTTATCCCCAACAGGATGTTTCGCAACGCCGAAGGGAAGCTGTTCCAGGACGTCACCACCTCCGGCGGGTTCGGCCACGTGCAGAAAGGGCACGGGATCGCATTCGGTGATATTGATAACGACGGCGACCAGGACATTTACACCGTGATGGGCGGGATGTTTTCCGGCGACACCTACTACAACGTGCTCTTCGAGAACCCCGGACACGGCAACCATTGGGTTACCCTGCGGCTGGAGGGAGTCCAGACCAATCGCGCCGCCATTGGCGCACGGATGCACATCAACGTAGCTACCGACACGGGACAGCGCGACATCTACGCCACGGTTTCAACCGGCGGCAGCTTCGGATCCTCCAGCCTGCAGCAGGAGATCGGCCTGGGACAGGCTAAGTCCATTCGCTTTGTCGAGGTTTTCTGGCCGGTCACCGGAAAGACCCAGCGCTTCGAGAACGTAGCCATGGACCAGATAGTGCGGATCAAGGAGGGCCAGCCGGAAGCGGTGCCGGTGAAGCTCAAGCGCATCGTTTTTGCCTCGGCCAAAGACAAGCGTCCGGATGTAGAGCCGCGCGGCCCCGACGTGGGCAAGATCGATGATTGACGATTGTCGATTGACGATTGGTGAAGAGTGAAGATTCCCCTTCGTGCCTTGTCGATCGTGGTCTTGATGATCGGTGCCTCGGTGCTGGCTTTCGGGCTCATGCGGAATCGACTTCACAGCCCGGTCTCGGTGCCGTTGCCCGCTGATCTTCATATCTTGGAACCGGCCCTGGTCGAGCTGATCGAGGAGTGCGACCGGGCGATCCACGCGCGGCCGGACGATCCCAAGGCCCATGGGCGGTTGGGAGCGGTCTACGAGGTTCACGGGTATCCCGACCTGGCCCTACGTTGCTACGCCGCGGCGGTGGCGATGGACCCATCGGACCTGCGCTGGCGCTACTTCGCCGGGGTGATCTTGCAGGAACGAGGTCGCCTGGCAAAAGCTGAAAAGGCCTTCAGGGAGGTCATCGAGAAGGAACCTGACTACGCCCCGGCTCATCAGCGGCTGGGGACCATCCTGTTTGAGAACAAGCGATATGACCAGGCTGCTGAAGCATTTACCCAGGCCGTTCGCCGCAGCGCACAGCAGCCCACCGGCTATGTCGGGCTGGCACGCGTGCGCTTGGAGACCGGTTTCTACGACGAGGCGGTCGGGCTGTTGACCAGCGCCATCGCCACCCGACCGTCTGACTGCGAGGCTCATCATCTGCTCGGCCGGGCCTATCAGAAACTAGGCCGGCTGGAGGAAGCAAGAGAGGCTTTTGAGCGTTGCACGAATCGGATGGAACGGATGGTATACGATCCGTGGCGCGACGCCCTACGGCTGCAGGCGGCCACGCGCTCAGGGCGACGGGAACGTGCCAAGAAGCTGCTCAGCAAAGGTCAGGCCACTGCCGCTCTGGCGATACTCGAGGCACTGATCGCGGAGGATGCGGCTGATGCGCCAGCGCTGAATATGTTGGGGATCAGCTACCTTCTCCTGAGACGCCCCGACGATGCCAAGGAGGCTTTGCTAAGAGCTCTGCCGCTCGACGAGCATAACCCAACCACGCATGTCAATCTTTCCGCGGTGCTGTTGGTCGTCGGTGATCATTCGTCCGCCCTGGAACACGCTACCCAGGCCACGCGCCTGGCGCCTGGGGGTGCGCAGGGGTTCGTCAATCAAGCGAGGGCCCTCTTGCGGTTGCGGCGATTCGATGAGGCTGCGGCGGCATTTGGCCGGGCGGGAGAGGTCGATGGACGGATGATCGACGCACATCGAGGCCATTGCTTGACCCTTTTGCGACTGAAGCGCTTCGACGAGGCGGTCGAAGCATGCCAGGTTGCCGTCAAACTCGCGCCCGCCTCGTGGCGGGATCGATACAATCTCGGCACTCTCTACGGCAAGTTGGGCCTCTACCAGAAGGCCGTCGAGACTTTGAGCATCGCCGATAAGCTCGATCCGGGAAACTCCAGGATTGCGAAACTGCTAACGAGATACCGACATGGCGTGGAGAACAGATAGCCCGGGCATCAGCCTGGGACTGATTGCAGCCGGTCTGCTATTGGCGGCGCTAGGCGTCACCATAGCATTGAGGCGGCCCGTGGGGCGTGAAGAATCCGCGGGCTCACCCGCTCCCGCAGCAACAGCGCTGATCTGGTTTGACGAAGTCGCGGCGGAGTCGGGCATCGATTTCCAGCACGTTTCGGGCCAGGCGGAGAAGCGCTACTTTCCGGAAATCATGAGCGGGGGCGTGGGGCTGATTGACTATGACCGGGACGGCCATCTCGACGTCTATTTCGTGCAGGGCGGCCGCGTCGTGGGCCCGCCGCCCGACAGGCCGGGGAACAGGCTGTATCGCAACCTGGGCAACGGCAGGTTCGCGGACGTGACCGCCCAAGCCGGCGTCGGAGACAAAGGTTATGGAATGGGATGTGCGTGCGGTGATTTCGACAACGACGGCTGGACGGACATCTACGTGACCAACGTCGGTCCCAGCCTGTTGTATCGCAACAACGGTGATGGAACGTTCAGCGACGTAACGGATCGGGCCGGCGTGGGTGATCCCTCATTTGGGTCCAGCGCCGCTTTCACCGACTATGACCATGACGGTGATCTGGACCTGTTCGTCGTCAACTACACCCGGTGGTCGGCTCAGACGGAGATCGAATGCTTCGCCCCCAACGGGCGGCTGGACTATTGCGGCCCTACCAACTACCAGCAGCCGGCGCCGGATACGTTATATCGGAATGAGGGCGACGGCACGTTCACGAACGTGACCCGGTCGGCGGGCATCGCCGCGGCGTTCGGAAACGGGTTGGGGATAGTCGCCACCGACCTTGACGGCGACGGGTGGACGGACTTCGCGGTTGCCAACGACCTGATGGCCAACCAACTGTGGATCAACAACCGTGACGGTACGTTTCGTGAAGAAGGATTGGTGCGGGGGATGGCCTACAATGGCGAAGGCTTCGCGGAGTCGGGCATGGGCATCGACGCCCAGGACATCGACGACGACGGCGATTCAGAGGTTTTCATGACCCATTTCGATGGGCTGACTAACACGTTGTACATCAACGATGGAGGCCTGTTTGACGATCGGACCAGCCACTACGGACTGATGGGCAGCCTGCCGTTCACCGGCTTCGGCACCGCCCTGATCGATCTGAACAACGACGGGTTGCTGGACATCTATGTGGCCAACGGCCGCGTAGCAGGGGGCGACGCCGGAGCCGGCGAAGAAAAGCGCTACAGCGAGCTCAACCAGCTCTTTGAGGGCCTGGGCGACCATACTTTCCGTGAGGTGTTTCCGCGGGGGGGCACGCAAGACCCTCTCGTTCATTCCAGCCGCGGCGCCGCCTTTGGCGACTACGACAACGACGGCGACGTCGACATCTTCGTAGTGAATAGAGACGCCCCGGCCTACGTGCTGAACAACCGTGGCTCGCCGGTGAACCATTGGACTATGTTCCGGGTGGTCAACCATCACGGTGCGGACGCTATCGGCGCCCGTGTACAGATCGAGGTGGACGGGCACAAGCGATTCCGTGATGTTCGCACGGGATACAGCTATTGCGCCAGCAATGATCCACGCGTGCACTTCGGGCTGGGAACCGTCTCAAGGGTCGACGGCGTCGAGGTCAGGTGGGTGGACGGCACGGTTCAACGGTTCGGATCCTTCACCGCCGATCAGATCGTCGAGCTCAAACGCTCTAAATCAGCCGGCGGTACTCGCGGTCGATCGTCTCGATGAACGCGGAGCCGGTGCCGCGCATTTGGTTCAGTTCCGGCGTGGTGTAGACGAACAGTTCGACACCCACCGGAAAATCGGTCGGCAGGTAGGCCGGCGTCCGATCCTGCGGGCGGGCACAGTCACAAGACGATACCTAGATGAGGACAGTGAAAGTCCGGCTGAAGCCGGCTGCAATTGCTGAGGATGGCGTGTGGGTTGGGTGCGGTCCAGTTTCCACCAACTGAAGTTGGTGGCAAGAACTGACCGGCTGAAGCCGGTCGAAGCCCGTCCGGGGCGCCGGACAATCCGGTTCTTGGGATTTGTCCGCGACGGGCGGTTATGTCGGCTTTGAGCCGACAGGGATTTGCCACCAACTTCAGTTGGTGGTTTGGGGGGGCCTTCTGTTCTTTGTTTAAGCCGGCTTTAGCCGGGCTTTTCAAAAGGTGCCTGATCGCACGTCTCCAACCTGGGTTGTGTGCGACCCTGTGCGTGATGGTCTCGCTGGTTCTGGATGTACTTCAACACCCAATCAAGATTCTGTTTTCCGAAGCTCACCACACCGTAACCGCGCTGCCACTCGAGGGCCTTATGCCGCAATCTCTTGTTGACTTGATGAGCGGACGCGCCCTTCAGTTCCTGCACCAGGTCACTGATGGTCACGAACGGGTCAATACTGACGGCCAGATGAACATGCGTCTCGATCCCACCAATCCCGTGCAGCCGGGCGCCCTTGATGCGTTGACATTTGTCGTGGATCGCAGCGTAGGTGAGATCTCCAACTTGTCCGCTTAGCAGTGGTTGATCGAGCTTAGTATGCCAATTCAGGTGAAGGAAGATTTCGTGGTACACATGGCTGCTCATGGGGCGAACCTCGCAGTGAAAGTCCGGCTGAAGCCGGCTGCAATTCCTGAGGATAGGGTCTAGGTTGGGTGTAGTCCAGTTTCCACCAACTGAAGTTGGTGGCAAAGAATGACCGGCTGAAGCCGGCCGAATCCCGGCCGGGACGCCCGACGAACCTGTTCCTGGGATTTGTCCGTGACAGGGGTGGCGCCATTGGTGTATGATTCGCCGAACCGGTTCGAGCAACTCGAACAGGGTGTAGGCGTCGCGCGGGGCGCCTGTTCTGAATCGGTGAAGGAATACCGATGCGATCCATCGCCGTAATCAATCAAAAAGGCGGGGTGGGCAAGACCACCACCGCGGTCAACCTGGCGGCGGCTCTGGCAGCCGAAGGGAAAAAGGTCCTGGCGCTGGACCTGGATCCCCAGGCTCATCTGACCATCAATTTTGGCGCGGAGCCTCGGGCGGCTGGCGGCGGTTCCTACGCCGTGATGACCGATTCGGCGCCGATCCAGTCGAGGCTGCTGAAGGTGCGCAAGAATCTGTGGCTCCTGCCGTCGCACATCGATCTGGCCGCCGCTGAATTGGAACTGATCAGCGTGGTGGGGCGGGAGGTGATTCTTCGTGACGCGCTGGCGGCGCTCGAGAAGCCCTTTGATTTCGTTCTTGTCGACTGTCCGCCGTCATTGGGTATTTTGACGATCAACGCCCTGTCTGCGGTGCGGGAGGTCTTCATACCGCTGCAGCCGCACTTCCTTGCGCTGCAGGGATTGGGCAAGCTGCTGGACGACACCATCCGGCTGGTGGCCAAGCGCGTCAATCCCCAGTTGCGCGTGACCGGTATTATCCTGACGATGTATGAGGGCGGGACGCGGTTGGCCGGTGAGGTTGTGGAAGACGTGAAGCAATTCATCTCCGCTTCCAGGGAGGTGGATTGTCCCTGGTCGCAAGCGAAGGTCTTCGAGTCGGTGATACGCCGCAACATCAAACTTGCCGAAGCCCCCAGCCATGGATTGACCATCTTTGACTACGCCCCGCGTAGCAACGGAGCCTTGGATCATGCTCGCCTGGCTGCGGAAGTGCTCGGCAAGGTCGAGAGCGCCGGGGACCGCGAGGCTGACGCGGTCAAGCGGGAGACGCCGGAAGAGACCATCAAAATGCCCGCAGGCGATGCACAGCGCCCGTCTGACCCTTCGGAAATCGTACACATTGCCTGAGGACATGGTGAGTGCTGGTAAGGCTCGGCGGAGCGCGGTGCTGGCCGGGCGTTTGTGGATCGTATATTGGGTGGCGTTTTTCGCCATCATGCATACGCCGCGCCAACACCTGCCCCACGTGAGGGTGTCTTACATCGACAAAGTCGCGCACGTGACCGGTTATGCGCTGCTGGGCCTGTTGGGCGGAGCGTATGCTCAGCGGGCTGGGGTGAAGAGAGGCAAAGCCTGGTACGCGAAGTGGCTGCTGGTCTACGCCCTCTATGCCGCCGTGGACGAACTGACTCAACCCTATGTCAACCGCAGCGCCAACCTGTCCGACTGGGTTGCGGATGTCATCGGGGTGGTCATCGCCTTCGTTGTGGTACGCTTGGACAATCCCCGCACATAGGGGATGGGTGCGAGAAAGGATTCTCGCACCAGTATCTTGGACGGGCGCGCGGCATGAATGCCGCGGCTCGGAGTGCCCCGAAACGTCGGAGTGCTCCGAAACGCTGTTAGACATGGTGAAGAGTCGACCATTGCCGATAGCTGACACGGTGCACGCACTGGACCCGGTATGTGAGCGTCGCGAGCGCGTTTTCCTGATTCTTGCGGGTATCTTTCTGGCGTGTCTGGCGATGCTGAACGTGATCGGCATCACGCGGTTCATTCGCATCGGACCGCTGGCCTTGGCCGTCGGCGTGCTGCCCTATCCTTTGACCTTTCTATGCACGGACTTCATCAGTGAGTTCTACGGCCGGCGGCGGGCCAATTTCGTGGTGACGGTGGGTCTGCTGGTCAACGGGCTGGTGCTGGGGACCTTATGGCTGGGGGACCGGTTGCCGTCCGTGGCGGATCATATTCAGCCGCCCTGGCAGACTCTTTCACTCACGCAGTCGGTGCAAATGCCCGACGGAGAGGTCCTCACCGGCGAGGTGCAGCTGTTTCACCTGATCTACGCCTGCATGCGCGGGACGGTGCTGGCCTCCATGGTCGCCTATATGGCTGCCCAGTTCTGCGACGTCTATCTGTTCCACTTCTGGAAGCGGCTGACCAAAAGCCGGTACTTGTGGATCCGCAACAACGGATCGACCATGGTTAGCCAACTGGTGGACGCCACGGCGGTGATCTTCATCACCTTCGGGGCCAGTTATTTGAACGGAGACAGGAGCCTTGGCGATCTACTTACGCTGGTGCGTGACAACTACTTGTTCAAGGTTTCGGTGGCGGCCCTCGATACGGTGCCGTTCTACATCGGCGTGCGTATGTTGAGATCGTACCTGCGGATCGAATCACAGAGGATAGACCGGTGCCTGAACGATTCAACCGATTGAAAAACGCTGATTTCGCCGAAGGGGCCAAGCGTCCTCTAAACTGGAACTGGTGGGCGGATTCAGACGCGGTGCGCTGGGCGCTGACCGATGCTCAGGGCGGAGCGGGGCGAGATGGGAATCTCGCCCGAGCGGTGGTCATCAGCAGCGACGACCAGGCGGCCACCGGATACTTCGCCCAGCGCGTCTCCTGCAAACCGGCCCACTGGTACCGCATCGAAGCCGTGGCGGCCTGTCAATGTAACGGCGCTGCCGACGATGGGGGTGCGGCCCTTTGGGTGCGTCCGGAAACCTCCGCGCCAAGTATGGCGAACTCCGAGCCCCAAGCGCCAGCGCGGGGTTGTACCACACACCCGGCGAGCGCTGCCGGCCCCGTTCGGCTGATGACCGTGTTGCGATCAGCCGGTCCCATCACCATGCGTTCGTACTACCGAACGCCTCCCGACGCCAAGGCGTTCGAGTTACGGATCGGCTTGTCTCGTGCCACAGGGTCGGTGTCACTGCGGTCATTGCTGGTGATTTCCAACATCGATCCGGATGTCAAGAGCCATCCGCTGGCACTGCCGCCGCCGACCTATGCCTACCGCCCACCGCGTAAAGTGCGCCGAGTGTGCGTGTGCGACGACAGCGGCGGGGATCGGCCAGCGGTCACCATTCTGAGAAAGCGGTTCGGGGCCGGATCGGTGAAACATCTCCAAAACAGTGCCTTTGCCGCGGAATCGCTGGAGGCGGACGCGCTCATCGTGGCCGGCAGTAAGGCACCTAGGGGTATCCGATCGCTGGCAGCTCTGGAACGTCTGGCGGCAGCGCGGGCTGAAGCCCGCGGCCCAGAGTCCGCCCTGGCGGCTGGTCGGGTCGTCATCATTTCGTTGGAGGCATTCGCAAAGCTGGCCCGTTGCGGGCTGAACGTCCGTACCGTGGTGCAGCCGGATGATCCGTTGAACGCCAAAATCGTCTGGGCGAACTTCATCACCCGCGGCTTTGCCCTGCACGACATGGTGCCCTGGGCGTCGACTGCGGACGACGTACGGGTTTACCGGCAGCGCCAGTTTCGGCGCGGAGCAGCCGTCAACAAGCTTTGCCGCGACCACGGCTATGAGGTGGTCATGACGGCCCAGACCGATTCGGATTCGACTTCCGACCATCCCATCTGCCTGTACAAGCCGGTGGCCGGCGGGGCGGTCATCGTGTTCGACGTCGACCCGCTGGAGACGTCGCCGACCACGTGCGGCGAGTCCAACCTGGCGGTGTTCATGCTGCTCAACATGCTGGGGGCTGACCAGGCGGCGGTCGGGCAATACAGCGTGCCGATGGATACCC
>JAZGDL010000119.1:0-15542 GCA_036477795.1 Phycisphaerae bacterium
ACCAGCGTCGCCAAGCTGGCCAAGCACTTCACCGACCAAGGCCGGCAGGTGATTCTCGGTGCCTGTGATACCTTTCGGGCGGCAGCGGTGGCCCAGTTGACGGAATGGTCGCAGCGAATCGGCGTTCCAATCGTCAAGCACCAGCAGGACGCCGATCCCGGGGCGGTGGCTTATGACGCTTGCGAAGCGGCCCTGGCCCGCAAGGCGGACGTCCTGCTGATCGACACCGCCGGGCGGCTGCACACCCAGGATCACCTGATGCGGGAGTTGGCCAAGATCAAGAAGGTCGTCGAGCGCAAGATACCCGGCGCCCCGCACGAGGTGCTGCTGGTTCTGGACGCGACCATCGGGCAGAACGCCATCAATCAGGCCAGAGTGTTCAGCGAGCACGTGGAGATCACCGGGTTGTTTCTGGCCAAGCTGGACGGCAGCGCCAAGGGCGGGGTGGTGATCGGCATTCGCGATCAGCTCAACGTGCCGGTGAAGTTTGTGGGGATCGGTGAGAAGCCGGATGATCTGGAGCCTTTTGATCCCGCGCGGTTTGTCGAGGCGTTGTTTGACGGCGCGGGGAAGTGAACCGTGCATTGATGCACCACCGATGAAGACGCTCGGGGATTACGAGATGCCCCAAGGCGTTGATCCGGAGCGGGTGATCACCCATTCGCTATACTGCGGGCGGTGCGGCTACAACCTGCGCTATCAAACCTACGTGGGTCTGTGCAGCGAATGCGGCAATCCCTACAACGCCCGCCCGTTGATCATGCAGGGCATCTTTATGCCGCATGCCATGCGGCTTCCATTTCTGGACATGCTGGTGGCGCTGCTCTGTCTGGCCACCGCCTATTTCCTAATCCGCCATGGGCTGAACCCGGTGGTTGCATGGCAGTTGTATGCCGGCGGGTTCTTTGCGTTGATCGGCTTTGTGCATGTGGTCCTTTCCATTCGGACGTTAGGCCACTTTTTTCGGTTCCGACGCGTTCTGGGCAGGATTCGCGCGGAAAACGGCTGATACGCATTGCGAATAATCCGTAGGCGGGCGTGCCAGTGGCTTCCTTGCCCAAACCGCCCGTCTTGTGGTGAAATGGAGCAGATAACTGTGGATCGATCCTGTGCCATATGAGGAGGTCGCTGGATGACCGAGGAAGATATACTTTTCGTAGGGTTCAATAAACGCGTCGCGGCGCTGAATCGAGAGACCGGCGAGATCCTGTGGACTTGGAAAGCCACGAGTGGATCAGGATTCGTCTCCCTGCTGCTGGATGGTGATCGATTGTTCGCAGCCGTCAGCGGCTATGTCTACTGCCTCGATCCATTGACCGGCCAACCGCTCTGGACTAACCCGATGAAAGGTTTCGGGACGGGCACGACGTCGCTGGCCTCCATCAGCGGGCACTCCGACTATACCATATTGGGCGAAGCGGCAGCCCAGGCAGCAGCAGCCGCAAGCGCAGGCGCTTCCTAGTGTAGTGTTTCGCGCAGATGGCATTTTATCCGAGGCCCGACCGTAAGGGAGGGCACATGTTACGTTCTGCGTAGACCGCTCCCTTACGGTCGCGGCTCGGATCAATAGAAGCGTCGCAGCGTGCCCCGCCCTCTCTGATGGTGGGGGACGAATATCATAAGGGCGTAACTCGCCTTCCGCGATGCTTCTACGGGTCTCCCACTTTTTTGGCGGTTGTCATTACCCACATTTGCAGGGCTGCGGCACGGTCAGAGCCTTGTCCCGGAGGGATATATGAAAATAGCCCAGCGATTCATCGCTGGGAACATAAACCTCACCCGCGTCCTCAGTCCCGTAGGGACGGCTGAACAAACCGCTCGGCATCTCAGCCGTCCCTACGGGACTATGCCCTGGCGTGCCCCTCTTTCCCAGCGATGAATCGCTGGGCTATTTTCACTTGCCCCTACGGGGCAGCACCTGGAGAATGTCGGCCATCACCAAGCCTCAAGACGTCGGGCTCCCATGCGCTGGAGTACAGCGGAAGGCGAGATACGCCCATATCATAAACCAGCGCAATCCCAAAATCCGAACTCGGTCACCCACGCCCAGAGGGCGTGGGGCACCCGCACATTCGACCCTGATGGTCCACTGGTTGACCCTGACAAGGCCTTGACGTAGACCTGCGGCTATGGCTGTTCGATTTGTGTTGGGACGCGCCGGTACCGGCAAAACCACGCACTGTCTGGCTGCTGTCCGCGATGCCCTGCGGAATTGCCCGTTGGATGGCCCCCGCCTGATCCTGCTGGTGCCGGAGCAGGTCAGCCTGCAAATGGAGCGGGCTCTGCTGACGGGCGCCACGACCGCGGCCGCCCACCGCGCCGAGGTGCTCAGTTTCCGTCGGCTGGCGTATCGCATCCTCTCGACCTGCGGCGACGGCGGTTTAACGGCCATCAGCCCCGCCGCCCGGATGATGTTGCTGCGGCTTCTGCTACGCCGCCAGGGCTCCGAACTCCGCTACTATCACCGCGCCGCCCGATTCACCGGGTGTGTCGAGCAGATCGGACGGACCATCACCGAATTCATCGAAGAGTCCATCGCGCCGGAAGACTTGCCGGCACCTCAGGCTCACGATCAGGACGATCCCGTGCGGGCGCTGAAGCTGCACGATCTGAAGCTGATCTACCAGTCGTATCTGGATGCCCTGGGGACAGATCGTTGCGACCCGTCGCAGCACCTGGAAGTGGCCCGTACGCGCGTGGCCGGCTGCCCCTGGCTACAAGGAGCCCATGTGTGGGTGGATGGATTCGCCGGCTTCTCGCGGCAGGAACGGCATATGCTGGCTGCCCTGGCCCATGGCGCCGCCTCTTTCGAGATCACCTTGCTGATCGACCCGGATTACGCGGTAGACCGCTCGGGGAGCAATCGGGCAGACCCCGCGCTGGCGCTTGGGGCTCGGATAGGCGCGGTGTCGGATCTTTTCGCCAAAACCCGCAGGACCATGTCCGAGCTGTCGAACGACTTTGCTGAACAGGGCATCGAGATCGCACCGCCGCATCTGCTCCGCGGCCCACCCCCGCGCTTCGCGGAGGCACCGGCGCTGTCGCGGCTGGAAGCCGGACTGTTTGATCAGCCTCCAGCCGAACCATTATCAACGCAAGGGATACGAATCGTCCAGGCCCCGGACCGCCGCGGCGAGGTCGAATTCACCGTCTCGCAGATTCTTCATTATGTCAGCCGCCCGTCGTCGCCGCTGCGCTACCGCGATATCGCCGTCATCGTCCGGGACCTGGAGCCATACCACGCGCTGGTGTCGGCGGCGTTCAACGCCAGGGGCATCCCCTTCTTCATCGATCGCCGCCGGTCCATCGCCCATCACCCCTTGGTGGAACTGCTCCGGGGGTTGCTGAGGCTGGCGGCGGAGGACTATCCCACCGACGCGGTGCGGGGTCTGCTGAAGACCGGGTTGCTGGGATTGGACGACGCCCAAGCGGATGAGCTGGAGAACCATCTGGTTGCTACGGCCATCAGCGGCCGGGACCAATGGGTCGGTGCGGATTGGCTGCCGCCGCCGCGCGACCGCGAAGACGCTAATACATACGCCACAATAGCCGCAGCCCGGGTGAATACTTGGCGGCGGGCCTTTCTAGATAATGTCGATGCATGGGTGGCTTCGGCGTGTTGCGGCGAAACAGCAAGCGGCGCCGAATGGGCCGAGCGCCTGAGTGCCATCATGCGACACCTGTCTGTGCCAGAGCAGATCGAGCGGTGGGCCGACGAAGCGGCGGACGGCGGCGATCTGGACCTGGCGGAAGCCCACCGGCAGGCGTGGCGCGATGTGAGCTCTTTCTTCGACGATCTCCAGGGGACGCTGGGCGATGAGCGGTTCGGGGTGGAAGAGTTGTCGTCCATGGTGGACGGGGCGTTGGCCCAGTTGACGCTGGGGTTGGCCCCGCCCATGCTGGATCAGGTGCTCATCGGCTCGGTGGAGCGAAGCCGCCAGCCCAACGTCAAGGTGGCCCTGGTGCTGGGCGTCAACGACGGGGCCTTCCCCGCGAACCATGCTGAGGATGCGATTCTCAACGAGGACGATCGCGACTGGCTGGATGAGCAGGGGCTGCGCTTGGGAACGGCGCGGCGGCAGCGCATTCTTGATGAATCGTTGCTCTTTTACATCGCCGTGACGCGAGCCGGCGAATCGCTCATGGTCACCTGCCCCGAGGCGGATCAGGACGGCAAGACCCTGCAGCCGTCGCCGTTTCTGGCTGCACTGGCCGAGGCTTGCCCGGGTCTTTCGGTCGAGCACATCACCGGGCCGCTGGAAGGAGGCGGTGATTGGTCCATCCTTACCGACCGTGATCTGGCCACTCATCTGGCCTATGAGTTTCGGCATCGCCCCATAGTGTCAGATGATGACACTTCGCGCCGGGCGTGGTGGAACGAGCTTTACGACCATGCCCGGACCGACGAGGAGCTGGCCCCGGTGCTGGCCGCTGCGACGCGGGCGGTGGCCTACGAGAACTCGGCCGCACTGAGCGATGAACCGAGCGCAGCAAGTAAAAGGCACCCGTACCGGGCCAGCGTCTCTCAACTGGAAACGTATGCCACCTGCCCCTTCAAGCACTTCGCCCAATACCGGCTGCGGCTTGAGGAGCGCAAACAGGCTCAACTGGAGCAGATCGACGTGGGGACCGTTCACCACGCCATCCTCGAGCGATTCGTGCAGACGCTGGTCGATCGCGGGCAGTCGCTGGCTGATCTGGACGAACATGCTGTGGTGGAATGGCTGGGTGAAAGCTGCCGGTATGTCGGCCGGACGCTCCCTCTGATGGGGGAGCTGTCGCACGCCCGTGATCGCTACATCATGGAACGAAGCGGCACGTCGCTGGGACGAGTGCTCAGCGACCAGCAGCGAGTGTCCAGAGCCGGTTCATTCGTGCCCAAGGCCGCGGAACTGCCCTTCGGTTTCGAGGGCCGGGGACTTCCGGCCCTGGCCATCACCACGCCCAAAGGGCGGCAGGTCTTGTTGCGCGGCTACATCGACCGCGTCGACGTGGCGGAGGTGTCCGACGAACTGCTGGGCGTGGTCATTGATTACAAGCTGACCCGCGACAAGCGGCTCGATCTGTCCGGCGTGTATCACGGCCTGTCCCTGCAACTGCTGGCTTATCTGCTGGTGCTTTCCGAGCAGGGCGCCACCCTGGCGGGCCGGCCCATCAAGCCGGCCGGTGCGTTCTTTGTGAGTCTGGTCGATCAATACCGGCGGGTGCAGCACCCCGGTGAAGCGGAAGACACGGGAAGGCCCGGGTCGCACCACCGGCCGCGTGGCCTGCTGGACCAGGCCCGGCTCAACGTACTGGAGCGCGACGCGTCCAAGACGGGGTGGTCGGACGCCTACCAGGTCTACCGCAAGACCGACGGCGGCCTGGGCCACATCGACAAGTCCGACGCCGCCGGCGCTGAGGATTTGGCCCGGCTGATGCGGCGCACCCGCGAACGGCTGGCGACGTGGTGCGACCGTATTATTGATGGTGCCATAGCAGTGTCACCCTACCGTTTGAAGAATCTGTCGCCCTGCTCCTGGTGCGTAATGCGCGGTGTATGCCGCTTCGAGCCCGCCCAGGGGTCCATGCGGTTCCTGGAAAGCCTGAAGCGCTCGGAGGTCTTCAAGCGTCTGGCGGCTGAAGAGGGGGCCAGCACCGATGGCTGAGATCGACTGGACAGATGAGCAACTGGAGGCCATCCAGCACGTCGGGCGAAGCGTGGTGGTCTCCGCCGCCGCCGGTTCGGGCAAGACCGCAGTGCTGGCCCAACGGTGTGTCTATCTGGTGTGCGACGCCCCGCCTCCGCATCGTTGCAGCATCGATGGGTTGCTGGTGGTAACGTTCACCGAGGCCGCCGCGGCGGAAATGAAGTCGCGCATTCGCTATAACCTCCAGGCCCGCCTGCGCGATCGACCCCACGACGCCGCCCTGCGCGAACAGGCCGCCCTACTGGAGTCGGCCCAGATTTCGACGGTGCACGCCTTCTGCCTTTGGCTGATTCGCCGCTGGTTCACCAAGGTCGGCGTTGATCCGGCGGCTACCATCCTGGCGGCGGAAGAAGCCCGCGTTCTCAAAGCCCAGACGCTGGACCAGGTCGTGTCGCAGCTTTACGACGGCGATATACCCCCAGCCATCCGGTTCCGCAAACTGGTGGACGATTACGGGCTGGGTCGGGACGGCAATATAAAGGACTTTGCGCTGCGGCTTGCGGATCATCTGGACAGCCTGCCCGATGCGGACGGCTGGCTTAGCCAAGCGGTGGCCGGCATCGCCGCCGGGGCCGACCGACTGGCCCGCTACCTGTTTGAGCCGTTGCGGTTGGAACTGCGTAGCCAGCGAATCCATGCGGAGCAGTACGCCCGCCTGGCTGATGCCGACGATGCCTGCGTAGCATTTTACGGCCGGCTCTTCGCCCAACACGTCGAGCAGTTGGGCGAGTGGGAGGCGACACTCCAAACTGTCGCAAACGCCGACACCTTCGACGCCCTGGGACAGCAGATCCGCGAATACAAACTCAAATCCTCAAGAGCGCCGAAGCTTCCCGAGGACGCGACGGAGGCTGTTACCGACCTGGTGGAAGCCCTTCAAACAGCCCGTAAGGAGGCCCGCGACCGCTACAAGAAGCGTATTCAATCGCGCTTCGGCCTGTTCACTGCCGGCGAGGTCTTGGAAGGGCTGGACGCCACGGTGCCCTACGCAGAGGCGATTGTCGATCTGGTGCGGCGGTTTCGGGTGGCCTACCTGACGGAGAAACGGCGGCGCGATGCGCTGGACTTCGCCGATCTTGAAGCGCTGGCCTATCAACTGATTCAGGATGACCAGGTGGCCGACTCGGTCCGCAAGCGCTTCGCCCACGTGCTGGTTGATGAGTATCAGGATATCAATCCGCTGCAGGACGCGCTGCTGCGGCGGGTGAGCTGCGAAGAGCAGCAGGATGCGCCCGCCAACCTTTTCACCGTCGGCGATATCAAGCAGAGCATCTACCGCTTCCGGGCCGCTGAGCCCGGGGTCTTCCGCCGCCGCCTGGAGAGCAGCGGGCGAAGCGACCGCCGCAAAGCCGTTCTTCTGCAGCACAACTTCCGCAGCCGGCCGCCGATTCTCGAAGCGGTCAACCAATTGTTCATGCAACTGATGCAGCCGTCGGTAGGAGGCATCGCATACGGTGAGGGCGAGAGGCTGCGACCGGGACGCGACGGTCATGAGGACGATCGAGATTTCACCGTCGACGTGCATCTTCTGGATAAGCGTGTGCTTCGGTCCAGCGACAGCGACGAGAAGGATGAACCTGCAGAGCGGGTCTTTGTCGACCCCGCTGATCCGGCGGAATGGCAGGCCATCGAACGTGAGGCCTTTGTGATCGCGACGGAAATCCGCCGCATCATGTCCAGCGGCATGACTTTGGACGACGGTCGCCCGGTTGCCTACGGCGATTTCGCGGTGCTGCTACGCTCACCGACCTACCGGGGCGACGCGATCGCCGGCCTGCTGGGCCGCTTCGGAATCGACGCCTGTACTCACGCTGCCGGCAGGTTGTTCGACAACATCGAAATCCGCGACGTGCGGGCCCTGCTCGAAGTCGTTGACAACATGCAGCAGGACATTCCGCTGGCTGCGCTGCTACGGTCTAGCGTGCTCGGTGCCGCCCTGAACGAGGATGAACTGCTCACCGTCCGCCGACTCGATCGCGACGCACCGTTTCATGAATGCGTGCGGCGGTACGTTGACGAGGGCGCCGAGGACAATCTTCGCAAGCGACTGGCGGACATGGCTTGCAGCATCGCCCGTTGTCGCCGATCGATGCGTGAGCGCCCCTGCGCGGTGGCAGTGGAGGAGTTCCTCGAACAGACCGGTTACATGGCATATGTCTGTGGGCTTTCCGGCGGCGGGCAGCGGCGCCGGAACCTGCAGCGATTTTGCGAACAGGCCCGGCATTTCGGAACCTTCAAGAACCAGGGCTTGAGGCGGTTTCTACAGTTCATCGAGTCGCTCGAGCAGCAGGAGCAGGATCCCGGGGCTGCCCCGGCGACAAGTCAGCAGGCTGACGCCGTGCAGATCATGTCCATTCACGCCGCCAAAGGGCTCGAGTTTCCGATCGTCTTTGTGGCCGGCCTGGGGACGCGGTTCAACCTGAGCGACAGGGTCGGGCGCATGATTCTGGATCGCCGGGCGGGCTTGGGGCTTAACGTTGTCGATCCCGATCGCATGATCGAATATCCATCCGCCGCCCATCGCCTGGTGGCAGCCAACATCGACCGCGAAACGCGGGCGGAGGAGCTTCGCCTGCTCTACGTGGCCATGACCCGGGCCAGGGAGAGGCTCATACTGCTGGGCACGATGCCGCCGGCCTCGTTGACTGACCGGCGACGTTTGTGGGCCAACGGTGAAAGGCGGATGACACCGCTGGATATCGAAGCCGCCGCTTGCGCGTTGGACTGGATCGTATGCGCGCTGTCCGCCTTGCCTTCCCACCTTATCGCCAGAGGCGGTGACCTAAATGACGGCGCGCAGACGTGCAACTCCGATCAGAGCCCTGAGCGCAAGCGACGGGTCGGCAGACCCCGCGCTGGCGCTTGGGGCTCGGATGAGCACTGCGTGTTCGCGCATGGTGATATGGAACGCGGTGCACTCTTTCGCGTTGTCGAGCACAGCGGTGAGGAAATGGCTGATTGGCGCCTGGGACTGGAAGAGGACCGCAAGATCACCCCGCTGCAACGCGCCGTGGCAAGTTTGGCGGAGCTGCCGTCCGAGGAGCCGTCGCTGGCTGAGACCGAGTCAGTTGAAACCGTATTGGAGCGAATTCGATTCGATTACCCGCATCTGGCGGCGTCGAGTGTGCGGTCGGTTGTCGGCGCCAGCGAAGTGAAGAGCATCTACGATCACTTGCGCGATCCCGATGAGCAGTTGCGCGAACATGCCTTCAGCCGCCACCTGCCTGGCCAGCGCGTTGATATAGGCAAGAAAGATCGGGGCGACGCTCGGAGCCGCGGCACCGCCACACATATGTTCCTGCAACACATGAACCTCGACACGGGTGGCCGGCGCGACGCGGTTGAGCTGGAGTTGAATCGCCTGGTCGAGGCCGGTTTGATTGCGACTCAGGATGCGGCGCTGGTCGATACCGGCGCCATCGCGTGGTTTCTGGAGACGCCGTTAGGCTGCACCGTGCGGGCCGCGGGCGGCGCCTATCGTCGGGAGTTCATGTTCATCGCCGCCCATCCGGCGCAGTGGTTTGACCCGACGCTGGCAGGAGATGTGGACGAGCGCGTACTGGTCCGCGGCGTGGTCGACGGCGTGCTGGAGGAAGCGAACGGTATTGAAGTGATCGACTTCAAGACCGACGCAATCGCGGCGGACCAGGTCCCGCGTCAAGCTGAACGCTACGTCCAGCAAATGAAGCTCTATGCCGCGTCGATGACCTCGATCTTTCAAAGGCCGGTGACTCAATGTTGTCTCGTTTTTCTGCACCCGCGCTCGATCGTGGACGTGAACCAATGACCCCCGCACGGTCGACACAACCCGGACAAGCCCACGGGTTGCAACCCGTGGGCGTTTGCGGTTTGAACCACCGGTTCGGGTTGCGTCCGCTCAGCGGAGTCCAATGAATCGCTGACGAGTGACGAACATGACTCAGCGCACCATGCTTTACAACACAGTCGCCTTCGAATCCCGTTGCCGCGAGATCGGCCTGGAAATACTTGAGCGGGCCCGCGAGGCTGAACCGCATTTCTGGGAGCAGGCCTGGTGGCAGCAGTGGATTATGAACCTGAGCATGAAATACGAGACGCTACGGGTTCAAGCCTTCCGCTTCATCGACGTGCTGCCCAGCGTGCTGCATCGTGATCGCGAAATCGCCAGGCACCTGCGCGAGTATCTCGATCCGGATCGACTGGACATGCCCGCCGCCCTCAGGCTGCTCCTCGGCTACCGCGATCCCGATTCGCTGCACGCCCGCACGGCGGTTTCATATGCTCGGCGCGGGGCATTGATGATGGCTTCCAGCTTCATTGCCGGCGGCAATACCGGCGAAGCCATCCGCTCAGTGGAGCGCTTCCGCAGCCGCAAGATGGCCTTTACGCTTGATGTGCTCGGTGAGTTCACCTCCAGCGAACAGCAGGCGGATCGCTATCAGCACATCTATCTCGATCTGATTGAGTCGCTCTGCCCCGCCGCCAGCGCATGGCCCACGATCCCCATTATCGACCACGCCAATGACGGCCCCATGCCACGTGTGAACATCAGCATCAAACTCACGGCACTGTCGCCGCGATTCGACGCCATCGATCCGGAGTCGTCGATCCGCTCGGTGTGCGCTCGTCTCCGGCCCATCCTCCGTCGGGCCAGGGAGTGCGACGCCTTCATCAACATTGACATGGAGTCGTACGCCTACCGCGGGCTGACGCTTGAACTGTTCATGCGCCTGCTGAGCGAAGATGAGTTCCGTGACATGATCAACGTCGGCATCGCGGTGCAGGCCTACCTGCGCCAGGGCGAAAACGATTACGACCTTCTGCTCGACTGGGTGAAGCGCCGCGGGCACCCGATCGCCGTGCGCTTGGTTAAGGGGGCTTACTGGGACATGGAGACCGCCAAAGCGGCGCGCAACAACTCCCCCGCGCCGGTCTGGCTGAACAAATGGGAATCCGACGCGTGCTTTGAGCGCATCACTCACAGCATGCTTGAAAACCATCGTTGGATACGCCCGGTGTTCGCCAGCCACAACGTGCGCTCGCTGGCGGTGGTGCTGGCCACCGCCGAGCGGTTGGGCCTGGGCCCCCACGACTATGAAATTCAGATGCTGAACGGTATGGGCGATCCGCTGAAAAAGGCGATGGTGGATCTAGGGCAGTGCCTGCGGGTGTACACGCCTTATGGAGAGCTCATCACCGGCATGGGCTACCTGATCCGCCGCCTGCTGGAGAACACCGCCAACGACTCGTTCCTGCGGCAGAGCTACAAGACACACGACGCTGCCGGCCTGCTGGTCAATCCGCGGATGGCCAGGCTGCCCAGCGGGCCGACCCGGAAGTGCCACTATCTTGACACCAAACAGGATGAACCAATGTCCGCTTTTCGCAACGAACCGATCATCAGTTTCATAGACGCCGCCGACCGCGACCGCTACCAGGCCGCCCTGAAGAACGTCCGCGGCGCGTTGGGCGCCCGCTACCCGCTGATCATCGACGGTGAGCCGGTAACCACCAACGCGTGGATCGAGTCCATCAACCCGGCGGTCCCGTCCGAAATCGTCGGTCGTGCCGCCGCAGCGACCACCGCCGACGCCGATCACGCCGTGGCAGCAGCCCGCAGGGCTCTGCCTGAATGGCGCAATCTGTCCTTGGTCCAACGCGCCGGCCGACTCGAGGCAGCGGCTGACCTGCTGAGGAAACGCCGCTTCGACCTGGCTGCCCTGATCACTCTGGAAGCCGGCAAGCCCTGGCGAGAAGCCGATGCCGACGTGGCCGAGGCCATCGACTATCTGGCTTATTATGCCCATTGCGCCCGGCACCTGGCGGAGAGACCCCGACGCCGCGATCTGCCGGGCGAGGACAACTACCTGGTTTACGAACCCAAGGGCGTCTGTGTGGTCATCGGCACCTGGAGCTTTCCCCTGGCACTGCTAGCTAACATGACGGCGGCGGCGCTGGTCATGGGCAATACGGTCATTATGAAGCCGGCCTCCCCCGCGCCGGTCATCGCGGCAAAGCTCATGGGAGCTTTTCAAGAGGCCGGGTTGGCTCCCGGCGTGCTCAACTATCTGCCGGGTAGCGGCGAGACCATCGGACGGCATCTGGTGTCACATTCCGGCGTCAACGTGATCTCCTTCACCGGGTCGAGGGCCGTCGGTACAACGGTTCTCCACGACGCTGCGGACACCCCGCCCAACCAGCAGCACATCAAGAAGGTGATTTCAGAACTGGGCGGCAAGAACGCCATCATCGTCGACGACGACGCCGACATCGATGAAGCCGTCGGCGGCGTGGTCACCTCGGCCTTCGGATACAGCGGACAAAAGTGCACGGCCTGCAGCCGCGTCGTGGTGCTGGCTGACGTCTACGAGGCTTTTTGCAAACGACTGGTCGAAGCGACCGAGCAGTTGCCCATGGGACCGGCGGATGCGCCGGGCACCATCGTCGGACCGGTGATCGACGCACAGGCCCGGGACCGGATACGCTCGGCTGTCGAAGGGGCTCGCCAGGCTGGTCGTATCATCCTGGAAACCGATCCCGGCGACCTGCCGGGCGGCGGATACTATGTCGGCCCCACCATCATCGCGGACGTCGAGCCCGGCGTAGCCGTTGCCCAGGAGGAAATCTTCGGCCCCGTGCTGGCGGTGATCAAAGCAGTCGATTTCGACCACGCTCTCGAAATCGCCAACGACACGCGGTACGCACTCACCGGCGGTGTCTACTCACGCAGCCCCGCTCATATTGAACGTTGCAAACGGGATTTTCTGGTCGGAAATCTTTACATCAATCGCAAGATCACCGGCTCGCGGGTGGACGTAGAGCCTTTCGGCGGCCTGAAAATGAGCGGCGACGGCGCCAAAGCCGGCAGTCTCGATTATCTTTATCACTATTGCAACGCCCGGACCATCACCGAACACACGCTACGTCATGGCCTGGCACCGGCCCAGGAGGTCCAAACGAAGGTCTAACGTAGCGCCACCCCTTGTGGGTGGCGCCGACTGGTGAACGCGCCACCCACAAGGGGGTGGCGCTACAGTCGTTTGGCAGACGCTTCATTACAAGAGTAGTCCGGCATTGAGCAGCCGGCACCGCACATGAACGTCGTCGACATCGAAAACCTGACCAAGTACTACGGGCGCACCAAAGGGTTGGACGGTGCGTCATGGTCACTTCCCAAGGGCTCGTTGCTCGGTTTCCTGGGCCCCAACGGCGCCGGCAAGTCCACCACCATCCGCATTCTCCTGGGCCTTCTCAAGCCCACCGCCGGCCGATCCACCGTGTTCGGCTTGGACGCCTGGAAGCGGTCCGCCGCTATCCGCGCTCGCGTCGGCTACCTGCCCGGCGACGTGCGCCTGTACCGTTATCTCACCGGTCAGCAGACCGTCAAGTTCGTCGCGGGCGCCCGGGGCATGAAAGACCTGGGCGACGCGCCGCGTTTGGCGGAGGGATTTCAACTGCAACTGGCCACCCGCGTAAGAGAGTATTCCAAGGGAATGCGCCAGAAACTGGCCCTGATCCTGGCCATGATGCATCGGCCGGAACTCTTGATCCTGGACGAGCCCACCGCATCTTTGGATCCGCTCATGCAACAGGTGTTGTATCATGAGCTCCGCGCCGCCGCCGCCGAGGGGCGTACCGTTCTGTTCAGCAGTCACTCTCTGGCTGAGGCGGAAGCACTGTGCGATTTGGTGGTTATCCTGCGGGCCGGCTGCGTGGTTGCCTCCAAGCCGGTCAGCGCCCTACGCAAAGACGCCGGCCAGCGCGTCAACCTGCGATTCGCTCGCTCCACCAAGACCACAGATTCCAATCCGTGGGATACGCATCCCGACGGCTTCACCGTTGACAAGTGCCAGAACAGGACACTCAGCGGACGCTGGCACGGCCGGCCCGAGGCACTCTTGTCCTGGCTGGCGACGCTGCCGCTGGAAGAGGTCGTCATTCACCGCCCCAGCCTGGAGGATCTGTTCTTGGCCTACTACGAGTCTGATGTCGGGCCCACCGGTAGCGCAATGGACTCCGAGGCAGATGGATAGTATGGATTACGCTCACTTATGAACACCGCATTGCTGCGCAAAACCGCACACGACCATTTCTGGGTTACGTGCCTTGTTTCGATCGCGGTACTTTCGTTTCCGGTGGTCATCCTGCTGGCCTTCTCCTCTGTGCCCCTGGAGATGATAGAAGGGGCGTTTCAGGTGCCCTGGATCTCCACCCTGATTCGGGCACTGACCGGCGCCGAAATCTCAGAACTGCTCAATGCCAACTCCGTCGGGGCGTTTGTGTTCGTGCACCCCGTCGTACTCACCATCACCTGGGGGTTCGTGGTCATGACCACCAGCCGGGTTATTTGCGGCGAAGTGGATCAGGGCACCGCCGACGTGCTGCTCTCATTGCCCCTGTCGCGCTGGAGCGTCTACACCACGGTCAGCACGTGGGTGTTCTTGTGTTGCCTGCTGCTGATCATGTGTCTGTGGTGCGGCGTTTGGATCGGCGTTCAGATCGTGGGCATCACCGAAGACGTCCATGTGTGGAGTCTGCATCCCGTGGCGATCAACGCCTGTGCCCTGCTCTGGGCGGTGGCGGGCATCGGCATGCTTTTCAGTGCCGCAGGCTCAACACGGGGAGCCGTCGTCGGAACGGTCGCAGGCATCCTGGTGGCTTCGTTTCTGCTCAATTCGCTGGCGGCGTTCTGGCCCCGGGCCCAAGCGATTTCCTTCGTCAGCATCATGCACTACTTTCGCCCCTTCGTGATTATCCTGGAAGGCCGCTTGCAGACCGCCGAAGTCATCGTCCTGCTGAGCATCGCCGCCGCCACCTGGACAGCCGGCGGCATCATCTTCAGCCGCCGCGACATCCACACCACCTGAAGCGCCGCCGCCGGATTGCCGCTGATGCGAGAATGCCGCTGGTGCGAGAATCCTTTCTCGCACCCACGCAGTAGGGAATCCCTTCCCACGTTCCACCGCAAACGTTACGCTCTCGCCCGTGGCCCGCTACCGCGCAGATGAAAACCTGCCATACTTTTGCACGATCGCCGTTCTCGACTGGGTCCCTATCTTGATTGAGACTCGCTACATCGATCCCATCATCGAGAGTCTGTTATATTGCCGCCGGGACAAGGGGTTGGAGGTGTTCGCGTTCGTCATCATGCCCAACCACATGCACATGATCGCCGCTGCGGGCGAGCAATTGCATCCAGTGATTCGCGATTTCAAGCGATTCACGTCTCGAACGATCCATGACAGGCTCAAGCAGGACGGACGTACGACCATCCTGAACTGGCTTGGGAGGGCCACACAACCTGCCCGCCGGGCGCGGCACGAGCTTGGGCTTTGGCAATCCGGATTCCACCCCCAGGCCCTTTACTCACGAAAGGTCTTTGAGCAAAAGCTCCGGTACCTGCATGACAATCCTGTGCGTAAGGGGCTGGTGTCCCGAGCGGACGACTGGTGGTACAGCTCGGCGGCGGTTTATTGCGGTTGCGACGATGTATGTATGGACATTGATAGTCTGGAACTTTGATGTAGGGCCGTTCGCTGGAAGGGATTTCTGCTGCTCGGGGTGCGAGAAGGGATTCTCGCACCAGCGGCTGAAGCGGCGGCGCCGCCGGATTCAGCTTACGCGGCTGCCGGGGGGGATGTCCTCCGACGTGGTCAGAGTGACGAATCTGGACTGGTTATCGGTGCCGGCTGCCAGCAGCATGCCCTGACTCTCCACGCCGCGCATCATGCGCGGGGCCAGGTTGGCGACGATGATCAGAGTGCGACCCAGTAGCTGCTCGGCCGTGTATATGCCCTTGAGCCCGGCGCAGACTTGTCGCTGCTCGTCGCCCAGATCGACTTTCAAGACAATGAGCTTGTCGGCGTTGGGGTG
>JAZGDL010000012.1:0-5826 GCA_036477795.1 Phycisphaerae bacterium
ATACGCACCGGCCTTTGGCATGATCGGGACACTCGTCGGTCTGGTGATCATGCTCGGGGCTATGGACGACCCTTCCTCGATCGGCCCGGCCATGGCGGTCGCCTTGTTGACCACGCTTTACGGGTCGCTGATCGCAAATCTGTTCGCCTTGCCGCTGGCCGACAAGCTCGGCCTCCGTAGCCAGGAAGAGCTCTTGCTCAAGTCCATTGTGATCAGAGGCATCATGGCGATTCAGTCCGGTGACAATCCGCGAATCGTCGAGCAGAAGCTCAAGACCTTCCTTCCGCACCGCCTGCGGGCCGGCGGCGAGAACGAAAAGGCGGCAGCTTGAGGGTGAGGGGGGTGTGTGGGACCGGCTTTCCAGCCGGTCAAACGACAGGCTGGAAAGCCGGTCCCACATTGTAGGGATCGACCCGATGGTGACAAAGAAAAAACAAATGCCTCGGGGGGCGCCGGATTGGATGGTCACCTACGGTGACATGATGACGCTGCTGCTGTGTTTCTTTGTCATCCTGGTTTCTATGAGCGAGATGAAAAAGGACCGGAGATTCCAGGAAGTCATGGATTCGATCCGGGCCGCCTTCGGCTACGACGGCACTGTCGGCGTGGTGCCGACCATCAGCACCAGCCGGAACAGTCTGGTGGAGCAGCTTCGTCGCGTGGTGTTGCCCGATTACATCAAGCGTGAGGGCGATTCCGACGAGGAGGGAATAGACGGCCGCGTCTTTCGGGTCACCAACGTGCGCGAGGGAGTAAACCTGCAGGTCGGCGGCCGGGTCAGCTTTGAGCGGTTCGGCGCGGTCCTCAAACCGGGGGCCGAAGCGCTGATCTCCAGCTTGGCGGGCAAGGTGGTCGGGCACAACACCATCATCAAGGTCCGAGGGCATGCCACGCTGGAACCGTTGCCCCCGGACTCGCCCTTCCGCGACCCCATGGACTTATCCATCGCCCGGGCCCGAGCCGTCGCCGGTGTCATGCAGCGACATGGCATCAGGCCGGAGCGACTGCGCATCGTAGGCGTGGGGTCCACCGAGCCGCTGGTGGCCCAGGCTTATACAGAAACAAGACGGGCGCTGAATCGGCGCGTGGAAATCATCGTGACCGAGGCCATCGTCGGCGACTACGCAGGAGCTCCCGTCCAGAACGAAGAAAGGGATTCCGACCATGGCGCCTGAGGACACAAAGGAAGACCAGACGCAGAAGCAGGCGGGGGGCAAGTCTCGCGGCCGGCTCAAACCGCTCATTATCGTCGGCGCATTAATGCTGGCAGAGGGGGTGGGCATTTTTGCGATGATGAGCTTCTTCGGCGCAGCCCCGGAATCGACGGTCGCGGCGGAGGATGAAGCCGCGCTGCAAGACCCACTCAACCTGGAGGCTGAGGTTGAGGTTGAACTGTGCGAAGTTGATGCCTACAACCGAAAGGAAGGCCGGCTCTACGTCTACAGCCTCAAGTTATCAGCACTGGTAGCCGCCGAAGATGTTGCCAAGATCAATCGCTTCATCAAGGCCAGGTCGGCTTCGATCAACGACAGAGTCCAAGTGGTCATTCGCTCGGCTGATCCCAAGCATCTCAACGACCCGTCGCTGGAAAGCATCAAGCGGCAAATCATATTTGAGATCAACAATCTGCTGGGGGGTGAGGAGCTGATACGCGACGTGCTGGTCTCGAAATTGTTGCAGTCGCGAACCAACCTTTGATTGGCGGCGGCGAGCTATTCGCGTCGATAAAGACGCACCCGAGGAACCCACCGCATGACTGACGAACCACAAAACCCCGCACCTGATTCTTCCGACACCGGTTCGGACTCTGCCGATTCGGGTTCCGACTCGGGCGAGTTGAGTCAGGCGGACATCGACGCCGCTCTGCAATCCGCAGCCGGTGCAGGTTCCGACTCGGGCGAGTTGAGTCAGGCGGACATCGACGCCGCTCTGCAAGGCGCAACCGGCGGAGCGGGATCCACCGATGCGTCTGCGACGGCTGGTGATTCTTCGAAAGATACCGCTAAGGCGGCGTCTTCACCCCAGGACGAGATCGACGCGCTCCTCGCAGCGGCGGAGCAAGGCGCCGAACCGCAGGCGGACGCTGACGTACGCCTTGATTCGATGGGTAGACCCTTCGACGAGGCCGCCGCAGCCATGGCGGCTGCCATGGCTGAATCAGCCGAGTCATCTGCCGACCCGCAGCAGCCCGCTGAAGGGGAACAGACCAAGCCAGCCACCGAAGGAGCGATGACGCAGCCCGTTGAACTTCCCGACTTCGCCGCCGGAAGCACGGGTGCAGACGTCCACGACATCTCCATATTGCGCGACGTGAACCTGCGCGTGCAGATCGAGTTGGGGCGCACCCGCATGTACATCGAGGACGTACTCAAACTCGGGGAAGGCAGCGTGGTGGAGCTGGACAACCTCGCCGGCGATCCCGTTGACGTGCTCGTGAACGGCCGACTGGTGGCCCGAGGCGAGGTGCTGGTGCTCAGTGACAATTTCTGCGTACGGATCAATGAAATCGTGCAGGGCCCGCAAAATGTCGCCGTTGCCTGACGTGAATCAAGTACCTCAACGAGCCGCGGGCTTCAACCGGTGTGGGCGCTCGAAAGGAGTAGGGATCCGCACAGCGACCAAAGCCGCCCTGACGCTGTGCCTGGCTGTCGCACCAGCGATCACACGTGCGGAAGGTCCGTCGTTTGATGGTACGGCTGGCGGTGCCGCAAGTCTCCCCGCCGCAGCGACCAACGCCGCCTTGACGCTTGAGCCGCCACCGCCGACGAAGCCCACGGATTCGAATCCGTGGGTTTCGCGCAATCATGCGCCTAAGTTGGATCCGCCGTCAAGAGGAGCGACCGAGGAGATCACCATCCCCCGACACGTGAATCAAAAAACCTCGGCTACCATCAAGACGCCTTGGTACCGTAGCGGATTGGTATCGTTGCTTGTGGTGCTTGCCGTCATCGCCGGCGCCGGTATCCTGGCCCGGCGCTTCTTGACGCGGTCTCAGGCCGGCGGCGCCGATCTGGTGCGCGTGCTGAGCCGCACTTACTTATCGCCCAAGCAGAGTGTAGCCCTGGTGCAGTTGGGCGGGCGCTTCGCCTTCCTGGGCGTGACGCCCGACAGGATCAGCACGCTGCGCATCGTCGAGGACGCCGAAGAGGCCGGTGCCCTGCGCTCGGAGCTGCGCGTCCGGCGTCTCAATGCTGACCGGGCAGGTTTCGATGAACTGTTGACCGCGGAGGCCCACGGATTCAAATCCGCCGGCCGCGTCGACGAGCATCTGGAGCCGGCACTCCAAACAGGCCCCGGCCGATCGGCGCAGATGTCCAAGACGCGCGACGAATTGAAGGGACTGCTTGACAAGCTGCGGACCCGCAATCCCGGGGGCACGTTGCAACGGGGTGATCGTTCAAAGCCGGTACGCACCACGTAGGGTCCGCCGTGCGGACCAGCGAATGCCAGGACGACCCCTGTTCGGTCGGAGTGGTCCGCACGGCGGACCCTACGCTCGGAGGCACGAAGGCACGAAGGCACGAAGGGGAAGAAAGGGACGAAGTGACGAAGGGACGAAAGGACGAAGGGATGGAGGGACGAGGGGAATCGTCAATCGTCAATCGCCAATCGTCAATCGTTTGATGGGACCGGACAGCGCTAAGGAGTAGCGCGTTTTGACCGAGCATGGAGGCTCAATCCTGCGCCCAAGATGGACGGTTTGCGCCGTAATTGCGCTGACCGTCGCTGCCCCCGTTCTTGCCCAATCCCCGGCACCGGCGGTTCCGATCGACAACCCCCTGAACCTGCCCGACGTACGCGGCATACTTCCGACCGCCAAGGACGCCGAAGGCGTCACCGTCACTCTGCAAATCTTGTTCCTGATGACGGTGCTCACTCTGGTGCCGTCGATCCTGGTGATGACCACGTGCTTCACCCGTGTTCTGGTGGTGCTGGCGCTTTTGCGCCAGGCGATGGCAACTCCGCAGCTCCCGCCCGGCCAGGTGCTTTTGGGATTGTCGCTGTTCATCACGCTGTTCGTCATGGGTCCGACGTGGAGCCGGATCAATCAAGAGGCCCTGCAGCCCTACCTGGCCGGCGAGATGGGGCAGCGGGCGGCGGTGGACACCGCCCTGGGACACATGCGGCAGTTCATGTTTCGCCAGATCGATCGCAACGACAATCACGAGGAGATCTACCTGTTTGTGGAGTATGCCGGCGGGACCTCCATCCCGCCCGATCAACCGCTTAGCCTGGCGGACGTGCCCACCACCGCTTTGATACCCGCCTTTATTCTCAGCGAACTGAAGATCGCCTTCGTGATGGGCTTTCGCATTTACTTACCGTTCCTGGTCATCGACATGGTGATCGCCTCCATATTGATCTCCATGGGCATGATGATGCTGCCGCCCGTGCTGATCAGTCTGCCCTTCAAGATACTACTGTTCGTGCTGGCTGACGGCTGGCACCTGGTCATACAGACGGTGTTGTACAGCTTCGACAACCTTGCTTAGCGGAGTACCAGTTTCATGGACCTGGAATCGGCGTTAGACATCGGCAGAGGCGCATTCTTCATGGCCCTTTCAACTTCCGCGCCGATCCTGCTGATCGGGCTCATGGTCGGTCTGGTCATTTCGGTGTTTCAATCGGTCACCCAGCTTCAGGAGCAGACACTGACCTTCGTGCCCAAGATCGGCGCTATGGTGGTGGCTGCGTCGTACTTTATTCCGTGGATCGCCAACCGCATGCTGAGCTACGCCCAGGAGATGTTCGGATCACTCCCATAAGCGCCGCCAACATCGCTTTGCTTCTTCCACCCTTTCTGCTGGTTCTTTTTCGAATCGGCGGGTTAACCCTGGCCGCGCCCATGTTCAGCAGCGCCGGCGTTCCCGCACGCGTCAAGATCGCCTTCTCGTTCGTGCTGGCCTTGATGATCGCCCCGGTCGTCTTTCCGTCGATACCGCCGCAGCTTTCGCTCAGCGAGGTGGTGACCAGCGTGTTCGGCGAGCTGATGATCGGCCTGATTCTGGGCATGTCGGTGGCATTGGTTTTCCTAGGCGCCCGGCTGACCGGAATGATCATCGGCCAGCAGGCCGGCCTCGCCCTGGGCCGTGTCTTCAATCCCATGCTCGACACCCAAAGCACCATCGTCGGGCAACTATACTTCTTCGCCTTCATGCTGGTCTTCTTCGCGGTCGGTGGCCATGTCGCCATGATAAGAGTGCTGCTGGACACCTTTCAGACCATCCCGCCCGGCACGTTTCACTACAGTTTTTCCGTCATAACGCTCATGGAGCAATTGATGACCAGCGCGTTTGCCCTGGCGATTCGCCTGGCCGCCCCGGCGCTGATCGCGCTGTTCATGGCCTCGGTCACCATGGGTTTTCTTTCACGGACCATCCCGCAGCTCAACATTCTGACGATCGGCTTTGCGGTGCGGGTATTCGTCGGACTGTCGGTAGCGGGTTTATCACTGCCGCTGGCCTACGAGCTCATCAACGGCAATTTGATCGACAACATGATCCTGATACGCGGAGTCTTCGGACTCGATTGACACGGGAGGAACTAGAAAACTAGTGCCATTTTCGGTGGGAGAGTTTCGTGTTCCTCCCCTAGGCCCGGCCTTCAGGCCGGGTGGGTGAAGCACGAACTACTCCGCCCTGTCCCCTTCTCCCGCCGCCCTGGGCGGCGGGAGAAGGGGACAGGGAATGAGTGGGATGATGCCTTCGTTCACCCGCCGTAAACGGCGGGCCTAGGAGTTGTCTTCCTGGTCACGAAACTGTGTGACCGAAAACGGCATTAGACACTAGAAACTAGAGAACTAGAAAAAGCCCCACCACCAAGTCT
>JAZGDL010000120.1:0-3319 GCA_036477795.1 Phycisphaerae bacterium
TGGGTGATCATGGGCACCGTCAACGGTCCGTCCATGGGCTGGCCACCGGTCATGGCGACAGCGTCGTTATAAAGAATCTTGAAAGTGATGTCGGTGCCGGCCGCTACGGCCGCGCGGATCGGCAAGAGCCCCGAGTGAAAGTAGGTGCCATCGCCGATGTTCTGGAATACATGCTTGCGCGTGCTGAAGGGGGCCTGCCCGATCCAGCTCGCCCCTTCCGCACCCATCTGTGTATAACGGGCGGTCTCGCGATCCATCCACTGCGCCATGTAGTGACAGCCGATCCCCGCCAGTGCCCGGCTACCCTCGGGAATACGAGTGGATGTATTGTGCGGACAGCCCGGACAGAAGTAAGGCAGGCGCTGCATGGCCGCCGGCTTGTCCGACACCTGCTCGTTGAACGCCCGAAGCGCGGCCACCCGTGCCGCAATCGATGTGTCCGCCTGATGCGCCAGTAACTGCTCGCCGATAACGACCGCAATCTGGTTACTGTCCAGCCGCCCGGCGGACGGAAACTGCAACCGTCCGTTTCCGTCGTGCTTGCCGATGACTGCCGGCGCATTCTCCTGCCCGTACAGAAGATCCTTCACCTGGGTCTCCAGCAGCGGCCGCTTCTCTTCCACGACGATGACCATGTCGAGACCGTCACAGAAACGCACCAAACCCTCGGGCTCCAGGGGCCACGGCATGGCCACCTTATATAGACGCAACCCCAACCGCTCGGCCGCCTGCGCATCGATACCGAGATCGACGAGCGCTTGGCGGACATCCAAATAAGACTTACCTGTCGTTACAACCCCAACCCGGGCGCCGTGGTTCTCGAACATCACACGATCCAGATTGTTCGCCCGGCAGAAAGCCCGCGCCGCCTCCACCTTGTGATTGTGCAGCCGCGCTTCCTGCTCGAGCGGCGTATCCGGCCAGCGGATATTGAGACCACCTTTCGGCAACCCATGGTCTGGCGGAACCCGCGGCTGAGCCCGCTCCGGATCAACGACAACCGAAGCCGTCGACTCGACGGTATCGTGCATGCACTTGAGCGCCACCCAGCAGCCCGCATAGCGCGACATGGCAATCCCGTAAAGGCCGTAATCGAGGATCTCCTGCACCCCCGCCGGATTGAGGACCGGAATCATCGCATCCACCATGGCGAACTCGCTCTGATGTGCTGTCGTGGATGATTCGCAGGTATGGTCGTCACCGAGCAACGCGAGCACCCCCCCGAGGGGCGCCGTCCCGGCAAGATTCGCATGCCGCAGCGCATCACCGGAGCGGTCCACCCCCGGTCCCTTCGCGTACCACAGACCGAAGACCCCGTCGTAGGCCCCCTCCCCGTCCAAGTGCGCCTGCTGGGTCCCCCAGAGCGCAGTGGCCGCGAGGTCCTCGTTGACGCCGGGATTGAAGCGCACGTGGTGAGCATCCAGATGCGAAGAGGCACGCAGAAGCTGCTGATCATATGCCCCCAGAGGCGAGCCGCGATACCCGGAGATGTACCCGGCCGTGTTGTGCCCCGCCGCCAGATCCCGCCGCCGCTGCTCCATGGGCAGGCGCACAAGTGCCTGAATACCAGTAAGAAATACCCGCCCCGACTCGAGCGTGTACTTGTCGTCGAGATGTACTTCAGCTAGCGGCATGGCAACCAATGTGTGCCCTTAACACAGCAAATCCTTCAGGAGCGAGCTCCCTGCGAGGGCAGCTCCCCCTCTGGGACGTGCGTGCTCGCGATTCGAATGATGTCACTCACCCGGGGGTTCGGCTACCCCACGCAGTCCCGGGTAGCGCGCAAACCCGGCCCGCGATTCACCTTATTTCGGCAGCACTTCCAGGTACAGAAGAACATTGGGCGGACTGCCGTCATGGTTCAACACCGGAAAGCGACCCGTTTTGATGGCATTGACGCGCATTGTGGCAGGTGAGTTGGGGGCCACGTGGAGTTCGATTTTGTAGCCGTGCATGTGCAGGCCGAGTTCCTCATCACTGGACCAGCGAAACTCCAGAATGTCCCCTTCGGTCACTTGGATAGTCTGTGCCTCATCACCCAGCTTACCGTGAACGATTGTGAACTCGAACACCTTGGCGTTTTCCCCCGCCGCCATCGCACCGTCCACGGCGCCCTGCCCCATCTTTTTCCCCTTTGAGGCATGCTCCTGGTGATGTCCGTGAGCCGGATTGCCGGTACCCGCGGCGTCCGGCTCGAGGACCTGTGCGGCAACGCCGGGAGGTACAGTCATGAGCACAATCAGTAGGCAGGATATTCTCTCTATCACCATTCTTCCGTATTCTCGCTGAGTAGACGGGTGGAGCGGCCGCGTCAGGCCGATCGCATAAGGGATTGCAGTTCTCTGGTCGGTCGGAAAAGACATGAAGGGGCGATTCTAGAGGAACTTGACACCAATCGGGTAGCACTACGATCGAAACGGCGGTTAAGTTAAGGAACCAAGTCTGCACATTGCACCGTTTCGGATGGCGTGCAGGCTTGACCCCTTGCCCCCCTTTGGCGATAAGATGCCGGAGCCGTCCATGCATGAGGAAGGAGCGCCCGGTGCAAGAGCGCTTGCCGCGTAGACTCGCAGCTACCGCGTATGCCGATGTGGCCGTCGGATCGGAGTGCGATGCAATCAGAACGAATTGGCTCCTGGACGAGGTGCAGGCGCTGTTCGCGGAACCGTTCAGCAATTTGCTGTATCGCGCCCACGGATTGCATCGTTACTGGTTCGATCCCACCGAGGTTCAGATCAGTACCCTGCTGAGCATCAAAACCGGCGCCTGCCCGGAAGACTGTGCCTATTGTCCGCAGAGCATCCGCTATGACACCGGGCTTGAAGACGAACCGTTGATGAGCGTTGGCGAGGTCGTCCTGCACGCGCGTGCAGCCAGGGAAAAGGGGGCAACGCGATTCTGCATGGGGGCCGCCTATCGCAGCCCGAAGACCACACAGTTGGAACGAATCGCCGCGATGATCGCCGCTGTCAGCGATCTCGGCATGGAAACCTGCGCCACGCTGGGGATGCTGAGCGTCGAGCAAGCCAAACGTCTGAAACAAGCCGGGCTGGATTACTACAACCATAATCTGGACAGCTCGGAGAGCTACTATCGGAAAATCATTACGACCCGCTGTTACCAGGACCGGCTCGATACACTCGAAGCGGTTCGCGATGCAGGACTCAAGGTCTGCTGCGGTGGCATCATCGGTATGGGAGAGGCGGCCCGGGACCGGGCTGAATTGCTGCATACACTGGCGACACTGCCGGAACATCCGGGCAGCGTCCCGATCAACCAACTGGTGCAAGTAGAGGGAACGCCACTGCATGGCATAGAG
>JAZGDL010000121.1:0-18364 GCA_036477795.1 Phycisphaerae bacterium
CACCGACCAGCAAGTCAGGATGGGTTGCACGCGGCAATTCGCGCAGCACCTGCGCGGTCAGCTCCATGGGGAGCTTGCCCGCTCACCCGGCGCAGCTGGCGTAGTCGGTCAATAGTTTCTTTCTGCCTTCGGACATGCACCAGAGCATACTCGACGGCGCACGGACTGCAAACGGGTTGGAATGATGGAGCCGCTCGAAGCCGGTAGGTTTGCCCGTCCCCACTCTGTGGATCAGCGGGAGCCCCTTATTTGACGGCGACGGGCGATCCTAATAGGGTCACATCGGGAACCGCCGGCGCGGACCGGTTCCGTTATTCGACACCGGGTTTCAAGGAGAACCACAAAAACCGTTATGAAATCACACAAACAGTTTGGCTGTAGCGCCGTTCTGTTACTGACATACACCGCGGTAGCCGGCGCTGACGTCGTGGTCACCACTGACGGCAGTAGGATCAACGGCACCATCATTCAGTTGACTGATGGACAGCTTACGATCGAAACTCAATTCGCGGGCACGTTGGAGATCCCCGCGGATAATATCACCGCCATGCAATACGCGGAACAACCCGAAGTCGCGACCGTGGATCAACGGGAAGAACAAAGCCATGCATCGTCCCGGGTGGAGTGGACCGCCGTTATGGAGGCCGGCTTGTTGCGCACCGAAGGCAACACCGATACCGCTGAAGCCCGAGGGCGCCTTGACGTCGCCCGAAAAACGGAAGAGGACTTGCTCCAATTATTCGCGTCTGCTGATTTCGCCGAGAAGGACGGTGAACGAACCCGAAATGAGTACAAAGGCGGCGCGCACTACGAGCGGATCATCAACGAGCACTGGTTCTGGTATACCCGATTCGACCTGGAGCACGACGAATTTGAGCGGCTCGACCTGCGCAGCGAAATCACCGCCGGTGCAGGCCATTATTTCTTGAAAAGAGCCGATCACGAACTTAAGGCCCGGGCAGGCCTGGGGTATCGGTACGAATCATTTGACACCGATGACCGCACCGACGACGTTGTAGTCGATTTCGGTCTGGATTACCGTGTGGACTTGGCCCCCTGGCTGCAGTTCCGGCACTCAACCAGTTTCCTTCCCAACATCGAGAGAATCAATGATTACCGATTGGATTTCGACACCGCCCTGATACTGCCTTTGCAGAAGGAAGCCTTGAAACTGAAGCTCGGCGTGCGCAACGAGTACAATTCGACGCCGCAGTCCGGCGTCGATCGCCTGGACAATACCTACTACGCCAACCTCATGTTTAAGCTGAAGTAGACGCACAATAGCGAACTGCGCCAGACGATTGGGGATTGACGATTGGGGATTGGGGATTGACGATTCCACTTTGTCCCTTTGTCCCTTTGTCCCTCCGTCCCTTCCTCTCCCTTCGTGCCTCTGATATTGAGGATTGACGATTATCTCTGTTGAGCACGAATCCAATAAATAGCGGATTCAGTCCTTGACGACTCACCAGAAGTCAGCTAAATACTACGCCCGACTGCACTACGCTCCGGAAGGTTTCGGGTGCTGACGCCGGTCCCCGGAGGCTGGGTGAACGGTGTTTGGAGCCAGTGGACCGGCATGGTTCGCTAAAAACAAAGACTACAGGAGGAGCCCAATGGCAAGAATGAAAAAGCCGTATTCCGATCTCGGCTACAGATCGCTTCGGGCATGGGAACGACAGACCCAGCAGTTGCTTGGTGAGTTGCAGGCCAGTCGCGAGCAGCTCACCGCCGAGGTGGCCCGTATTGACGAACGCGTCGATTCGATCAGGTCGGCGTTGGGTGGACATGTTTCGCAAGTACGCGCCGCCGCGCGCACGGGACGGGCGGGACGCGGTGGACGTATAGGCCGGGCGGTTCTTGACGCTCTGCAAAAAGGCGGTAGTCTCAGCGTTTCCGCGATTGTTCATGCAACTGGACTGAAGCGCGCCCAGGTGTACCCCAGCCTGATGAGCCTGAAGAGGTCGAGGAAGATCAAGGCCGAATCGCGTGGCATCTACGCCCTCACCTCCAAGGGCTCAACCGGGCGCGTCGCTACAGCGGCTAAGAGCAGCCACCGCGGCGACGCTTCCGGCGCCCTCGTCAAGGCGCTAAAGAGACGCGGGAGCCTCACCAAGGCGGAGTTGGCTAGTGCCAGCGGGCTCACCGGAAGGCAGGTCCACGCCTGCCTGATGAGCATGGTCAGAGCTAACACTGTCAAGGCCAATGCCAGTGGAACGTATCGTCTGCGGAAGCGGTCGAGTTAGATCACTTATCAGGTGTCAGCTATCAAGTGTCAGCTATGAGTCTTGGCTGATAACTGATGACTTGGGATGAATCGTCGTGTTGAGTATTTACGTTGGTAATCTAGCTGAAAGCGTTTGCAAGGAAGAACTGCAATCGCTGTTCGAGCAGCACGGACCCATCGACCGAATCAACATCGTCGCTGACAGAGACTCCGGACAGCCTCGTGGTTTCGCATTCGTTGACATGGTCAATGAGGACGACGCCCGGGCCGCCATCCAGGCTCTCGAGGGACACGAAGTTGGAGGCCAAGCTGTCAAGCTCAGCATCGCCCACAGCCAAACGCGTGCAGGACGAGCCCCTGCCGGACGACAATCTACCGGACGCCCCCCACCCCGACAGCGGTCCGCCGTCACAGAGATCTACGTAGGAAACATTCCGCGCACCGTCGGTGAGGCGGAATTGCAGTCCCTGTTCGAGCAGCATGGCCGCGTCGGGGGCGTCAGCCTGATCAAGGATCGCGAAACAGGCGTCTCACGCGGGTTTGCATTCGTTGAAATGCCCGACGACGAGGAACGCCGGGCAGCCATTGACGCCCTACACGAGCACGACCTCCAAGATCGGCGCCTAACGGTTCGCCAGGCCAAGCCGCCAGCCAAGCCGCGGGGCAAACGCCCCCCCCGGCGCTACCCCAACAGAAGTGAAGAGTGAAGAGCGAAGAGTAGGGAGTATCATTCCTCTTCACTCATGAGAGCGGTGCTGCGCTCTGAGATTGGCCGAGGCGAGCGCTGTAAGCGAACGCTTGACCCCAATAATGATCAATTGATCAGCAATCAGTTATCAGTTGTGAGCTGCGTAAGACTGATAACTTATCCTCCGGTGTCGCCGCATGGCCCAGACATGTGGGTGACCGGCGCTGCTCCCGGCGCCACCCGGCACGGGTAGCGGCGAGGAGCACCGGCTCGTAATCCAGTAGCGGGCCTGCGCGGCGTTCGCAAACAACGGACCGGTCGGGGGCTGGCCCTCGCCGTCGCAGGCCCGCGTTGTGGCTACGGCTTCCTCTCAGCAATGACGGCCGGTCGGGGTTGCCCGTTGTGGGCACCATCAGGGCGGAGTCGCCGTAGCCGGGACGACCAGTCCTTCCTGCAGAAGCCACAAAGGCACGAAGGCACGAAGGCACGGTGGCGCGGAGGGGAGTCGTTACTCTTCATATTTCGCTCTTCACTCATCAGCCGCCGACACACAAAGAGCCGGGCTCTAAGCACGAAACTCGAATCTCGAAGCACGAAATCCGAAACGAATCCGAAAGACCAAACTCAAATGTCCGAAACTTTCACGCTGCGACCTCGAACTGTTCTTGGATTTCCTTGTTCGGTCATTCGAATCTGTTTCGCGTTTCGCATTTCGGATTTCCAGTTTCGTTCTTGGAGCCCCGCACCATTAGCCCTAGGCTGGATTACCTATCGGCGTGAAACGTCTGCGAGCCCGTAGGGTATACTTCCATTATGCGAGGGTGTCCCGGCGTGAATCCCTTAGGGGAAAACTCCGATGCACGGGATTGACGCTTGCGGATTGCGGATTCCCCTTCGTGCCTCCGTGCCTTCGTGCCTGCCTTGGGCTAAGGCGTGGCGATTCCTTCGCGAAAGGCGAAGCGGGCCAATCCGACACGATCGTGGATGTCCAGCTTGTGCATCAGGCTGCTCTTGTGGCTGTCAACTGTCTTGGCACTTATGTGCATGGTCTGGGCTATCTGCTTGGTGGAGGACCCGCTGGCCAGATAGGCGAGGAGTTCGAGTTCCCGCGTGGTAAGTTGCGAGGCCCGAGTGGTGGCGCCGTCCCAAGCCGAGCGCCGGAGCCTCAAGCCATCCGGCGTGTTGAGGATTCTAGCTCTGATTTCAGACGAATAATAGACCCACCCGGCTTTGACTTCACGAATGGCGTCGCAGACAGTGCTGAAGGGTTCGCTCTTGGAGATATAGCCCCAAGCCTTAGCCCGTATAGCCCGTTCGATGTAGGTATCGTAGCTGAAAGCGCTGAGGAAGATGATTCTTACCGGAGAGTGCCTCTCAGCCAGATCGGAGGTGGCTGTGAAGGCATCGGTTCCGGGCATCTCGATGTCAAACAACAGGATATCCGCCTTGGAAGCAACGGCTTCACACAGCGCCGTTTCAGCATCCCCCGCGACGGCGACCACGATCATATCCGGCTGATTGTTGATCTGCGCGACCAGGCCCTCGCGAAAAACGATGTGGTCATCCGCAACTTCCACCCTGATTGTTGAAGTCAAGGACATCATTGGGCGTCACTCCTTTCTATCAGAAGGCACGGAGGCACGAAGGGGAGTCGTCATTCTTCACTCTCTCTCAGAAGACGGGTGATCGAGAGAGCCAAGTCCCTCGCTTGGAACGGTTTGCACAGGATCGTGTACCCGAGAGGCTCCGCCTCTGCGGCGAGGTTCTGATCTTTGTGATCTTCTGCGATGAGCAGGCCGGACATGTCGGGTGAAGCGGCTTGTATCCGTTCCAGGAACTGAGTCCCCGTCATGTCAGGGAGTTTGGCGCCGGCCACGACGACGTGGATTGAACCCGCTTTGGCGTGGATCACCTTCAACGCCTCCACCCCGCTGGTCACCTGCTCGACACCGTATCCGGCATCGCGCAGAGCGGTGGCCAGCAGAGACCGTTGCAGGTCATCGCCTTCGACGACAAGAACACCGGTGCCGGGTGGGGCGCGCAGCTCGTCCTCCTGCGTCGCCGCCAGATACCCCGCGCTGGCGCTTGGGGCTCGGACGGCGGCCTGGCAGGGGAGAAACACCGAGAATGTCGATCCTGCGCCTTCGGCGGACTCCACCTCGATCCAGCCCTGGTGGTCCTGGACGATGCGATGAACGATTGCCAGGCCCAGGCCTGCATGGGGTGGGTCATGTCGAGTTGTGAACAGCGGTTCGAAGAGTTGTCCTTTGACCTCTTGGGTCATGCCAGTACCGGTATCGGCGACGTCCAGACGGGCGTATCGACCGCCGCCGGCGTGGGCAGCGGCGGATGATGCATCTCTTTCGACGTCCACTGCCGTCAGGTCAACGCGCACCGTGCCGCCTTCGGGCATGGCCTCGCCCGCGTTGCCCGCCAGGTTCATCAACACCTGCTGAATCTGTGTCGGGCTGGCGAGGACATACAGAGGCTCCTCGGTGATGTCCCACTTCTGGATGATAGTGGGGCGGATCAAGTGCCTCAGCAGTTTCGAGGCCTCGCTACATACTTCGTTCATCAATACGACATGTTTCTTTAATGGCATATGATGCACGACCGCCTCGAGCGCCTGCGTCATTCCGTTGGCCTGTTGCGCAGCTTGCCTGGCCACGTCCAAATCGGTGAGCCAGGCGGAGTCGGGAGGCATCACCGCACGCGCCGACTCCAACTGCCGAGTAACAAGGGAAACCAGGCCACTAAGATCATGGGCGATCCCGGCGGCCAGAATGCCGAGGGTCTCCAGTTTCTCGGCGCGGCGCCGGGTCTCTTCGGTCCGCTTGCGCCCGGTGACGTCGCGCCAGGATTGAACGACCTGAACCACTTCTCCACGCTCGTCGAATATGGGGGATGCATCCCGCAGCCCCTCGATCTTCCGCTCGCCCTCAACAACGCCCTTTCCCAAGCTGTCGCCTGGCTTTTTCATTTCCGCGTTTCTCCGCGCCGCGCCGGAACCTGGATGGGTAGCGCTGAACCCACCGAAGAGGGCCTCACAACCGATCGAAAAAGGGCAATGACGGCAGCAGGATCAGCGGCTGCAACTGCAGCCGCAATGGCTTGAATGCTTCGACGTAGCTGGTGTTCGCGCACAGGCACCGCTGCCATGGAGCCACCAGGTGCGCAGCCACCTCGCCTGAGCGCGGCGAACGCGCACCACACTTGAGCCCCAATGGCCCTTCGCAAATACCCCGACCTGTATGCGTACTTGACCCGACTGGCTGGCCCGAAACCTAACGAGCGACTTCCCGCCGGAATATACTGGTGTTCCGCCTGGGTGGCAACGGCATTTTCCGGTTTTTGCATGAAACTTTTGCCTCGGGTGTGGCGGAACGAGCCCGTGTGTTCCGTCACCAAGAGTCGCCAATGGCACGCGGCATGAGTATGTCACCCTGGTGGCCGTGCAACCGAAACGGAGCGCGCCCCAGGCCCGATCGATCGCACGAATTCGGGGTAACGCCCGTCGAGTCGGCTGGAGCATGGGCAAAACCCCTAGTGGTGCGCAAGACCCGCCACGGTGAATGTCCTGCTCCTAAGTGTACTATCGCGTCAAGTCTCTTGCGGCGTCCACCGATACCTATCCCTACACATCGGTCGGGGGCAATGAGCGATCAGACAGATCGGTCGGGCTTGGAGATATCGAGCCATCGAGGATGAGTTATCAGTTATCAGTCATCAGGCGTCCCTCTTGGGGAGCTGACAACTGATAACTAACAACTGCGAGCAGTACGGACAAACAAGTTTGTCCGTGCCACCCGTAATCCAGACGGCCCACTGGGATAGGTTATGAGGTGATCAGGTATGAACATGATCGCGATACCTGCTGCGTCAATACGTACAAGCCGTGAATCCGATCATCGCGGTCACGGCACAGGCCGTCAAAGGCGACGCGGAAGAGATCCTGGCATCCGGCGTCTCCGCGCTGGTGACCAAGCCGATTGACGAAGACCTATTGCTGCAGACGATCAGATCGTTCCTTCCCGAGGAGGCTTGCCATGGCCAAAGTGCTCGTCGTTGACGACGTGGCTAACAACGTGAAGTTCCTGGCCTATAAGCTTACGGCTCTAGGCTATGAAGTGGTGTCAGCTTACAGCGGGCAGCAGGCCCTGAAGGTCGCCAGCGGAGAACATCCCGATGTGATTCTTCTGGATATCATGATGCCGGAAATGGACGGCATCGAGGTCTGTCACCGGCTGAAGGCGGATCACGACCTGCGATCCATCCCGGTGATCATGGTCTCGGCCAAGGGAGAAGATGCGGACATCATCGCGGGCCTTGATGCCGGTGCTCAGGATTACGTCGCAAAACACCTCAGTTTTCCGATTATCGCGGCGCGGGTTCGATCGGCCGTTCGCATCAAGACGGATCACGATACCATCGAGGAAATGAACCAGAAGCTTGATGAGGCCAAGAGGCAGGCCGAACTCGCCTCCGAGTCCAAGAGCGAGTTCTTGGCGAACATGAGCCATGAGATTCGGACGCCGATGACGGCCATCCTCGGATTCGCCGAGACCCTGCTCGAACGCGATCTGGCGGACTCCACTCGGCTCGGCGCCATCAACACCATACGCCGCAACGGGGAATACCTACTGGGCATCATAAACGACATTCTGGATCTCTCCAAGGTGGAGGCGGGCAAGATGAAGGTCGAATGGATTCGCTGTTCGCCCTGCCAGGTCGTCGCCGAGGTGGCCTCGCTGGTGCGTGTGCGGGCCAAGGCCAAAGGACTGCCCTTTAGAATCGAGTATGTTGGGAGCGTTCCGGAAACAATCCAGACCGACCCCACACGCCTGCGCCAGATACTCATCAACCTGATCGGCAACGCCATCAAATTCACCGAGACGGGTGACGTGCGGCTGATCATCCGCTTTATCCCGGCGCGCCCGGACCAATCCGAGCCCCAAGCGCAAGCGCGGGGTATCTCTCACGAACCCCTGATGCAGTTTGACGTCGTGGATACCGGCATCGGCATGACCGACGAGCAAGTCGCCAAATTGTTCCAGCCGTTCTCGCAGGCCGACACGTCAACCACCCGCAGGTTCGGCGGCACCGGGCTGGGGCTGACCATCAGCAAGCGTTTTGCAGAGCTGCTCGGCGGTGACATCACCGTGGTTGACTCGACCGAAGGCGTCGGAACGTGCTTCCGGGCGACCGTAGCCATCCGAGCCCCAAGCGCCAGCGCGGGGTATACAGCCGCCGGGCCGCTCGATGGCGTGAAGATGATCGAAAACCCGTTGGAGGCCACATTTTGCCGTGTCGCGCGCGACACCGTCGAGGAAGCGGTGCGCATTGACCACACAGAACTGCGGGGATGTTCCCTCCTGCTAGCCGAGGACGGCCCCGACAACCAGCGTCTCATCTCTTACCTGCTCAAGAAGGCCGGTGCCCAGGTTGCCGTGGTCGAGAACGGCCAGCTCGCGGTTGACGCAGCCCTTGCCGCCCGTGACCAGGGCGATCCATTCGACGCCATCCTGATGGACATGCAGATGCCGGTCATGGACGGGTACCAGGCCACCGCCCTGCTACGAAGCAAGAACTACACTGGTCCCATCATCGCCCTGACGGCGCATGCAATGGCCGGCGACCGCGAGAAGTGTCTTCGCGCAGGGTGCAACGAATACGAAGCCAAGCCGATCGACCGGAGCAGGCTGATACAAACGGTTTCGCGGTTTTTCAAACGTGTGGAACACGCTACGGTTTGAGAGGAGTTATCAGAGTGCAGGGTCCGCCGTGCGGACCGCCCATTCCTGACGACTGATGTTGAAGGATGGACTTGTGACGCAGCCGCATTCCATTGACGGGGCTCTTCTGGGAGAGGTGTTCGACGCTTTGGACGCTGTAGAGAACTTCCTGAAGCGGCCCGATCCGTCGCACAAGGATATGTTGATCGAGTCGGTCATGGGGCTTCGGCGCAAGAGCATCGCGGCGGGGCCGGACACCGGCATCTACACCGCCGCCCATCTGCGCGCGGTCTTGGAAGCCTCGGTGAATGGGATCATCTTCATCGACACCCACGGCGTGGTCGAAGTGTTCAATCCGGCGGCCCAACGGATGTTCGGTTATGCAGCCCAGGAGGTCATAGGCAAGAACGTCAGCATGCTCGTGCCTCCGCCTTACTCCCACGAGCATGACCAGTACCTCGCGCGGTACCTGCAAACCGGGCAAGCCAAGGTGATTGGGACCGGCGGAGTGCTTACAGCGAAGCGCAAGGACGGCAGCGTGTTCCAGATACACCTGTCAGTCAGCGAGGCCCGTGCAGCCGGTCGCCGTACTTTCACTGCCTTCCTGCAGGACCTCAGCGGCACGCAGAAGGTCCGGCCGCTACCGCCCCCCCCTGTGCCGCACTGCCCAACGCGGACAGCTACGCTAAGTCAAGCGTTCAGCATGTCTTATGGGAAAGCGGGTGATGAGACTCGAACTCACGACATTCACGTTGGCAACGTGACGCTCTACCACTGAGCTACACCCGCAGGAGCGGTTTTTTCCAGCCTCGTACTACTTTTCTTCGCTACCTCGTACTACAATTCCTTGAGGCGGAAGCCGTTTCCGCTACGCCACGACATCATACCCGAGGTTGGAACGATGGACAAGCATCGGAAAGCACGGATTCCAAAGCTCAAATTCACCGAGGTCCAGGGCATCGGCTGGCACGTCTCTTACCGAGATCCCGGTACGAAAACGCCACGACGGTACCGCTTCGGCATCAGAGAGCGAGCCCGTGAGGAAGAGGCACTTGCAGCGTATCACCGCTCACCGCTGGCTCGGAGAGCACCTGAACGGGGAAACCCCAAAGCTTCGTTCCGCCCCCCATCCGATGAGCCCAAGAGCGATTGAACAGGCCTCACGTCCAGCCGCAACGCCATTGGTCTTCACCCCAGGAAGCGTGATGGATATCGCATCAGGGCTCATTGTTTCGCTTGAGGCACGCGTTAGGGGCCCCGATGAGCGGCGTCGCAAGGGCTGTCCATAGGAGAAACACCATGCGGAGCCGTTGCAGGCTCTCGGTAGCGTTAGTTCAGAACGGTCGCGAGCCGAGCGGCCGTTACTGATTGGATCTCATGGCCAACCGTTGAGACAAATCTGCGAGATTCGGCGTGCATGCGCGCACCCTTGCCGTCGGGTGCGCCGGTCGACTCATCCGGATTCATGTTCAAGCCGCGCGGCGATAGCGATGATGCAGGCCGCCGACTTGCGGAATCGCGATGACTTTGCCACGGTCGGGTGATTCAACATCGCGTGCAACCGGCGAGTTGCGATCCAGCGACAAGTGCGCGCGGGCGTGATGATAATAGTCGAAGTAAGCTCGAAGGATTCGCAACAAGTGCCGTTCATTGAGGATAATGAAATGTTGAAGGCACTCGCGACGAACCGAGCCGATCAGGCGCTCCGCGTACGGATTCTGCCAGGGTGATTGCGGCGCACAGACGACCTCTTCGATGCCCATGTTCTTGATGCGCTGTTGGAAGGCGTTGCCGTAGATGCCATCGCGATCACGAATCAGAAACCGTGGCGCAGTATCATCGGGAAACGCCTCGATGATCTGCTGGGCAGTCCAAGCAGCAGTCGGATGTGCTGTCACGTTGAAATGGACGACGTGCCGGCGGTTGTGACGCATCACCACAAAGGCGAAGAGTATGCGGAACGTGGCTGTCGGTACGGTGAAGAAGTCGATGGCGACGATGTCGGTCAGATGATTGTCCAGGAATGTGCGCCAAGTCTGCGATGGCGGCTTGCGCTGCCGAATCCGATACTTTCGCACAGTTGCTTCGGACACCGTGTGACCCAACAATGCGAGCTCGGACTGGATGCGCGGGACGCCCCAGCCCAGGTTTTCGCGTGACATGCGGCGTATCAGCCTGCGAGTCTCCAGTTCGATCTTGGGCCGTCCGACTTCGCCCGTCCGGGACTTCCACCGCCAGAACAGCTTGAAGCCTTGCCGGTGCCAACGAACCACGGTGTCGGGCTGAACAATGAGTAGGGCGGAACGCCAATTCGACCAGATCCGGGATAGAATCGCCCAAAAGATCCGATCACGCTTCCGCAAGCGTGGACGTTTGGACTTGTGCTGCAGGGCCGCAACCTTGAAGAAACGGGCGAGCACATACCGGAAACCCCCCCACCCATGGTTACCGAAGTTTCGATCGATCGAGGACGCCGTTGCCCGTCGTTTCGGGCGTGAGGTTATTGCGGCGTTATTGAAGAGCGCTATGTGGTCGTGCGGCAGCGCGGCAGCCCGAGGCGATCGTCCAAGGGCGCGACGATCATCCAAGCGTGACGTATCGCAACACGGGTCGCTGAATGATCGAGCGCAAGAAGGAGGTGGCAGAGAAGGTGATCGGCACTGGCGAAGGCTGGCTGACGGAGCTTTCAACAGCCGACCTGAAGGAACTCTTCCCCTTGCGGAAGGAGGCAATGGCAAAATGAGGACGGGCGGAGACCCAATCCAGGTTGCCGCAGACTTCTTTAGCCGGTAGGATTGACCCGTCATGCAAGCGTCAGAGATCGAGAAACAGCTTCACCAACGGCCGTTCGTGCCTTTTTGGTTGTGTATGTCCGACGGCGCTGCCTATGAAGTTCGTCATCCGGAGATGGTCCTGGTCTCGCGAACGATCATTGCCTTGGCCATTCACAAACCGCGAGCCCGCCGGCCCGAGGCCATCGTTTTCTGTGACCCGACCCACATCATCCGAATCGAGCCGGCAGTCGACGGTCGCCCCAAGGCAGGACGGCCGTCCAATCGCTGATCGATCGCGGGGGAGCCCCTTCTCTGAAGGTGGGGGCTGGATGATACGACAGGGTCCGACGTTGCCGCGTGGATCATCGTGTCCCCCACCTCGAAACGTGGGGGGCCACTCACCGCTCTGTCCGAAGTGGTCCGCACGGCGGACCCTACTCAGGCTGGGGTGCGTTGGTGGTGGTTGGTTAGACGTTGATACTGATGGGCCAGCGACAGCAGCCGCTGTTCGCCGAACCAGGGGGCCATCAACTGTAAGCCGATGGGCAGTTCGTTATCGTCGAAACCGCACGGCAGGCTGATTCCCGGCAGGCCGGCCAGGTTGGCTGACGTCGTGTAAATGTCCGCAAGGTACATGGTCAGCGGATCGTCGGTCTTTTCGCCGATGGCGAAGGCTGTGGTCGGCGCCACCGGTGAGGCGATCACGTCTACCTTCTTGAATGCTTCCTCGAAGTCGCGCTTGATGAGCGTGCGCACCTTCAACGCCTTTTTGTAATAGGCGTCGTAGTATCCCGAAGAGAGAACGTAAGTGCCCAGCATGATCCGACGCTTAACTTCCGCTCCCAATCCCTCCCGCCGAGTGTTCGAGTAGAGTTCGAAGATATCATCAGCCTGCTGCGTACGGTGGCCGTAGTGCACACCGTCGTAGCGGGCCAGGTTGCTGGAGGCCTCCGCGGTGGCGATGACGTAGTAGCAGGCGATGGCGTATTTCAGGTGCGGAATGCTGATCTCGATCACATCAGCCCCCTGCTCGCGGAGGCGATCGATGGCTGCCTCGATTGCCGACCGAACCGAGTCCTGCAAGCCCTCGCCGAAATACTCCTGAGCTACGCCGATCTTCACTCCCTTAACCGGCTGATCCAACTGCTCCAAATATTCCGGCACCGGCTCATCAACACTGGTGGAGTCGCGCGCGTCCCGCCCGGCGATGACCGACAGGAGCAGGGCGGCGTCCTTGGCATCGCGGGTGATGGTCCCGATCTGATCCAGGCTGCTGCCGAATGCCACCAGCCCGTAGCGCGACACCCGGCCGTAGGTCGGTTTCAGGCCGACCACGCCGCCGAACGACGCCGGCTGCCTGATTGATCCGCCGGTATCGCTGCCCAACGCCCAGGGCACCATCCGCGAAGCCACCGCCGCCACCGAACCGCCCGACGAGCCACCGACCACCCGATTCCGACCCCACGGGTTCCGCGTCGTAAAAAACGCGCTGTTCTCCGTGCTGCTGCCCATGGCGAACTCGTCCATGTTGGTCTTGGCCACAATGATCGCACCGGCTGACTCCAGACGCTCCACCACGTGGGCGGCGTAGGGCGAAACGTAGTCCTTCAAGACCTTGGATGAGCACGTTGTGGTGCCGTGCGGCGTACAGATGTTGTCTTTCACCGCGATCGGCACACCAGCCAGCGGTCCGAGCTCTTCTCCGCTTGCACGTTTCTGATCGATGGCGTCGGCCGCCTGGAGTGCCTGATCCGCCCGGCAACTCACCATGGCGTGAATGTCTAGGTCCGCAGCTTCGATCCGGGATAGGCACTCGGCCACCATCTCCCGCGCGGATGTGGTCCCGTTGCGGAAGGCTTGGGCGATTTCACAGGCGGTCATCATCTGGCAGTGATCGTTGGGCGCACGGTGAAAAAGCCCCTAAGCCCCGTCTCCGGTATCCAGCACCTTGGGCACCCGGAAGAACTCGCCCTCCCGGCGCGGGGCGTTGAGCAGAGATTTGTCCGGGTCGTAGGACGGTTGAATCTCGTCCTCCCGGAACACGCTATGCACCTGAAGGGCGTGGGCCATCTCCGGCACGTCGTCGGTATTCAACTCCGCCAATTGATCGATGTATCCGACGATGGCTGTCAACTCTCGGGCCATCGACGAAATCTCGTCGTCATCCATGGTCAATCGGGACAGATGGGCGATATGCCTGACCAGATCTGCATCGATATCACCCGCCACGGCGACTGCTCCGACAAAAAAAGGGCCACAATGGCCCGAGAAAAAGGCGTCGGGAGCCGATTCCTGACGGCCCCCTTTGTTCGCTGATTCCTCACTCGTCCCGCGACTCGTTATCGTCTCCGGGAACCGACTCCGGCCCCCTCTTCCCTCGTTGGGTCGGAACAGGAGCCGGCGGTTGCCAATTACGCTTTACGGGTTTGACAACGAGCCCCATTTTAATGGCTTTGGCGGAAACCTTGATCCGGCAGACCCTGCCGTCGACCACCGCACGAACACGCTGGATGTTCGGCTTAAACTTGCGCCGGGTGATTCCGGTGACTTTCTTGCCGACGCCGCCGAGATACTTGGCCTTACCGCGCCGGGCGATACTGCGACCGGCGCTGGTCTTCTTACCTGTGAAGTAGCATACGCGCGACATACTCACTATCCTGCAATGCCTGAGCGGCCCTATACGCTGCAAAACCGGCTCCGCAGCCACCTTTCATCTGTGGTGATCATAATCATCGGTGGGCCTTTGGCAACCCCACCCTACCACGGATTCCGAATCTATATACGAAAAGTGCGCTCGCCGGCTGGCCTTTCATCGCCCTGCCCAGACCCATGAAACCCACTCAACGATCGCTGCGCCAGGGCGTTTCCGGTTCCTTCTCGAAGATCGACTGGGTCTTCAGAATGGTCCGCTCAGCGGGGAACACGTGGTATGCGTGAATGTGCAGTTCACGTTCGCGCGGTTCAAAATCGATGAAGGTCAGGGGCATCAACCCCTCGTGGCCCCATTCATCGAACATCATGTACATCCCCCGGCGTTGGCCATATCGCACCAGGTCGCGGTGCGTCGAGGGGAACAGATTCGGCGACATCCGCTCCACCTGGCTGGAAAGAATGTAGTGCAGGCCGCCGGGAAAGGTCTGCGAGTAGTCTCGCTCGCCCCGGAAGCGAAAACTGTGGGCCAGGCCCACCCGGGGCAGCAAGTCGCTTTGCTCCGAAACCAGCTCCGTCAGATTCTGATCGCCGAACTGGACCGTGACGACATGGGCCAATCCCGTGACCCAGATCTCCGCGTTGTAGCGGCGGTGTTCGACCCGTTTAACCTGATATATATGGAACAGCTCCGGGTGCAGGGCACGTTGGTACAGCGAAAAATGGAGATCCTCGACGATTTGTTGTGTCTGACCAAGTTCCACGAACGACTCCAGATTACTCACAGGGACAGATTATGGGAACATCTCCCACGTTGACGGCATTATACGCCCGATTACTATACATAGCCAGATGAATCACGGTTCTTCCCAAAGATTCATCGGGGACCGCCTCGCACTCTCGTAAGGTCTTTGTCCTAATGATATTATACACCGTCCAGCCGGTGTCGAATATTGTAATCCCGGCGGATTCGAGCGGCCTCAGACTGACTCTGGCAGCTAGCCCAACAGAAAACTCACAGGCAGATATGCCGGCCGTACGGTCGCTGGCACCTGAGCATTAGTGCTGCTTGCATTAACGACGCCGTGCCGCAATAATCTGCTCACTATGCCGATGCCGCCCCCTAGATACGGCAGCGGGCGCGGTGCCTGTAGCAGTCGCGCGGGCTGCGTAAGTTGGCACTTATAAAAGTTTACTGTAGGTGGATGGGCCTGTTGGCTATGCCGTCGACAGCGATGTTGTCGATGTTGTCGGCGAGCGGTGTTTTCCGTCCGACGATCCCAGTGAATCCGGTGTGAGCCAAGGCGTCGATCTTGGCGTGGGGCGAGGAGCGACTCTTGATGGGCCCGAGCGCTGCGAAGCCGGCGGTAGGGGCTCAAATCCGTTGGCGGGGTTGATTCTCGGTTCGCTTGGCGGATGATTGTTCGGTCAGTTTGGAGATTGATGGATATGAATGAAGATAGAAAGCTTTTCAAATGGTCACTAGTGATTTTTCCGGTGGTGGTGGCCATTCTGGCAATCTACCCCCCGTCACAAAAGTTGAAAGCCGGCATCGACCTGGCGGGCGGCTCGAGCCTTCTGTTCGAGATCGACACGAAGGGTCTCAGCCGCAGCGAGCAAACCGGTCTGGCGGACCGGGTCATGCGGGTGCTGAAGCGGCGGGTCGATCCCAACGGTCAGTTGAATCTGGTCTGGCGTCCGATTGGGAACAACCGGCTGGAGATACAGATGCCGCGTCCGCCACGTCTGGCTCTGGAGCGCCGTAAGGCCTACGACGCAGCCCGTGCCGAACTGGCGGCACTTAACGTATCGCGCCTTGAACTGGAAGCGATGCTCAACAGCCCGCCTGACGAAAGGCCGGCACGACGGCAACAACTGATACGCGGCGTTGGGCTACGCGAAGCGTTGATGGACTCGGTGATCGAAGCCTACGACGCTTATCGCGACGCCCGCCAAGGTCTGGATCTTTCGGCGGAAGACGCAGCTCGGGCGGCCTATGAAAGCGCCCTGGGCCGCCTGTTGGAAACCAGCGTCGACCTGGGCCGTTTCAAGGACATCCTGGCTCTGGCGGACGAAGCGGAGCGAGACCAGGCGCTTTTGGAACTCAAGAACTCCCACCCGTCGCCGAAGTTCGCAGCCGCCATAGACGCCACGGTCGAGAAATATGATGCCTGGGCACAGGACAAGGGCGTCCTGGAAGACCCCTCGGACCTGAAGCGCCGCATCCGCGGCGCGGGCGTGCTGGAATTCCGCATGATAGCCGAGCGCGATCTGGCATCGCCGGGCACTACCACACACGCTGAGGCCTACCTTCAGGAACCCATCGGAAGATACCAGACGCAGCTCCAGGAGCGCGGCCCCCGCACGCGGCCGGGCGACAACTACCAGTGGTTGGAGGTGAGTGACATCGTCGGCTTCATGAACGCCGACAACATGGAGGACGTCAAACGAATCAAGGAGGGATCTCAATCGCAGGTCATCATCGAGGAATACGCCGGCAAATGGTACGTGCTGGCCCACGCTGAGAAAAAGTTCGGGCTGCTGCGCGAGCGGAAGTGGAAGCTGGTCAGCGCCTTTGTCGGGGTCGATTCACAATCGGGCGGGCCGGCGGTGAATTTCGTGCTGGATCCGCGGGGCGGACGGTTGTTTGCGGATCTTACCGGGAGCAACATCGGTCGGCCCATGGCCATCATACTGGACAATCAATGCCAGTCCTTCGCCACCATCCAGAGCATGATTCGTGAGAACGGGCAGATCACCAGCTCCAGTTTCACACAGGACGAGGTCAACGAGATGGTCGCCACCCTGCGGGCCGGCTCTCTTCCGGCGCGGCTCATCGAGACGCCGTTGATGGAGCAGACCATCGGGCCTCAACTCGGCGAGTACAACAGGACGTTGGGCATGCGGGCCACCGTCATCGGTTTCGTCGCCGTGGCCCTCTTCATGATCATCTACTACCGTTTCGCGGGCTTGGTGGCGGATCTGGCGCTGGTGATGAATCTACTCTTCGTGCTGGGCATCATGGCCGCCATGCAGGCCACCTTCACGCTGCCGGGCATCGCCGGTTTGATTCTGACGGTGGGGATGGCCGTCGACGCCAACGTCCTGATCTTCGAACGCATCCGCGAGGAGCGCGATCGCGGTGTGGGCATGCGCAAGGCCTTGCGGGTCGGCTATGAACGGGCCTTTTCCACAATCGTGGATGCCAATCTCACCACAATAATCATCTGTATCGTGCTGGGTTATCTCGGCACTGAAGAGGTGAAAGGTTTTGCCATGGTGCTGGGGTTCGGCGTGGCCACCAGTATGTTCACTTCGCTGTTCGTAACTCGACTGATCTTCACCACGCTGCTGAAAGCGGGGTGGATCAAGACACTGACGATGATGCGCCTGTTACAACGTCCCAAGATCGACTGGCTGGGCTTGCGCCGGGTGTTCTGGCCGGTGTCGTGCGGTGTGGTGGTGCTGGCGTTGGCCTTCGCCGTCACGCTGTCCACCACGGATAAGGAAGCCCTGTACGACATCGAGTTTCTGGGCGGCACCAGCGTACAGTTCGAGCTCAAGGAGGGTGAATCGCTCAATGACCAGGAGGCCAGGCAGTTGGTGAGCTCATTGGACGCGGATTCCGGGTCGGTTGTGCAGTGGCTGCGAAACACGGCGGCACCTGCCATAGAAGCGGCGTCGGTGGCGCCTGCCTCGGCGGCGGGCTCGTTCACCATTTCGTCGGATGTTCTTAGCGGCGAGCAGATCGAAGCGCTGGTGCGAAGGACATTGGAGCCCAGTGTCGAGCGTGGCGGATTCACGCGGGCCAGCAGGGCGCTCACTATTGACGCCAAGCCCGAGGCCATGCTCGACGTTGACAAGATCAGGTCTGCCCTGGCCGGCGCCGCAGACGATGCCGACAAGGCCGCGGCCCACCTGGCCAACGCCCGGATACAAACGGTCCGGGAGCTGGAGGCGGCCGCCGACGCGCCGCCCGCGTTTGAGGTCATCACCGTCGAGACCAACAAGGCGCTGGTCAAGACAGCCATCCTGGCGGTACTTGCCGACCGGCTCAATATCAGCCGGGCGGTGAGCTTCACAGTGGTCACCGATCCCAAGATCGCCCCGGCAGGGTATTGGCCGATCGAAGAGGAAGTGGTGTATCTCTCCGATGTGATCGAGGATCCCACCGCCAACTACGACATCCGGCCATACAAAGGCGGCGTGGCCATCGTGCTGGATGAACTGGAGCCGCCGATTTCCATTAAGGATTTTGAATCCCGGCTCCGGGGAATCCGGTTGCAGCCGGAAT
>JAZGDL010000122.1:0-3460 GCA_036477795.1 Phycisphaerae bacterium
GACCGGCTCAGCTACGACATGTTTCAGTGGATGCTGCAAAACGAGATCGAGGCCCATCGATTCCGCATGTTTCTCGCCCCCGTGGGCCAGCGATCGGGACCACACCAGACCATCCCACAGATGGGCGAGCGGGTCCGCTTCAACGTCTACCACGATTATGAAAACTACCTCACCCGCCTGGAGCGTACCCCGTTGCTCATAGCTGACACGATTGAATTGCTGCGGGCAGGGGTCGACCAAGGCCGTACACCACCGAAAGTCACGCTCCACGGGGTATCGGGGCAGTTTGAGGCGCTGCTCTCCGGCGGCCTCGACGCACTGAAAAAGCCCTTCGAACGCATGCCCGACACCATCGACCAGGACGCCCGAACCCGCCTGCGGGGGCGGATGGACCAGGTCACCTTGCCCGGCGTCCGCAAGGCGTTGGAGCGTCTGGGGCGATTCCTGGTGGACGAGTACATTCCCTACTGTCGCACCACCATCGCTGCCACTGACCTGCCCGACGGAGAAGCGTATTATGAGTATCGGCTTCGCCGTAGCACCACCACCGAGATGTCAGCGGCCGAGATTCACGAATTGGGGCTGGGCGAGGTGGCCCGCATCCGGGCGGAGATGATGGTGGTCATTCGGTCCAGCGACTTCATGGAGAAGTTCCCGGTGGCGGCGGAGCTTTCCGAGCCGCAACTTTTCAAGGCCTTCGTGCATTACCTGCGAACCGATCCGAGGTTCTATCACAAGACGCCCGAAGACCTGCTCGAAGACTACCGCGACATCTGCAAGCGCGTTGACGCGTGGTTGCCGAAGCTGTTCAGGACGCTGCCGCGCTTGCCGTACGGCGTGCGGGAGATTCCGGAGTTTATGGCTGCCAACCAGACCACGGCTTACTACCGAGACGGCGACATCCGCAACGCCGAACCCGGCTGGTTCTACGCCAACACCTACGCCCTGGACCAGAGGCCGAAATATGAGATGGTTGCCCTGGCCAGCCACGAAGCGGTTCCCGGGCATCACCTGCAAGTCGCCCTGGCCCAGGAGCAGGAGAACATCCCCGAGTTCCGCAAACACTTGTGGGTGACCGCGTTCGGGGAAGGCTGGGCGCTGTATTCAGAGCGCCTCGGACTGGGCATGGGCATGTACCAGGACCCCTACGACAACTTCGGCCGGCTGCTTTATGAGATGTGGCGGGCCTGCCGGCTGGTGGTCGACCCGGGCATGCACGCCCTGGGCTGGTCGCGCCGGCGAGCGGTGCAATTCATGCTAGACAACACCGCCCTGAGCGAGCTCAACGTCAACAACGAGATCGACCGCTACATCAGTTGGCCGGGGCAAGCTACCGGTTACAAGATTGGAGAGTTGAAGATCCGTGAGCTGCGCATGCTGGCTGAGAAGCGCCTGGGCGAGCGATTCGACATCCGCGAATTCCACCACGTCGTGTTGCAGTCCGGCTGCACCCCGCTCACCATTCTTGAAAACCGCATCAAGACTTGGATAGATTCGGTGGCCGGGGGGAGTTGACTGAAGCGTCACCCTTTGTGGTTGACGTCGCTGACGTGCCGATCATGCTCGGGCGGTATGGGCGGAAACTACGGTTCCGGCGTCTGCCAAACGACAAAGTCACTTCGGACGCCGGTGTCGCGCCCGAACCCCCAAGCGACCTTCGCAGAGGCTTGCCGTTTGGCCGGGTGGCCCCATGTCCTTTGGACATGGGGGAGACGATGACATACGCTCGGTTTTCCAGCCCATTTGGTCCGCACAGCGGACCCTACAAAAATGGTGATGCTATCCGCGACGATCATCGCCTCCCCCACCTCCAGAGGAGGTGGGCCACCCAGGCAGTCGGCGTCCGGTAAACCCCGATGTACATGGGGATCACTGCGGGATTCGGGAATTCCTGACGTCCCGCGCCGGTTATCCAGCGGGGAGGGAAGACGGGGCGTCATAGGGTGCGCTACGATCAGCATGCCCGAACGCGTCGGTCCCTGCTGACACGGTATGAAGGCCAACGGAGTAATGTCGTGACCGGGAGAATTGTCCTCGCCGCTTCGCTGATCCCCCTGCTTGGATACTGGGCCGGCAACGAATTCTGCTGAGGCCATCCATTGGCACCGCTCGGTACGTGCGGTCTGCTGGCAAGCTTCGCGGGGGGGCCGATCATTTTCGGTAAATCGATCACAGCCTACCGGGCCGCCCAGGACCGTACCTACGCGGTCTTGGCGCTGGTGGTGTCCGCGGGCGTGATCGTCGCGGTCGTGAAAAACTTCGTCCTCGGGATTTGACCCGGTCCAGGGCTCCCCGAGCCCTTTACTGCGTTAAGCCAACACAAGGTGGTCCGCATGGCGGACCCTACTGTTACTGTGATCCGCGGCGTGACAAAAAGGATTCGATCTCACCCCAGTACTGATCCTCCTGGTCCCTGGGGGGCAGGTCGTTGTGGCCGCAGCGGTATTCGACGTATCCGGCGTTGCGGGCCAGCTTGGCGAGTCGCCGGCCGTGTGACACGGGTATGACACTGTCGCCGGTGCCGTGAAAGATCAGCACAGGAACGTCCAGGCTTTTCAGCACACGGTCGGTGCGGAAGGGCTGGCGGGTGATGAAACCGGGCACCAGGAAGCGGCGGGCCATGGCCGTCATGCTGGTGAAGGTCGATTGCAGGATCAAAGCAGCCGGTTTGCGTTGGGTGGCCAGGTCGGCCGCGAGGGCCCCGCCCAGCGATCGGCCGTGGAACACGATCCACGAAGCGTCGACATCCGGGCGCTGCTTGACCGCGTCAAGAAACCGAACGGCGTCGGCCCGAACGGCGTCCTGCGAGGGCTTGCCGCCGGATCGGCCAAAACCGCGATACTCGGGCAGCAGCACCGAAAAACCGAGCCTATGATAGCCGCGCACGACGTCGTCCTGGAAGTCAATCAGTTCAGCGTTGCCGTGGAAGAATACCACGACCGGGGCAGGGCGATCTTCGTTGCACCCCGGTGCGGGGATGAACCAGGCTTCGACGCGCTCACCGTCTTCCACCTCCAGCGGAATGACGACGGTGCCCGCCATGTACGGGCCGGACATCGCTGCGGGCGTGAAATGCGATGCAAAGATCAGCCCGTCCTGGAGCAGGTAGAGCGTTACCACCCATAGAGCGTAGGCCCATGCGACGAAAAGCAGGACCCGGCGCCAGCGCACCAGGACGCGCTTGGCCGCCTCTGCCTTAGCCGGGGCGTCGCCGTCAATTTGCCCGGATTCAGCACGGTCCTGTTCCATGGTATCAATTGTACTGTGTTGCCTGTACCATCGCACACGCGGCAGGGAGTAACTACTTGTCGGGCGTAGGGTCCGCCGTACGGACCACCCCGTGGCCGCCTGTGGGACAGGCTTTCCAGCCTGTCATTTGACCGGCTGGAAAGCCGGTCCCACATCGGCGCTGATGGAGATCGTTAATGTCACTGATCCAGGACCTGTTCAAGGAATCGCC
>JAZGDL010000123.1:0-4526 GCA_036477795.1 Phycisphaerae bacterium
CTGACGCTTGAGGGCACGCGATACGAACTGGTGTCCGCCCGCACGGCCAGCATGGCACAGTTCATGGCCTTCTACGACGTCACTTTGATGAACCCCAAGGTGTTGTGTGGGATGTTCTGCGGCGTGATGCTGGCATTCGTGTTCTGCGCCATGACCATGCAAGCCGTCGGCCGGGCCGCCAGCGCCATGATGATCGAGTGCCGCCGCCAATTCGGCAAGATGCGCGACTACCTCAGAGCCCAGGGCAAGGACGAGGCCTTCGTCAATGATCCCGCAAACTGGCCCAACAAGCCCGTCGACTTTGAAGGAACCCAGTATCCCGACTACGCCCAATGCGTCAGGATCTCCACCGCCGGTGCCCAGAGGGAAATGGTCATCCCCTCGTTGATGGCCCTGGCCGCACCCGTGGTGGTGGGGCTCGTTCTCGACGTCGGGGGCGTCATGGGCCTGCTGGCCGGTGGTCTGACCTCCGGCTTCGCCTTGGCGATTTTCATGGCCAACGCCGGCGGGGCCTGGGACAACGCCAAGAAGCTCATCGAAACCCACGACAGCGTCACCGCCAAGCAGATCCGCGACGACCCCAAAGCCCTTGACACGGTCCCCGCGGGCATACGCGACGAGATCGCCCGTCGGGCCGCGGCTGCCGTTGACGACCGGATCATGTACGGCAAGGGCAGCGAGGACCACAAAGCCGGCGTCGTCGCCGACACCGTGGGCGACCCCTTCAAGGACACCTCAGGCCCCAGCCTGAACATCCTCATCAAGCTCATGAGCATGGTCAGCGTGGTCTTCGCCGGGCTCATAGTGAAGTTCGCGCCAGCCATCGGAGATCTGATCGGCCTTCCGTAGCCGTCAAGCCGCGGGTGGCGGTGCTAAAGCACTGCTTGAAGGCAGACAATGTGGATTGCATCAACTCCCGTTTGACCAAAGCTGAAGACATGACATATCTTCTTATGCTTATGCGGTTGAGAGGGCTGCGGCATCGTGGTCCGTTGGTGTGTCCCCACTCGGCTGCATTTTTTTTGTGTGCCTCCTCTACCTCGACGATTCCGGCTCTGCAAGCAACCAGAATGAGGCGGGTGGCATGGGGCAACGCAGTTGACCCGTGGAGTCCGGTTGGTTGCGTTGAGGAGTTCCGGGCGAGAACGCACGGGCCCGCGGCGCGGACCCATGCCACCCAGTTCTAGCGCACCCGGCGGTGATCAATCTGAGCGCAGTATTCTGATCAGAGGTCCGCCTACCATGCCAACGCCAAGCGCAAAGAAGGTCCACCAGAAACGGTCGGACCACGGCGCGATCGTTGCTCTGGTGAGTCCCAAGGCGATGCCCATGGCGGCCGCGGCCGTGCCGCTTACCGGGATCATCAGAAAGAAGCCGTAGGCCCCGGATATCCGTTCGGCGAGTCGGAGGTTGACCCACGCATATATTGCCGAAACCAAGAAAAACGGCAGCAGGACAAGGGGCGTGTAGTATCGACCATAGTAGGTGCTACGAAAGTCGGTCGATCGTATCCAGTCCTGAAGGAACCAGATTAGCAGGAAGTACACCAAGCCCATCGCAAGACCGGCCATCAACCCATAGACCACCGAGCGTATCAGGGCCGCTCCCGGTGACCAATCATTATCTTCTGTGTTACTCGGGGACATTCTCTTCTGCTTCTCCTATTTGCCGACAGATTTCGCATCGATGAATTGAGTGATTGCTTCTCGCGGACGCTGTTGACGCACACTTGGTAGAACCGAGGTTTCCCATTTGGCACCACCGAAGCCGCAATCCTACCGAATCTATAGGGCGACCCCAAGCGCCTGCTGACCATTTCCTGAGAATGCCTTCTTCTCAACGCCAAATCCGGCCGATTTCCGCTCGTCAGAGTGCTGCGGCGCGCGTTTGCCCGCCACACGGCGCAGCACCAACCATCCCCTCTACATACTCGCCGCGCTTCTTCCTGAGCTTCTCCCCGCGACCACCGTGAATGCGGTGGAATCCGGTTAGTTGCGTTGAGGTGTTCGGGGGGAGAACGCACGGGGCCGCTGGCGCGGACCCATGCCACCCAGCCGCCCACCAATCTCGCGTTCGTGGTCCGCAAGGCGGACCCTACGCGTCTCATCGTGAAGTTCGCACCAGTCATCGGAGACCTGATCGGCCTTCCGTAGCCGTATGCTTTCAAGTGAAATGAGCCGGATTGCCGACGAAAAGGTGTGGGACGCCCAACGTCGATCAAAACAGAACCGGGATTGTCGGGATCCAGAGGCCCTGCTCCTGCCGCAGTTACTGAGCCAAGTGAGCGTCCAGCCGCACATCTCGCTCGAGTCGAAGAGGACCTGGTCCGCATGAAACAGCAGCTCCGTCAGTCGCAACGGCTGGCGGCGCTGGGCACCGCGGCAGCCATGCTGGCTCATGAGTACAACAACGTTATGACTCCCATCGTGGGCTACGCCACGCGGGCCCTGAGCAGCGACGATCACGAGATGATGGCTAAAGCCCTGCGCACCACGTTGAAACAGGCGGAGGTGGTTCTGGGTATGTCGGAGCGCATCCTGGGGATGGCCGTCGAGGAACCCGTCGCATTCAAGCCGGTGTCGGTTGGTGCGGTCGTCCAGGACGCTCATGAATGTCTTTGCCGCGATCTCGCCAAGGACGGCATTACCTTTACCGTCGATATAGATGAGGGCATCACGGTATGGGCGGATGCCAAACAGCTTCAGCAGGTATTCTTCAACCTGCTGCTCAATGCCCGCGACGCACTGCAAGATCGCACCGGACGGGTGACCATCCGGGCAAAGAACACCGATGACGACACCGTGGAGATTGCCGTCACCGACACCGGGTGCGGCATATCACCGGAGGAATGTGATTCGGTTTTCGATCCGTTCTTCACCACCAAGCCCACGGATTCGAACCCGTGGGTTTCGGGCCGAGACAGAAAAAGCGGCTTCGGACTGGGGCTGGCCTTGTGCCGCGACATTGTCCATGAGCATCGCGGAAGCATCAGCATACAGAGCCGGTTGAACGAGGGCACCACCTTCACCATCACGCTTCCTTCCGCCCGCTGACACCACTCAAGACCGCGGGCGCCCTTTCGTGCTCCTTTCCCAGTCGCACTCAGCTTCCAGGGGCGGGATGATGGTCGCCACTTCCGCCACCAACCTGCGGTCACTTCCCAACCAGCGGCAGAAAACGGTGTTCTTGATAGGCGGCGATGGGATTCGAACCCATGCATAACGGATTTGCAATCCGTCCCCTTAGTCCACTTGGGTACGCCGCCGGATGTCGATCCCAAAACCATCCGCCCGTGGCAGACAAAACCACGCGTCCAAGTCAACTCCGAGAGCTGCTGACGCGGCTTGGGAATCAAATTGAGGATTCTACATCCTGATCCAATTCAAGCAAGCCACCGAAAAACGGGAATTCTTCCCCAGTCTGGAGCGGCAGTGTTGATTTTGAAAGCCCTGGTTCGTATCCTGGGAGAAGTGATGAACGTCTGCTGTTGAGCGACCAGGAGCAAGCCATGGTTCATCGATGGACGCCACTGGGCGTAATCCTCTCAATGGCCCTAGCCTCGCAAGGGGCGGCCCAAATCGTCGTCAACTCACTCGACGATCCCGGCCTGCCTGGTGACGGTCTGACGACGCTTCGTGAGGCGATCGACCAGGCCAACATCACCGGCGGAGTCACGATCCATTTCGATCCCATGCTCGCTGGAGGAACGATTCAGCCGACGAGTCAGCTTCCACAAATTATTGGCGGCAACATCACCATCGACGGCGACATCGACGACGACGATGCGCCTGACATTGAACTCGACGGCTCTTTGACTGGCAGCGAGTCGGACGGTTTCCGCATCAGTTCGGGAGGGAATTCGATAGTCGGATTGGTCATCAACCGTTTTCCGCGGTTCGGGATTTTTCCGTTTGGCCCGGCAGCAAGCGGAAACACGATCTCCCACTGTTACATCGGCACGAACCTTGACGGCGACGAGGCCCGCCCAAACGGTGACGCCGGCATCTGGATGCGGCAAGACACTTCGGGAACACAAGTCGGCCCGGGCAACGTCATCTCCGGCAACACCGCCCAGGGCATTGTGATTAACGGTGGTAGCGGCCATGTCATCTTCGGAAACATCATTGGTTTGGACGTGACGGGGACTGCCGATCTGGGCAACGTCTCAGGAGGAATCACAATCTATTCGGGGGCCAACGACAATACGATCGGTCCGGGCAATGTCATCTCGGGCAACGATTTTGATGCCATCACGGTCCACTACTCGGACCGAACTCAGATCGTCGGGAATCTCGTGGGTACGGACATCACGGGAAGTGTTGGCCTGGGCAATGTGTGGGCGGCAGTTCGGTTGGTGGATACGGACGGGACCGTGATCGGAGGGCCCAATGAGGGCGACGGCAATGTTCTTTCCGGCAACGGGGGCAGCGGTGTTTTTGCAGAGTACGTGACCAACACGGTCATCCAAGGGAACATCATCGGACTCGACGCAATCGGAACAACACCTATTCCGAACGTTTTCCATG
>JAZGDL010000124.1:0-3078 GCA_036477795.1 Phycisphaerae bacterium
TGGTGGTTTCGGGAACACGGATTGTGCGACGCTGCCGATGCAAGCGGTTGACTTGAATGGCGGCATCGTCTCCTACGCCAGGCCTAAGACAGGGGTGCAGCGGGCGGTACCATTATGGCGAGAAACAGTGTCCGCTCTCGAAGCCGTGCTCGCGCATCGGCCAGAACCTAAAGATGAGGAAGCTGGACGGCTCGTCTTCTTGACGTCTACAGGAAGACCCCTGGTGCGACAGAATTTCAAGGCGATCGAGGATGGATCCAGCAAGGCGTCCAATATCGACAAGCTCGGAGCGGATTTCAACGCGTTGCTCAACTCACTCAACATCAAGCGTCGCGGGATAGGTTTCTACACCTTACGCCACACCTTTAGAACATGGGCAGACGAAACACACGACCAACATGCAATCCATCGCATCATGGGCCATGCTATCCCTGGAATGTCCGGCATCTATGTGGAAGATATCGGCCTTCAACGACTGAGAACGGTTGTCGACCACGTTCATGATGTGCTATGGCCAACAGGGACTCGCCAAGTCAGAGTTCTTGGTGGAATTTAGATTGATCGAATGAATCACGCGACACTAATTCTAGCAGCCCGTGGTGAAACGGTCCGGTTCTTCGGTTGACGAGTTTTACGCGGCGGACCGGGTGACGGATCGGATCCACCACTCCTGCATCACCAGGGTCCGGCGTCGGGCTGATATGCCGGTCCTAGGCTTTGCCCTACTCTGGCCTTCATACACGCTTCGCTAACCGCCGTTGAATGGTTCGGTTTCGGCGAGCAGCATCTCCATTCTGCGGGTTCGTAGCGTCTGTCTAAGGGCGGCAAGTCGAGTGCGCTGGGTTTCGGCTAGAATGGCGTGGACCGCCGCTTCGAAGTCGGCCTTCGCCGCTTCGTTCTTCGCCTTTTGGTGCCAGTTGCGGGCGTTGTGGAGCACTTTGTCTCTCTCGTTTTGGGCAGCGAGGATGGCTGCTCGCTGTCCCGAGGACAGATCCAGACACCTCAAGTCAGGGTCCAGTTGGCCGTTCGCCAACACCCTCGAAACCAAGGCCTGATGCTGAGAGGGAACTTGATCGCTCATGCCCGGCAGCATGTTGCCGATGGCTTGTGAGATCGCAGATCTAGCCTCATCGACAGCCTGGCGGGCTTGAGTAGTGTCTTGGCCCCAAGTGATAGCGTGGCTCAGTGCCTTGCGCGTTTGTTGGACGTTCTCAACAAGCGGGGTCAGTTCGGTTTCATGCTCAGCTACGAAGGCTCGAGCGTGTGTAATCATCTGCCGGTGGTTGGCGTCCTGCGCCAGCGCAGGCAGCACATCCATAGGTCCGAAGCCGACCACATCCCGCACGGCCTGAGCAATGGCTGGATCACCCAGCAATGGCGGACCAGATTGATATGATCGAGCCAAGGGCACAACCACCACCACGCCTACCGCGGCGATCAGAAAAACCAAGATTCCGAAACGCTTTAGCTGCTTAGCCATCTTGCTGACTCCTTATTTGCATCCAGCCGTACGAACAGCATACTGTGCTGCCTCAGTCGGAATTGGAGAATCCGTCAGTTTGAGTTACACCTATAGGTAACCCAGACGGAGGATTTTTCAATGCCGAGACAGCGAAGGAATTTCACAGGGAAGGAAAAGATGGCGATCCTGCGGGAGCACCGGGTCGAGAAGGTGCCGATCTCCGAGGTCTGTGACCAGCATGGTGTGCAGCCGACGCTGCTCTACCAGTGGCAAAAGAAGCTGTTCGAGGAGGGGGCGACGCTGTTCGACCAGCCCCGGCGCAAGTCGCCGCGACAGCACTCTGCCGAGGCGCGCCGCATCGAAGCCCTGGAGGCCAAGGTCAGTGAGAAGAACGAGGTCCTGGCCGAGCTCATGAGCGAGCACGTGTCGCTAAAAAAAACGCTTGGCCAACCCTGAAAGGGACCTGGGTGCCCCACGACATCCGGGATGCGGTGGTGGATTTCGTGCGCCGCTGGTCGGCGCGGACCGAGATCGCGGTGTCCCGACTGGTCCGCTGGCTGGGCATCGCCTCGAGCAAGTTCTACGGCTGGGGGGAGCGTTACGGCAAGGTCAACGAGCACAACGCCTGGATACCGCGCGACCACTGGCTGGAGGACTGGGAGAAGCAGGCCATTGTGAATTTTCACCGTCAGTACCCGCTGGAGGGTTATCGCCGACTGGCGTTCATGATGCTGGACCGTGAGCTGGTGGCGGTAAGCCCGACGAGCGTGTACCGGGTGCTGCGGGATGCCGGGCTGCTGGGCAAGTGCAACCGTCAACCCTCGCGCAAGGGGACGGGCTTTAGGCAGCCGCTTCGGCCACACGAGCACTGGCACGTGGACGTGTCGTACATCAACATCGGCGGGACCTTCTACTATCTGTGCAGCGTGCTGGACGGTTGCAGCCGTTACCTGGTTCACTGGGAGATTCGCGAGTCGATGAGGGAGCCTGACGTGGAGATCATCATCCAGCGGGCCCGGGAAAAGTTCCCCGGGGCGACGCCGCGGCTCATCTCGGACAATGGCCCGCAGTTCATCGCCAAGGATTTCAAGACGTTCATTCGGATCTGCGGGATGACGCATGTGAGAACCTCGCCGTACTACCCGCAGAGCAACGGCAAGTTGGAACGCTGGCATCGGTCGGTCAAGAGCGAGTGCCTTCGACCGGGAACGCCGCTGTCGCTGGCCGACGCCCGGCGCTTGGTAGCCCAGTACGTGGAACATTACAACACGGTCCGGCTTCACAGCGCCATCGGCTACGTGACGCCGTCGGACAAGCTGGCCGGTCGTGAGCAGGCGATCTGTGCCGAGCGCGATCGAAAGCTGCAGGAGGCGCGGCAAAGACGAAAGGCCCGGCGCCAGGCGGCCTGACACCATCCGGCGCCGGCAAACAGCATGCGTTGGCGATGCGACCGCCGAAGCGGTATGCTGTTCGATGACCTGGGCGGAGGATAGGGCTCCGCTGGGAACCGACCCGAGCGCCGACCCAGGGGCCCAGACCGAAGGGCGGGCGCCTTCTGCGGCGCCCGTCTTTGCCACCCCTCGGGATTGGCACCAAAGCGATAAATCCCTCGGGGC
>JAZGDL010000125.1:0-6617 GCA_036477795.1 Phycisphaerae bacterium
TATATGTCTATGAGGTGGTGCAGGAAGCATTCCACGGGTCCATTGGGTTGGCGGCCGCCGTATTGACCGTATTCGTCAATATGTACGCCCGCAAGCGCGTGGCCGCATGCGTGGGGCCGAGCCTGACATTCAAGTTCTGGCTCTACCTTCCGGCGATCCTGTTTCTTGTGGTCCCCATAGCGGTCAAGGTAGCCGTCTATCTAGCCGGCAACGGAGATCGGAGTTTTTGGGATCATCTCTTCTCGCTGCTGCCCCTATTTCTCAAACTTGGCGTTCCGGCGGGAACATTACTCTGGGCGTACATTGTGATCGGGAAGCTGAGCGCGCCGGAGGGCGTGGAACCGATGAGATACCCAACGGCTCGTGTCGCACCGCCAAGGCGTTAGGAGGCCGGAGTCCCCCTACAGGCCGGCACACGAATCGTCGAGATCGGCGCCTCGAGCGCCTTCAAACAGAGCGCTTCCGATCCGCAGCAGGTTGGCTCCGCACTGGACCGCGATCTCGAAATCGCTGCTCATGCCCATGCTCAAAATGTCGAAAGTGTCACCGACCGCGTACTCGCTGCGCATTTCCTCAAACAGCTCAGCCACCCGAGAAAACGCGTTGCGCACGATCGTTTCGTCCGGCGTCAGCGGGGCCATCGTCATCAGGCCGCGCACCCGCAGGTTGGGCAGCGACGCGATCTGTTCCCCGAGATGGGCGGCGGCGCAAACCGCGGCGCCCCCCTTCTGCGGCTCGTCCGCGCAGTTCACTTCCAACAAAACGTCCACCCGACGTGAATGCCCGTCAGCGCGTTTATTAATCTCCTCAGCCAGTCGCAACCGGTCTACCGAGTGAATCATAGCCACAGACGGAAGCAGGACGCTGACCTTCTTGCGTTGCAGATTCCCCACCATGTGCCACCGAGGTGCTCTTGGCGGCTCGCCCGACGACTCCGGCTCCTGCCGCCGCTGCAGGAACTCGGAAACCGCGGCGGCTCGCTCCGTAAGCTGCTGAACCCGGTTCTCACCCAGGTCGGTCACGCCCATCTTCACCAGCGCCAGGATTACATCCATACCGACGGACTTGGTCACTACGACCAGATACACGGAATCCGGATCGCGGTGTGTGCGTGTGCAGGCTTCTTCGATGCGAGCCCTCACCGCCGCCAAGTTCGCCTGTAGTTTTTCTTCAAGCCCCATCGTGTTAAGATGATCCTTGCGCACGCTTGGATCATACCAGCGTGATGAGATATGGTCACCATCGGCGACATCATTGTTGAACCCCCTGCTGACGGTGTGGTGATCCACCCTGTGAAGTGGTTCAACTCCCCCGGAGACGTCGAACTCGAGATCGGCTGCGGAAAGGGCGGGTTTCTCTTGCGCCGCGCCCAAGCTCACCCCGAAAAAAGGCTGATCGGCATCGAATGGGCCAACAAGTACTTCAAATACGCCGCCGATCGAATGGCCCGATGGGGAATCGACAACGTGCGTATCATGCGCACGGACGCCGCCCACCTTGTGAAGCATCACCTGGCCCCGCAGTGCCTGAGCGCACTCCACGTTTATCACCCCGACCCCTGGCCTAAGAAAAGGCATCACAAACGGCGATTGTTTCACCCCGAGTTCGTCGATGCAGCCGTGCGGGTGTTAGCCCACGGAGGGCGCTGGGCCATTCAGACCGACCACGCCGAATACTTTAACGTCATCCGCAGGCACATCCTGGCACACCCGGCGTTGAAAGAAATTCCCTTCAACGCCCCTGAATTCGGCGTACAAGACGAAATGGTCAACACCAACTTCGAGATCAAGTATCAGCGCCAAGGCCGCATCTTTCATCGACTCGCCGTCATAAAATGCGATCCAGACCACACCGCTATCAGCATGCACAATTCGGCGACACGCTCCGAGCTCCGAGTGCCAGCGAGCGGTTTTTGTTAGACTCTCTTAATTCTCGGTCCTGAATCGGGTATAATCATCGCCAAGACAGAGGCTGAACAACGATGATCATCACAGTGAGGACCAGCGTCACCGCCGCCGCAGCAAGCGTGCTGCTCGCAAGCGCCGTACTGTTCGCCCAACAGCCCCCGCCGCCGAACCAAGCGGACAGCGCCGACACCCAGGCGCCCCCCAACGAAATCCATCCCATCCAGCCAGACCGCGCCTACCGATCGAAGCGCGATCGAACGCTTTCGCGGCACGAGAGGTTTGGTTTCAGCGATATTCCCCCCGGCTACACCCGCGCCCAATGGAATCGCACCCCGGCTGTCACCGAAAGCTACGATCGTGGCTACGAGGACGGCTTCGAACAAGGCTGGCGCGCAGCCCGCAGGGCTGCAGCCAATCAGCGCAGCGACTCGCTGCACGCCGCAGCCCTTACCCAAGGCCTGGAACACTTCCACAACCGCCGCTACGGCGCCGCCGCCAGAAACTTCATCCTGGCCGCCAGGAAAGATCAAGGTGATCCGCTAAGCCGACTGCACGCCGCGCACGCCATGACCGCCCTTCAGCATTACGATGATGCTTACCACCTCATCCGCCGTGCATTTCAGTTGCAGCCCGAACTGGCCTACGTAGCCATGGACATTCGCCGCGACTACTCCGATCAAACGGAATTCCAAAAGCACCTGGAACAGCTCGAAAAGCGCGCCAAAGCTGCGAAAGACAATGCCAGAGTTTGGACTGTGCTCGGTTACTACCGTCTCTTCTCCGATCGCCCTGCCGCAGCCTACCGTGCCCTGCGGCACGCCTGCCAACTCGACCGCGACGACAAGTTTGCCGCCCGGCTTCTCAACGCCGCGCGCATCAGCATACCCGCCGCAGTGGACGCGGAGACGGAGGCAGGTTCGCGTTAGCAGCCACCGCCCGCCGACGAGCACCGCACAACAAAAAAAACTTCCGGGCCTGCAAACAATCAGCAAACCCGGAAGCCCGCCACGGCTAAAAAGCCGCAAAATCAAATTGCAACAGCTATTCCTGACCCAAAGGGCGGCGCCCCACAATTCTCCTCTAAGTTACCACGCTTCCTGCATGGTGTCAACGCACCGAAGGCCCTCCGACGCAAGGCTGTGTGTCATCTAACCATATGCTCAGACAGTACTTACGCTGCCGTGAACCTTGAGGTGTACAACAAATGACAGGTGAGCGCCGAAGGGGTGCGGGGCCACTCCGGGAGATGACTCTTAGCACGATTATTTTGGCTCAACGCGGGCAAACTCGCCAACGCCAGGCTCGGCACGGGAAAACCGCCGAGCACGCCGCCGTTCCGAGAATCGTCAAGATTATGGAACATCGGTGCCAAGGTCCGGTGATCCAACACATCAATATGCTGCATCGGGCGGCGTCCAGCAGCGGATTCGCCACGTAGTTGCGGTTCCGCTTGCAGTCGGATGGGTGGTAGCCGTAGAATCATCAGGTGCCGCGGGCCGGAATGGGAACCCTTGACTGAGGCCAATCCACTCGCCGCGGGCCATGGTACGCATGACTCGATTGACGGTGTCGTGGGGGATGGGAGCATGAAGAGACAGCCGCTCTGGGGCGTTTTATGCCTGATACTTTCCGCGGGATTGGCCCTCTACGCGGGTGATTTGCAGCTCGGGGCCGGCGGACCCGTTCCCACGACGCTCGAGGACTTCTTCCAACCCGGCTCGCAGCCCAGTGGCGAAGTCCTCTACGAAACCTTCGTTTCCAGCGACAAGTGCAGACATTGTCACGATGTGGACGGATCGACCGATCTGCTGATCTATTCACAGTGGCAGGGGAGCATGATGGCCCAGTCGGCCCGCGACCCGCTGTTCTTGGCTGCTCTGGCAATTGCCAACCAGGATGCGGCCTTTGCCGGCGATCTATGCATTCGCTGCCATACGCCGGGCGGGTGGATTTCCGGACGTTCGGAACCGACGGACGGAAGCGCTCTGATCGCCAACGATCGAGATGGGGTCAGTTGCAGCGTCTGTCACCGCCTGGTCGACCCGGTCTTCGAGCCGGGCGTCAGTCCAGCCGTTAACGAAGACATACTTGCCGACATCGATCCGTTTCCCATCAGTCCCGGCGGGGGCAACTACATCCTCGACCCGATGGACCGGCGCCGCGGCCCCTACGACGATATCACTTCTCCAGGTCACGCTTGGTTGCGGACACCTTTCGTCCAGAGCTCGGAGATGTGCGCCACCTGCCACGACGTCAGCAACCCGGTTTTCCTGCGCCAGCCGGATGACACGTACACGTTGACCGCGCTGGATAAAGCGCATCCGACGGGCGACAAGTTTGACATGTTTCCCCTGGAACGGACTTTCAGTGAGTGGCGGCACAGCGAGTTCGCCGCGACAGGCGTGGATATGGGCGGCCGGTTCGGTGGAAACGTTACCGTGGTCAGTACCTGTCAGGACTGCCACATGCCTGATACCACGGGCAGGGGGGCCAATTCCCTCGAGGCCCCGGTTCGAAGCGACCTGGGCTCGCACGAGTTCAGCGGCGGCAACGCTTGGGTGCAGGACATGATTCTAAACCTGTATCCGGGCGACAACCTCAACCCCGAATACCTGGAGGCGGGCAAGCAGCGGGCTATTTCCATGCTGCAGCGCGCCGGCACATTGGAGGTGACCCAAATCGGCAACCATATAAACGTCCGCCTGATCAATGAAACGGGGCATAAACTGCCCACCGGCTACCCCGAAGGACGCCGCATGTGGGTCAATGTCCAGGTGTTCGACGCGGGTGAGGCGTTGATCGAGGAGCGCGGGCACTACGATCCTCTTACCGCCGAATTGACCACTGGAGACACCAAGGTCTACGAGATCAACCTGGGCATCGATGCCGTAGTGTCGGCGGTGACCGGTATCCCGGAGGGCAAGAGCTTCCACTTCGCGGTGACCAGCGTGATCCTCAAAGACAACCGGATTCCGCCGCGGGGGTTCACCAATGCAGCCTATCGGGCGGTGCAAGCGCAAGCGGTGGGCGCATCCTATGCTGATGGCCAGTACTGGGACGACACCCGTTTTCGTCTGCCCGCCGGTGCTGATTCGGTTACCGTAAACGTCAACTATCAAACGAGCAGCAAAGACTACGTGACGTTTCTGCGCGACGAGAACCACACGGATGACACCGGGGATGTGCTGTACGAGCAGTGGGAGCTTACGGGCAAGTCACCGCCCGTTCTGATGCTGACGGAGACGATAGCCCTCGATCCGTTCGCGGACGGCGATGCCAATGATGACGGTCGCGTCGATTTGTCCGATTATGGGTTATTTGTCGACTGCGTCACCGCACCCGGCGAGCCCAAGAGCGACCCCGATTGCGATGTGTTCGACTTTGACGCCGACGGAGATGTGGATCTGCCGGATTTCGGCGAGTTCCAGGTGGACTTTGACGGCTGACGAGGCTATGGAACCGTAGTTACCGGGCGCGTTGACCGTTTGCACCGATTGGGACTTTCGCGTCGCTGAACCTGAGGGTATCGGGTGCGCGCCAGGCTATCGAAGGGGTGTCGATTTCGGGAAACCCTATTTGATCGGCAAGCCCCAGAGGGCATGGGGCACCCGTGCATCGTGACGTTCACACATCGTGTTCAGCCAGGAGGTAAGCGATGTGGCCCAGCTCCGGCAGAATGAGTTCCTCCATGGCCAGCCGCACCGCGGCGGGCGATCCCGGCATGGAGAACACCGCCGTCCGCACCATCACCCCCGCCACCGCCCGCGACAGCATGGCGGCTGCGCCGATCTGCTCATAACTCTTGAGCCGAAACAGCTCCCCGAAGCCGTGAAGCTGTTTGTCGAGCAGCTTTACCACAGCCTCATAAGTGGTATCGCGCCGGGCCAGCCCCGTTCCGCCGGTGAGCAGCACCGCCGCGCACACCGGGTCATCCCGCAGGCTCTCCAGCATCTCCCGCACCTGCTCCGACTGGTCCTTGACAATGGCATAAGAGTGTATACGGTGCCCCCGGGAAAGCAGCAGATTCCGAATCAGTTCTCCGCCGGTGTCCGTATCCGGCGTGCGCGTGTCACTGACGGTGAGCACGCCGCAAGCCACCGAATCAACTGTCTTTCCCGCATGCACCGGAGCCGGCATCGATCGCCCTCGAGCGCGGATTATTCACCGCGGAGCACGCAGAGCCCGCAGAGACGGAATAGATGGGAAGTCCGGGGAGTCAGCGCGGAATCCCGGCGCGGCGGAAACAAGCACACTGTCGGAATGAGACCAGCGGAAGTTCGGCCGTAACTTCTTACCATCTAACACTCTGCGCTCTCTGCGGTTCGAATAATCCGGGCCAATGTAAAACCCGTGTCCTCATCACCGCAGCGGCTTGATCTCCGCCGCCGCTCGCATCTGGTTCACCCGGGCCAGCAGTTTCGCATCGCGCCGGACAAACGCCACCAGGTTCCCCGTCGAAATCCCCAGCTTTTTGGCGGCGGTGGACACCCGGCACCCGCAGGCCTCCAGCAGATCAAGAACCTCGGCCACAACCAGATTGTAACGGTGGTCCTTGATCCCGACCTGCAAGTGTAAACCATGCACCAGACATTGGGCCACCACCGCTCCCGGCTCATACCGGGCTACGTCAACCGGTGTTCGGACGTGCAGTGCGATCGCCCGCCGCAAGCGCTTCAGCGCCCGTGCGCGGTTCTCGTGTTGCGATCGGCT
>JAZGDL010000126.1:0-2632 GCA_036477795.1 Phycisphaerae bacterium
CTGGACGAAAGTGGCGAGGTCTGGGTGCATCCTGAGCCGCACAACGGCGGCTGGGGGGCTGGTCGCGGGATGGACGGGCAGAACGGCTTGATCGCCACCACCGATGGCGACACGAATAACTATCCCGTGGAACTCCTGGAAAGCAGATTCCCGTTGCTGGTGGAAAGCTACTCTCTTAACGAGGAAGATGGTGGCGGCGCCGGGCAATGGCGGGGCGGATTGGGACTGGTTCGCGAATACCGGTTGCTTGACAGTAAGGCGTTCTTGCACGCCAGCCTGGGGCGCAATTCGCTACGGCCTTGGGGCTTGGAAGGCGGACAACCAGGCTCCAATAACTATGTCGAAGTGCATCGCAATGGAGAAGTGATGAGGTATGCTCGGATTGCCTACCACCCGCTCCAGCGCGGTGATGTAGTTCGTATTATTACAGGACGCGGTGGCGGATATGGCGACGCTCGCCGCCGTCCGCTTGGACTCGTTGGTTCTGATGTTCGGAACGGCTACCTCAGCCACGAACAGGCAATGAACGAGTACGAGGTCGTGCTGCGCGAGGATTTCAGCATAGACAAGGCCGCAACCGATGCTCTGCGCGCCTCGAGAAAGACACGGTAAGTTTTGGCAATTCGGCTGGCGACTGATATTGGGGGAACCTTCACCGACCTGGTGGCTTTTGACGAGCACAGCGGGCGAGTGGAGCTTGGCAAAGCCGCTTCCACGCCGAATGATTTGGCGCAGGGCATCCTCGATTCAATCGCCGTTGCTGCGGTGACTCTAGCTGAAGCGAACTACTTCGTCCACGGCTGCACAGTAGTGATCAACGCCATCACAGAGCGAAGCGGAGCCAAGACCGCGCTGGTGACGACTGCCGGCTTCCGCGATGTCCTAGAAATCGGCCGCGGCAATCGACCGGACATGTACAACCTACGTTTCAAAAAACCGGTTCCATTCGTACCGCGCCACCTGCGATTCGAAGTTCGTGAGCGGGTAAATCATCGCGGCCAGGTCCTGACACCCATCCATATGGAGGATCTAGATCCCATCGCGGCACGCTGCCGGGCGGACGGCGTCGAGGCGATCGCTATTTGTCTGTTGCATTCGTACGCCTTTCCAGACCACGAGCAACAATTGGTCGCCGCGCTCTCCGAGCAGTTGCCCGGAATAACCGTAACCGCATCCCATGACATCACTCAGGAGTGGCGCGAGTACGAGCGCACTAGCACGGTCGTCCTTAATGGGTATGTGATGCCGGTCGTGCAGCATTATTTGGATCGCATTCAGACCGTAGTGAGCGAGCGCGGCCTGACCCGCCAGTTACACGTAATGCAGTCCAATGGGGGCACCGCCTCTTTCGCTACGGCTAGGCAACGGCCTATTCATCTGATCGAGTCCGGCCCGGTAGCAGGCGTGAGCGGCGCGGCCGTCGTTGGGCGTGCCATCGGCGAGCCAAACGTCATCTCGTTAGACATCGGCGGAACGACCGCGAAGTGCTCACTGATTGAAGGAGGCGAGCTCAAGACCACCACTGAATATCGGGTAGAATGGACGCCTCTGTTTCCCGGCTACCCGGTGAAGACGCCGGTCGTGGACATTGTCGAAATCGGGGCCGGTGGCGGTTCCATCGCCTGGTTCGAGGAGGGTGATGTCTTGCGCGTTGGCCCCAAGAGCGCCGGCGCCGAACCGGGCCCGGCCTGTTACGGAAAGGGTGGCAGTGCCCCCACCGTGACGGACGCCAAGTTAGTCGCAGGCGTCATCAACCCGAACAACTTCTTAGGCGGGAAGGTGCCGCTTTACCCCGATCTCGCGCGGCAAGCTCTAGAGCAGATAGCACGTCCACTTGGTACAACGGTAGAGAGCGCCGCAAACGGCGTTATACGCATGGTTAATTCCAACATGACCGAAGCCTTAAGGCTTGTATCAGTCCGGCGGGGTTACGATCCTCGCGACTTCGCCCTGGTGGCGTTTGGCGGCGGGGGGGCCATGCATGCGGCGGCCCTGGCCGAGGAATTGCAGTTGAAAAAAGTGATCATTCCAACCAACCCCGCACATTTCTCAGCCTGGGGCATGTTGGTTACTCAACCGCGTGTTGACGTCGTCCGCACGCGGCTCTATCAATCCAGCGAAGTGCGACCAGCCGAACTGGAGGTGATCTACGCGGATCTTGAAGCATCCGTCGTCGATCGCTTCGCCCAAGACGGTGATCAGGATGGACTGCTGATTTTCCAGCGCAAAGCCGATCTGCGGTATCGTGGGCAGGAGCACACCGTCCCCGTCCTTGTTGGCGCCGATCCCCTGGACATCGTCAAGATTGAAGCGGATTTCCACGACGCCCATGAACGACTCTATACCTTCCGTTTGCCGGATACGCCGGTAGAGTTCGTCAATTTTCACCTCATCGGGTACCGCCAGGTACCTACGCCGCAGCTCTCGCCCATCCGGGCAAAAAGTCCCAAAGGCGATGTCCACGAAGCTGGACGCCGACTCGTTGACTTCGATGTCGACGGCCTTCACGATACTGTGATCTACGCCCGCGAGCAATTGCCGGCTGGATTCTCGGCGGCCGGCCCACTTATCGTAGAAGAACCGGCCGCAACCACGCTGGTCCATCCGGGCCAGAGCTTGTCGGTGGACTCGT